>JAGCFO010000006.1 GCA_017650105.1 Bacteroidaceae bacterium | reverse complement strand
ATAGGCTATCTGGTTTGTCTCCAATCCGAGCATCACCATAGCGCAATACTCCATATCCTGACGCGTGAGGCCTGGATTGTCGTTCAGCATATCCATGAAGACGTCGGTGAACAGGGCATTGAGGTACGACAGGAACGCTTCTGCATCCTCCTCCGTCATGTACCTGCTTCCAGACTTTATCTCCGAGTGGTGATTGCCGAAATAGCGTGCCCATCTGCTCTTTGCATATTGCTGTCGATAGAGTGTGATGCGTTCCCGTTGGAGGGCAACAAACGGCGATGTCCCCTCCGTACCTGCATTGCTGAGTGCTGTTTCCTCGTCTGGTTCCTCCGTATATCCTGCCACATCGGGAGCTTTGTCTTCCTCCTGCGTCAGTTGCTCCACCTGCCGCTGACGGATGGCATCCAGAGCATTCTCGTATCTGAGTTTTTCGGCTTTCCGCCTGCGGTCTGCAAGCAGATAGGCGATAATGGCTCCCATAAGTAACACGACGACAAACAATCCTACCCACAAAAGAAAACGCCGATGACGGGCCTCCAGCTCCTTATCGTGAAGCTCAACAAAGTGACTATCCTCGATTTCTGCTATCTCCTTGGTTTGTCTAATAGCATAGACGGAATCAGAAAGAGCCACAAAGTTCCGGAAATATGCACCAAGAGAATCTGTCTTGTTTAATGCGAGAGATGACTCTATCAATTTTTCGTAAGTTTGACAAAAAGTTCTTGTGTCTTCCTTACATTCCAACACCCTATTGTAGTACCAAAAAGCCGAGTCAATCTTATTCTCACGGAAGAACAGGTTTCCTTTCAGCAAGAAAAGAGCTCCGACATCTTCTTTCTGTTTATAACTAAGGAGGGCCTCCTCTATGTATGGCTTTGCTTTGTCATAATCCTTGTCCAGAAAAGCATAGAGTTTTGCTAACTGGAATGTTGCATTTTTATGGAAGATATTATTCAGATGTGTGTTTTCCAGTACTCTGCGGAAACAGGTTTCAGCTTGCTCTCCTTTTTCTAAATAAAGAAAGGCTCTTCCCATAAACATGTCCACATAACCTATGTTAGTGGAATCAGTTTCACAGACATTGGATAGTCGATAGCGCTGGAACACATCAAGAGCTTCCTTTTCTTTTTCATGTTTAAGATATAGTTTCCCCAACTCGAAAAGGCTGTAGGCGAAGTACTTGTTTGTGGTATCGGGAAAGAGCGTAGTGGCGCGGAGCAGGGCGTCGATAGCATCCAAGTCTCGATTCATGTCGCCGTAGGTGCAACCGAGGTAGTACTGCGAAAGGGCGGCACACTCTGTCTTGCGACGCGTGCCGTAGTAGCCTGTGGCAATCAGAGGAAGAGAGTCGGAGGTGAGGCGTATGCGGCTCTTATAGTCTGCCTGCGTCTTGAGCAGGGCGAAGAGCGCAGCCTCCTCCCCGCGCAGAGTGGAGGCATCGATGCTGTCGAGTACCAGAGCGGCAGCGCGGGAGTCCGTCTCCATCACCTGCTCGGCCCTCGAGAGCTGCTCGCGCACGGGGGAAGGCTGCGAGCAAGAGAATAAAAAGGCGGCGGACAGCAGGCAGAAGGCAATAGACTTCAGCTGACAGACAGAGAGCTTGAGGGTATTCATTGTCAAAGGAAAAGCAAGTGCTTTCTTTTATTCTGGCTACAAAGATACGAATAAGCGAGAGGAATGCAAAAGAAAAACCTATTTCTTTTCATTCCCGAGCGTGAGTATCTAAAACCGAAGGTTAAAGGTATGGTGAGCCGAGTAGAGAACAAAATAAATCACAATTATTTTTTTAATCTTCGTTCTTCCTCCGTTGCTATCCCCCGCGAAGTTAAACTATAAAAAATTATTGTTAACAATAATTCCGTAGAGTTAAAGGATAAATCTGTAGAGTTAAACAACAACGTTGAGTGTGGCTCACAGCGATAAGAAAAAATGCTTACTCCTTTTTAAAATAAATAGCTGAAAACTTTTGCTTTTTCAGCTTCGTTGTCGTAACTTTGCATGCTCATAAGGGAAATTTTTGTTTACTTAATCAATTTATACTGAAAATGAAAAAGTTGTATTTTTCTTTGGTAGCAGTTGCCCTCGTGGCTCTCTGCTCCTGCAGCAACAAGATGAACCAGCTTGCTGCTGATTATTTCACTGTGTCTCCCGAAGTGCTCGAGGCTGTCAACGGTGAAGTTCCCGTCACAATGCACGGAACGTTCCCCGCAAAGTTCTTTGCCAAGAAAGCCGTCCTCACCGTTACTCCCGTGCTGAAGTACGAAGGTGGCGAGGCTACCAGCGAGCCTTACACATTCCAGGGCGAGAAGGTTGAAGGTAACAACCAGACCATCTCTTACAAGAACGGCAGCAACGTGACCATGAAGGCCAACTACGATTACATCCCCGCTATGGCCAAGTCGGAGCTCTACCTCCGTCCCGTTCTGCGCGTAGGCAGCAAGTCGAAGTCGCTGCCCGACGTGAAGGTTGCCGACGGTGTGCTGGCAACGGGCGAGCTCTACCTCGCAACAGCCGCTTCCACCAAGCCCGCTTATGCTGAGGATGCCTTCCAGCGCATCATCGAGCAGGCTAAGCAGGCCAACATCATGTTCCTTATCCAGCAGGCTAACCTTCGCTCAAGCGAGCTGAAGTCTGCCGACATCAAGGCTTTCACCGAGAAACTGAAGGAGATCAAGGCCGACACCAAGAACCTCGCCCTCGAAAACGTAGAGGTTTCTGCTTACGCTTCTCCCGATGGTGATGTATCGCTCAACGATCGTCTGGCTCAGAACCGTCAGAAGACTGCTGTCTCCTATGTCAACGAACAGCTGAAGAAGACAAAAGTCTCCACCGACGTCGACACCAAGTACACCGCTGAGGACTGGGAAGGCTTCCAGGAGCTGGTTTCCGCTTCAAACATCGAAGACAAGGACCTCATCCTTCGCGTGCTCTCCATGTACAAAGATCCCGAAACCCGTGAGCGTGAAATCAAGAACATCTCTTCCGTTTATTCCGACTTGGCAGACGAAATCCTGCCCCAGCTGCGTCGTGCACGTCTCACCATCAACTATCAGCTTATCGGACGTTCCGATGACGAAATCTTGGATGCCTACAAGGCTACTCCCTCCGTGCTGAGCGTTGACGAGCTGCTCTATGCTGCTACTCTGGTGAACGACAACGCCAAGAAAGAGGAAATCTACAAGAAGACCATCGACCTCTATCCCAACGATTATCGTGCTTACAACAACATCGCCCAGCTGGCTTATCAGAAAGGCGACTACGACACAGCCAAGACCTATCTGGAGAAGGCTATCAAGGCTAACCCCAATGCTGCTGAGGCAAACACCAACCTCGGTTTGATGGAGCTGCTCAAGGGTAACCGCGCAGAGGCTGAGGCTTATCTGGCTAAGGGTGCTGATGCTGTTGACAACGCTGCTGCTCTGGGCAACCTCTACATCGCTCAGGGACAGTACGCTCGTGCTGCATCCACCTTCGGTGACACCAAATCCAATGCTGCAGCCCTCGCTCAGATTATGGCTAAAGATTACACGAAGGCAAAGAGCACTCTCAACGACATCGAGGCTGCTGACGCCTATACCTACTATCTGAAAGCCATCCTCGGTGCTCGTACCAACAAGGCAAACGAGGTAGCTGAGAACCTGGCAAAGGCTGTTGCCCTCGATCGTACGCTGCTTGAGAAGGCAAAGAAAGACGTCGAGTTCGTTAAGTACGCTGCCGCTCTGGCAAAGCTTTAACTATCGACGAATAGTTTCCGATGAATCCTTCTGACGAACTGCACGCTCTGTTAGCTTTGACATGCACGCCTCATGTGGGCGTCATCTTGGGCAGACGGTTAGTCGAAGGAATGGGAACGGCAAAAGCCGTCTATGAAAACAGGACCGAGCTCTCGGAAAGAATTCCGGGGGTTCGGTCTTCCTTAATTTCTGCTCTTGACTACCCTGCGGCACTGAAACGGGCGGAAGAGGAAATACGGTATATCGAGAAGAATCACATCCGCTGCCTTACAATTAACGATAAGGAATATCCTTCGCGTTTAAGGGAATGTGAGGATGCTCCTCTTGTTATCTACACTTACGGGAATGCCGATCTGAACTCCAAGCACATTGTGAGTATCGTCGGAACCCGCAGGGCAACAAACTACGGCAGAGACATTTGCGACGCTTTCGTAAGCGATTTGACAAAACTATGCCCTAACACTCTTGTTGTAAGCGGGCTTGCCTATGGCATCGACGTTGCTGCCCATCGTGCCGCTTTGGCAAACAACCTTCCCACAATCGGAGTTCTCGCACACGGGTTAGATAGGATTTATCCTTCTACACATAGGAGCGTTGCAAGCGAGATGATCCATCAGGGAGGATTGGTAACGGAATTCATGAGCTTCACTACCCCCGAGCGTCAAAACTTTGTGAAACGGAATAGGATTATTGCTGGTTTGGCAGACGCAACAGTTGTTGTAGAATCGGCGCAGAAGGGAGGCTCACTCATTACTGCTGATTTTGCTTTGAACTACGGACGTGAGTGTTTTGCATTCCCGGGAAGAATCAGCGACGAGAATTCACGCGGATGTAATGCCCTTATTCAAAACAACGGTGCTGCTTTAATCTGCTCGGCTGAGGATTTCCTGAAAGGTATGAATTGGGAAACCTCCGCTTCGGATACTGCAGGCGTTCAAAAGCAGCTGTTTCCCGAAATGGATCTTAGTTCAGAAGAGACGATGGTTATGGAAATAATCCGTAAGAATGAAGACGGCATCCATATCGATAGCCTTATGCTGCAAGCCGACATACCAATCAACAGGCTTCGCTCAATGCTTTTCAATCTTGAGATGAAAGGATTGGTTCGTCCTCTTCCAGGAGCATGCTATCGTGCTGTAACGCTGTAGATTTTTTCTTCCTTATTGTCTATTCCTTTATCTAAGTAAAGCGCTGAGAACCTTTTTTGAAGGATTCCCAGCGCAATTTCATTATTTCCTTTTGTAATAGAAACTCTATTTTAGAGATATGGAACGCACCTTTACGGGTTCATCAAGGAAGATGCTTGCATTTTGGCGGAAGATATCAGACGACTCGGTAGTGAGGAACTGGCAAGTCCCGCCCCTTGTGCAAAGCTCATCTATCTGGGGATGACGCTCCAAATAGTCTTTCAAACTGCGCGAGACATATTCTCCCTGAGTGACAATCTTTATATGCTCGGGTGTGTACTTACGGATTTTGTCGTAAAGAAGAGGATAATGCGTGCACCCCAGAATAATCGTATCTATTTCGCTATCTTTTTGCAGAAGATTGTCAACGTGTTTCTTCACGAAGAAATCTGCCCCTTCCGACTGCCCTTCGTTGTTTTCCACAAGAGGAACCCACATCGGGCATGCTTCTCCCGATACGGTGATATCGGGATACAGTTTTTTGATTTCAAGGGGATAGGACTGCGATTTGATAGTACCTGCCGTTGCGAGGATTCCCACGTGGCGTGTCTGCGTAAGCGAATCCAGAGCCTCAGCAGTCGGGCGGATGATGCCGAGAACCCTCTTCTGAGGTTCCTTTTTGGGAAGGTCGAGCTGCTGAATGCTGCGGAGTGCCTTCGCCGAAGCGGTGTTGCAGGCAAGTATCACCAGCTGGCAGCCCATTTCGAACAAAGTTTCGACTGCTTGCGAGGTAAACTCATAAACTACCTCAAACGAGCGGGTGCCGTAGGGCGTGCGTGCGTTGTCTCCCAAATAGAGGTAATCGTATTCGGGCAGAAGACTGCGAATTTGCGACAGGATTGTCAGACCTCCGTATCCGGAGTCGAAGATTCCGATGGGTCCGGGTTGTAGCATGATATTAGTGTTTTGGTTTCTGTAGATGCCTTGCGGGGCAAGGGATAGGATGACAAGCGGAAGTCAGCTGCCGTTACTCTATGCCCAGCTGTTTCTTTACCGAAGCGGTGACGTCGAATCCGTTTTTCTTATTGATAGCGAGGTAAGCCTGCTTGTCGGTGTCGACAATGAAGTCGTATCCTCCCTCTTCGCATACTTTCTGTATTGCCTCGCTCACCTTGTTGCGCAAGGGTTGCATCATTTCCTCTCTTGCATCGCGCAGCGTCTTGGTGGCTTCCTGCTTGAAGGTAAGGCTTTTCTCCATGAGTTCCTGAAGTTCCTTCTGGCGCTTCACTCTGATGATCTGCGGGAAGCTTTCCTGTCCGTCGATATACTCTGAGTAGCGCTGGTTGATATCTTTCTCTGCGAGAGCGATTTCTTTCTCGCAGTTTGCCTGGAGGTTACCGAGGTCTTTTTCCACAACGGGGTATTCGGGCAAGGCTTTCATTACTTCGCTGAAGCTTACGTATCCGAACTTCGACTGTGCTGCGGCTGTCAGCGAGACAAGTGCAAGTAGTGTGAGAAGAGTTTTTTTCATAGTGGTGTGGGGAAATGGATTAAGGAGGAGGCTCTGTGCGGATGCCTCCTCCTTATTTATTATTAGTTATAGAACGAGGCTTAGTCCCCGGGCGGATGTGCTTGGCTTCTCTTATTTGATGCCGAGCTTTGCCTTTACCTGATCGGTAACGTCGATGCTGATGGTCTCGTTGATGAAGGGGATGCCGCTCGAGAGGTCAAAGATGTATACGAAGTTGCCTTCGCTTCCGATGGCCTTGATGGCTGCGGTCACTTTCTCGTTAATTGCCGCTTTCTTTTCCTGGTCGGCCTGCATCAGCTGCTGCTGGCTTTCCTGATAGTACTGCTGCATGCGCTGGTAGAGGTCCTGCAGTTCTTTCTCGCGACGTTCCTTGATGTTCTGCGGGAGGCTTTCTGCCTGCGAGTTGTACTCCTCGCTCTTCTTGGTGAATTCGTCCTCAAGGCGCTTCAGGTCGTCGGTGAGCTGTTTTTCCAGGTTCTGCATTTCGGTCTGAGCCTGTGTCCATTCGGGCATGGAGGGCACGATGAGCTGTGAGTTGACATGTCCGAACTTCTGCCCGAACATTGCGATGGGGGCAAGGATGAGGGCAAGGGTGATGATTTGTCTTTTCATTTTTTGTATTACAGATAATTGATTTTGGACAACAAATATTTTTTTTTGGAGAAGGAATATCGCCGTATCGAGAAGGGAAAAATTTTTTTCGAGAAGGAATAATTCCGTTTCCTTTGCAAAGATAGTTGCGTTTGCTGAGAATGGCAAGCGATGGGCTGTTTTTTATTGTTTTTTATGCTTAGTCGGCGTATCCTAGCTTGACGAGCACTTCGTTGGAGATGTCGATCTTCGGCGATGCATAGATGATGCTGGATGCTGACGCACGGTCGATGACTGCCGAGTAGCCCTTGGCGTCGGCTATCTCCTTCACGGCGTTGTAAATCTCGTCCTGGATGGGCGCCATCAGGCTCTCGCGCTTCTTGAAGAGCTCTCCCTCGGGGCCGAAGTAGCTGCGCTTCAGCTCTTGGGCTTCCTTCTCCTTAGCTACTATCTCTTCCTCGCGGGCTGTCTTCTGCTCCTCGGAGAGGAAGACGGCTTCGCTCTGGTAGTTCTTGTAGAGAGTCTGTGCTTCGGCAGAGACGGCTTCCACTTCGCTCTGCCAGCGTTTGGAAATCTGGTTCAGCTGCTCGTTGGCACGCTCGTAGGCCGGGATATTCTTAAGGATGTATTCCATATCCACCAATGCATATTTTTGTGCGTTTGCCGAGAGGCAAGCAAGGCAGCAGAAGGCTGCGACGATGATACTCTTTTTCATAACTGTGTTTTTTAGTTTTCGATAAAGGTTTTTTCTCTCTTTGCGGAACCGTCGGGACGATTCGCTGTTTATTTGACTCTTTTTTTGGGTTTTGGTTTATTTTTGTTAGAATTCTTGTCCCAGGATGAAGTGGAACTGGCTTCCGCTGTGGGTGGTTGACTCGTAGACGGGGTCGAAGCCGTATGCCCAGTCGATACCCATCAGGCCCACCATCGGGAGGTTGATGCGCACGCCCACTCCTGCCGAGCGCTTGAGGTCGAAGGGATTGAAGCGTTTCACGTTAGTCCATGCGTTTCCGCCTTCGAGGAAGGCGAGGGCGTAGATCTGCGTGGAGTTCTCGAACATCAGCGGATAGCGCAGCTCGGCTGAGAAGCGCGTGTAGGCATAGCCCTCGCTGCCGTAGGGGGTGAGGGAGCCGTTATCGTATCCGCGCAAGGCAATCATGTCGGTATAGTAGTTGTACGAATACCCGCTCATGCCGTCTCCGCCGACGTAGAACGTCTCGAAGGGGGATTTCTTGAAGGGATTATAGTGTCCCAAGATACCAAACTCGGCTCTCGTCATCAGCACGAAGCACTTCTGCCCTCCCGTGAGCGCGGTGTACGTCTTGCCCTTCAGCTTCCACTTGTGGTATTCAATCCAGTTGTAGCGTTTCTTCAAGGCGCTGTTGTAATTGGCGTCGGTCGGCTTCACTTCGCTCAGGCCCTTGTAGTCGATACCGTCCCAGAGCGAATAGGGGGGAGTTGCCGAAACAGAGAAGGTGAACTCCGAGCCCGAACGCGGGAAGATGGGGTTGTCGATATGGGTTCTGCTTAGCGTCAGCCCCAGATTGATGTTGTTGCATTGCCCGTTGGAGAGGATGAAATAGTAGTCCCAATTGTTAAGGTCATATCTCTGATAAGCCAGTTCCCCGTATATCTGGAAGTAGTCATCGGGCCAATGCAGGCGCTTGCCCCATCCGAGCGACACGCCGTACATCTTCATGTACTTGTCTGGGTCGTAATACGATTCGTAGTTGTTGTAATAGTAGTTGTTGTAGTTCCCGTAGCCGTAGCCGTACATGTAATTGTACATGTTCTGGTAGTAAGCGCTGTTGAAGTAGTTCTGGTTGACACCCGTCTGCTTGGCATAGAACGCATTTACGGAGAGAGCATTCGGGCGCTTTCCTCCAAGCCAAGGATCGTAGAACGAAATGTTGTACGACTGATAGTAAGTACCGTTTGTTTGCCCGCTGATGGAGAATGTCTGCCCGTCGCCCTGCGGGATGATGCCTCGATAGTTGTCCGACTTATGGAAAAGATTGTACATCGAGAAGTTGGTAAACTTCAAGGCGATTTTTCCGATAACGCCAGTCATTCCATAACCGATGGAGAATTCCACTTGGTCGTTTGCCTTTGACTCAAGCATCCAGTTTATGTCGACCGTACCGTTGTTTTCGTCTACCTGCACGTCGGGATTGACTGTCTCCGCATTGAAATGCCCCATGTTCCTCACCTCAGTCAAAGAGCGGATGATGGCGTCTTTGTTGAAAAGGGCTCCGGGAAGGGTGAGCAGCTGGCGTCTGACGACATTCTCGTACAGTCGGTCGTTTCCGGCAATGCGCACATGATTGATAGCTGCTTGTTCACGCTCGGTGATACGCATCTCAAGGTCTACGGAATCGGCTCCCACATTCATCTCGGTAGGAATGCAACGGAAGAAGACGTATCCATTATTGTAATAGAGGTTTCCGATAGCGTCGTCGTCTTCCTTCAGGCGCTGGTCGAGCAGCTTCTGATTATATACGTCTCCGCCCTTCATTCGCAGGTATTCGCTGAGAACTTCGGATGGGTAGACGGTATTTCCAACCCACGTGATGTTTCGGATATGATATTGGTTGCCTTCCTCCACAGTCAGATAGACGTCTACCGTCTTCTCGTCGTAGGGGACTATCGAGTCGGCAACGATGTGTGCATCGCGATATCCATACTCGTTATACTTGCTGATGAGGCTCTCCTTGTCGGTTTCGTAGTCGGAAACGATGAATTTCTTTTGGCGGAAGAGATAGCGGTTGAATCCCTTCTCGTTTGTCTTCTTCATCGCCCATTTCAGTTTGTTGTCGGTGAGAGCTTCGTTTCCGTTGATGGTGATCTTGTGGACTTTGATTTTCTCTTTCTTGTCCACGTTGATGTCTAAGATTACCTGCCCTTCGTGAGAAATGTCGTCGCGTTGAACCAAAGAGATATCTGCATTCTTGAAACCTTTCTCGTCATAGTAACGCTGGATGACAAGCTTGGCTCGGTTTATCATGTTAGGAGTAACCTGATTGCCGTTCAACAATCCGATTTTCTTCTCCAGATCCTCTTTTTCGGATTTCTTCACTCCGTTGTAGTTGATTTGCGATAGTCTCGGGCGCCTCACGAGAGCGATGTTGAGATAGATCTTCTTCCCTTCTATACGCTCTGCCGTAATCTTCACGTCAGAGAAGAGCCCGTTTTTCCAGTAGCGTCTCACAGCGTTGCTTATCTCCTCTCCTGGCACATCGATGACTTGCCCTACAGACAGCCCCGAGAGCCCTATCAGCACGTAATCTTCGTAGTCGTCGATGCCTGAAACGGTTATGCCCCCAATCTCGTAACGCTTCGGTGTGGAGGAATATAGAATGGTTGGCTTCTCGATGACGTCTGTCACGTCGTCATCGTCGGCAAAGGCAGGTATGACAGCAAGGGCCATAAGTGCGCAGAGAAGCCATCTCGTCTTGAGTGTTCTATTTGTATTCATCATTGATGTGATTTTCGGAATGATCGGTTACCTGCTCACTCGTTTTGCCGAACCGGCGCTCGCGCTGCTGGTAATCGTAGATTGCCTTACAGAGTTCTTCTTCATCGAAATCGGGCCAGAAGGTGTCGCAGAAGTAGAGCTCGGTGTAGGCACATTGCCAAAGCAGATAATTGCTGAGGCGCACTTCCCCTCCCGTTCGGATGAGCAAGTCGGGATCTGGCATAAAAGAGGTGTTGAGCGACTTGTCAATCGTCTCGTCTGTGATGTCTTCCACATCAAGGAGTCCCTCTTTCACCTGTTTTGCTATCTTCTTCGTTGCTTCCGTGATTTCCCATTTGCTGGAGTAGCTGAGGGCAACGGTAAGGGTTCCACGCTGATTGTTTGCCGAGCGGCTGATGCAGTAGTTCATGCGCTCTTGCACGTCCTTTGGCAAGCGAGCCGTATCGCCAATGACGCAGAAGCGGATGTCGTTGTCCATGAAGATATCTATATCCAGCTTTTTGAACAACAGTTTCATCAGTCCGTTTACTTCATCGTCGGGGCGACGCCAGTTTTCTGTACTGAAAGCATAGACGGTTAAATACTTCACGCCCAGGTTGCAAACTGTAATCATTAAATCGTGAAGGGCTTGGGCGCCAGCCATATGTCCTTCGCCACGTAGCTTTCCTTTGGCTTTTGCCCATCGTCCGTTGCCATCCATGATGATAGCAATGTGCTGGGGTATGTGATTTAGGTCTAACAGTTCTTTATACATAATTCAGTTTAATCGTTACAGTGACAATCCTTTGCAAATAGGTCGTAACTGATGTAGGCAATTATAAATGAATAGGTGTCCTTGTTTTTCATAAAACCGCTTCGGATGCCATAAGGGTCATCCAACTGCAGTCCTTCGCTGTTGGTGACATCCAGTCTGTCGCTGGAGGAGAAACGGAAAGTCCATTCGGCTCCCACATTAAGGCGCGGAGCAAGTTTGTACTTCACTCCCACTCCGATGGGGAAGTTAGCAGCAAACACATTGTCGGCAGGTTTCGGCGCGAAGGTAAATCCCACGCCCCCCAGTATATAAGGAGTCAGCGTATGACTGTCTTTATAACCTTCGCCTGTGCCGTATGCAAAGAAGCTATACTCAAACTGCGCGCCAAGCTCGTAAATACTGCGTTTGAAGGTTATAGGCGCTTCCGACGGGAAGTGATTCTTCAGGTTAGAAGTGCTGCCCGAGATGATTCCTCGCGCAATGTCTCCTTTTATCACCATTCGCGGATTAATGTTGTAGCGGGCAAGGACTCCTACTGCCGAATTTGTCTCCAAGAAGAGCCTGCTGGTATTTGCATCTCCGAGATAGAAACATCCGCCTCCCATCACTCCCAGTTCCATGTTGTATTCTGTCTCTTGAGCATTGCCCACACAGGGATATGCAGCAAGCAAAACTGCAACTATCAGAGTGACAGCTTTGGGAAACAGGAATATGGGTTGACGTTTCAAGATGCAGCAGATTTATTTGACAAGACTGTTCATGCGCCCTTTCCAGGCTGTTCCGTCTTCGAGGAGTATCCACAAGAAAGAGTCATCATCTACGACAGCACGGAAATTTCCTCCATAACCGAGCAGAGCTTCGGGAAGCGATAGCTTGTTGGTGTATGTCGAGCGCCAAGTGATACCGTGATCTATTGAGACGTACATTGCCCCAAAAGCTTCCACAGGGACTTGACGGTTGCCCAACCCCTTTCCTCCAAAAGCATAGAGGTCTTCTCCATAGCGCACTACGCTGAGGTTCTTGAGCCTGGGGCATCCGAAGGGATTGTCGTCGGAGGGGACTGTCTCTGCCCATCGGCTTTCGGTAGAAAGACGCGTCCAGACGTTTGCCAGCGTGTCGGCTTCGCTCGCGTCATCGTTGTAGCTGACAGCCACGTGGCGCAGGATGCTCGAGTTCGTTTTCAGCGGATAGGCAAACGCAAAGGCATGATCGGCGGGCTGTTCGCTAATGAAATCGTCAGCAAGCCGCGCCTGCTCTGCGAAGAAGGGCTCCAAGTCGGGAATCTGCGTTGTCTTCGTCCAGATGGACTGATTCGGATTCACACGCCGGGCGTTTACCGTAACCGTATAGTCGCGCGAATACTTTGAATCTTCGGAAGTGACGGTGAAGACTATGGGCTTTGTCAAGTCAAGTGTGTCTCCGCTCGTGTAGGCTACCGTTTCCCCTTCCTTTTTATAAGTCATTTTCCCGTCGAAGGTGCACTTTGTGGGCACTTGGGTGAGGGGAACGCCGAAGGCAACGGAGTCGGTGTTGTAGACGAGGCGCTTTGCCTGGTCGATGGTGAACTCTATTACCGAGCAGGGCGAAGTTACCTTGATGATGCTGTCGCTGTCGGAAGCGAGACGGATGGTTTTAGTATACGTCACGTTCCCCATCGAAAAAGTCAGCAGCGAGCACGAAGGCGAATAGTCCTGCTCATCATCGTCGCCCAGACAGGATGTAAATACGAGCGCTCCAGCCAGCAGGCACACATATAATAGGAAGTTTTTTCTCATTTTTCAACTGATACAGCGTGGTTTCTTCTTTTCAAACTGCAAAAATACGCACTTTTTTTGGCTTTACGGCAGAAAAAAGGTTGTTTAAACAAAATAAACTCAAAAAAATCTTTAACGCCCCGTTTTTTCCCTTCTCCAGCGCGCGATATGAAGAAGGGAAAAATTTTTTTTTGTTCTCGAAAAAATTTTTTGGAGAAGGGAAAATTTTTTATGAAGAAGGAATAATTTCCGGAAAAAGGAGTATCTTTGCTTGATGTTTGCATAAGCAAACGGGAAAACAGAACATACATCCTATACTAACACTATTTTCACCATGAAGAAACTACTCTTTAACTTGGCTTTTCTGCTGCTGCCTGCAGCAATTGCCCTTGCCGACGGAGTTGACGTCACCAGCAAGTTGTGGAACGCCGACTGCGAGCTGGGAATTAACGGCTGGGAAGTGACGTTTACTACCGACGACAACGCCTCAGGGTATATCTGGAAGGCATCCCGACACACCGAGGGCACCTTCGGCGACTGTGGATACTTCGGCTTTGTCGGACGAACGCTCGAAATCTGGGCGGGAAGGAACTTTGTCGGCGAAAACTCTATCAGCCAGACAGTTTCGGGGCTCGAGAACGGAACGTATGTTTTCGGTGCTTACACCGTTGCCTGCTACGAGACAGAAGATGCTGTGCCGAACATCGATGAGGTGGAAGGCGCATACATGTTTGCGGGGAACAACGAAAAAGACATCGCTACAGAGTTTCCGGGCCATTTCAGCACAGGAGGCGATGCCTTCCACACCCGGAAAATCAACATTGCAACTACCATTACCGAAGGAAAGCTGCGAGTAGGATTCGGAGCACGCGCAAACTCCAACATCACCTTCCTCAGCTTCGACAATGCTACTCTCTACTACTTCGGAGACGCCTCCACCGATGCCGCCCTTCAGGGAATGGCGAAGGTTGACTTGCAGAAGTCGGTAGCGATAGCCGACACCCTGCTCGGATATAAAATGAACGTTGACTCGCTGGCAAACCTAAGATACACTATAGCTGAAGCCGCAAATGCAAATACAGTCGAGGAGTGCGAGGAGGCTGATGTCGCCATCCGCTTGAACGCAATTCGCGCACGTCGCTCAATCTACTATTATGCAGCCCTTGCCGACATCATTTCGCAGGCAAAGGAAGTGGCTGCGGGAGAGTGGAGCGAGGATGCGCAGTCTGCCCTCGAGGAACTGAATGCCCTGATTGAGGGCGCAGAGACAGCGTATGCCGACGGAGAACTGGATAACAGCCAGATAGACGTTTTCTGCGGGGAACTGGAGGAACAGATGAATGTGGTGAAATGCGACGAAGTGTTTGACATGATTGACGTTTTGTCCAACTTCATCGACTATCCCGAAGACTTCCTTTCCAGCGAAGACGGGCGGGAGACTCTCGGCCTGCCGGCAGACTTCACCTACGACGGGTTCGGACCTGATCCCGGGCAGATTCCTCTTTCTTCATACGACGCGCTGGCTTTCCTGTTGACAGAAGCCCAGGAAGCGCTTGACGACCTTGGGGAAGGACGAACGGCAGCGGAGGTAAGGCTGTATATCGAAAAGATTCGGAATGCTGTCGCTTTGGCAGCAGCTTCTATCAACAAGGATGCTACTCTTCCGATGAACATTATCACCGTTGCCAACTCCGACGGTACTCCTTTCTGCCTGGTAAGCGAAGATCCGAAGAGCAAACTGGAGGCGCTGGGCTATGTAATGGAAAGCGAGTGTACTCCAGGCGTCATCGTGTTCCGTTACGATTCTCCTATGATTTCCCTCTCCAATCAGGTGGGACGTCTGCGCTTTACCGTATTCCAGACAGATTATACCGTCTCAGGAGATAAATGCTATCCTTACGGACGAGCCAACAGTGGAGGCTCGGATGGTCCATACTGGAATATCGCAGAATTCTATCTGTATGACTCCGACGGAAACCAGATAAGCCTCGATCCAAACGACATTACTTGCAACGCCTGGTGCGAAGGATCAATCGACGGGCTGGTGGATGGAGTAGTCGACAACAACAGCAATTTCCTCCATTCGTGTTGGAACGGCTCGACGCATGTGGAAGGAAACCACTATTTCGAGATTGCAATGCCTGAGGGGCTCACTACATTCTCGTTTGCGTATGAGGTTTACTGGGACAACTATTACCGGCGTATCAACATCCCTACGGGAATCACCCTTTCGGGCTCCAGCCAGCTGAAAACCGACTTGGAAAAAACGCTTAACGATATGACTGCTGAAAAGCCGTTGGAAGGAACCGATCCGGGATTCTATGATGTGGATCTTTCGGGTTATTACAATACGATAGACTATGTTTCTTCTCTCGTTTCGGGAGAAGGAGCTTCGGATGAAGTATACGAAAAAGCCTTCGAGATGCTGGACGAGCAGGCCATCAAGCTGGAAACGATAGAGATGAATATGCCAAAGCCCGGTGTGGAGTACTGTATCACTTCCGCCATTCCTAATTTCTTCAACGTGCAGGTATTGGTGAAGAATATGTGTGTACTGAACGACTCGGTTCTTTGGTGGAAATCGGCAGACGCTTCCGACAAGACGCAGTTCTTCACTTTCGAACCGGTTCCAAACGACGAAGGGGAACATACCTTCCTTATTAAAAATGTGGGAACAGGCAAATATCTGCCAAAGATGAACGTCTTTGACGAGGAAGTCAAAGGCATCGACTACGATTACAACACACGTCGCGTGCTGTTTAACTTAGACATCGAGCCCGATACATTCACGCTCCGCTATCTCGGAAAAGGACAGATGGGATTCATCTGTCACGATATCAACGGTGATGCTTGTATGCTGCACCTCTGCGATCATAACAACGGATTGATTGCTTCCGGCACGCAGGAAGGAGGATTCCACGATGCTCCGGGACATTACGGAGATCAGAGTTGCATCGTTCATTGGAATACGGGAAAAGACGAAGCTTCCGCTTGGTATATTCGCCCGATGAATGCCCTCCCGATGGAGGTTGACGTTAAGGAAGGTGCCGTCTTCCGCTCCGACGTGCTGCATTTCTTTACTGCAAAGAACGTGCTTACCTTTGCTGCCAACAAGCCTTGCGCTTTCGGCAACCTCAAGCTGGTAGACAAGTTCGGCAGCCCTATCGACTTCATTATCACGAACACAACGCAATCGACTGTTACCTTGTCGTTTACCAATTATTTGGAAACGCTTCGCATTTCGTTCGACAACCCAGAGGGCATCTCCTCGCTAACCATCAGCGGAGGAGTAACCAAACTCTCTGATTTGCAGAAACTCTACGATGAAATCTCCGCTGTTGAATATGTGGTTGGCAGCGATGTAGGATGCGTCACAGCCGAAAGCTACGACGTATACAAACAAGCGCTGCGAGATGCAGAAAAACTCCTCTCGAGCGGAGGTACAGATGAGGAGATAGAGCTATCCATTGCCACCCTTCAACAGGCTCAAGAGAGCCTTGTGACTGTTATGCCTGATACCGAAAAGACGTATTTCATCGTTAATGCCTTACCGGAATTCAAGGATAACTTTGGCGTAGAAATGGCAATCTACGAAGACACGCGAAACGGTATTGCAGCATGGACTTATCTCTCTGTCAACAATCCGGCATTCTTATGGCAATTCATTCAGGCAGACGAAGGCGTCTATTACATTAAAAACGTTGCCACAGGAAATTACATGAGCCTGCGCAACGAGAACAGCGATGTGATGATGCTACCTTCTGCTGGGCAAAAAGAGTGCTACACACTTGTGGCTCGAGGAGAGCTGAAATTCAACATACTCAACGTGGCGCCTGATTTTACCGACTCAGACATGCTGCATGCGCGCAACCATAATCAGGGAGGAAATGCTTTCGGCAGCATTTGCTTCTATCGCAACGAAACTCCTTCCAAATCCGAGTGGTTTATTCGCGATGCCAGCTCTACCCAAACATCCATCGATGTTATTCCCGCAGAGCCGCTTCCTACACGAATGCAGCAGGAGGGAATCTACGACTTGATGGGACGTCGGGTAGTGAATCCCGAAAACGGAATCTACATTATGGGAGGACGAAAAGTAGTAATAAAATAAGCGGTATCTCTCATTAAAGAAAATATCAATTTTCGCCCTTTTCATCGGGAAAAATGGGAGAAACGAACAGGGAGCAAAGGCAAGAAAAAGCCTTTGCTCTCTACTATTTTTTTGTGAATTGAAAACGTTTCCGTTTCCTATGAAAAACAATATCCCAAAAGGAAAAAAGCGATGCGAACAAGAACCCTTTCTAATCTGATTGATTCGGAAAAACAAAATATCGGCAAAAAGTTATTCGCTTGCAAAAAGAATTCATTCCAGCCGTAGAAACGCAAACTCATTGTTATTTGCAAACGGATAAGAAAAGTGGATTCTCCAATAAGAAGTATGAAGAAGGGAGAATCGTTTTTCGAAAACAAATACCACGATATGAAGAAGGGAAAAAAATTTTTGGAGAACAAATATCGCGCGCTGGAGAAGGAAAAACGCAAGATGTATTGAGCATATTTATTTTTGCTCTGAATGCTCCAGGATGCCTTTTGGAAAACTCCCCTCAAGAAAGAAATTGAAATGTCGGAAAAACAGATTTCTCATTCACAAGCTCTCCTCGCAAGGGAGAAAGAGTTCTTTACCTATCTACTCAAACAAGGGAAAGCAAAAAAAGGGAAACCTCACAGCCTCCCTTTTCTTAACCTAAACCTTAACTTTAATGTCTTTTTCCATTAAAATACGCTGCAAAGTTTATGTTTTTTTATGTTTATAAAAAGGAATGGAAACGATTTTAACATGAAATTATGATTTTTTATGTTTTTTTATATGAAAAACGAAAAAAAAGCCCTCAAACTAAGCAAGAGTAGGGAGAACGTTGGTAGATTCAAAAAAAACGTCTACCTTTGCAGGCGGTTTCGCACGAGAAAAATGAAAAAGCTATTCATAGAAACTTACGGCTGTCAGATGAACGTTGCCGACAGCGAAGTAGTCGCTTCCATCATGCAGATGGCTGACTATGAGGTGTGTGAGCGTCTTGAGGATGCCGATGCGGTGTTTCTCAACACATGCTCTATCAGAGAGAATGCCGAGCAGCGCATCTGGGGGCGACTGGAGAATCTCAACTCCCTGCGCAAGCACAAGAAAGGCCTCATCATAGGCGTCTTGGGATGTATGGCAGAGCGCATCAAAGAGGACCTTATCGAGAATCATCACGTAAACCTAGTTGTCGGACCCGACTCGTATCTTTCTCTTCCACAGCTGATTGCCGAAGCAGAAACGGGAGGAAAAGCCATTAATATTGAACTATCGACAAGCGAAACATACCGCGAGGTAATGCCCGCCAGGATATGTACAGGCAAGATTTCGGGCTACGTTTCCATCATGCGCGGATGCAACAACTTCTGCCACTACTGCATTGTGCCCTACACTCGCGGAAGGGAGCGAAGCCGAGACGTGGAGAGCATTCTTGCCGAAGTGCGCGACCTTCAGGCAAAAGGATTCAAGGAAGTGACGCTGCTGGGGCAGAATGTCAACAGCTATCATTTCGAATCACCTACAGACGGAAGCGTCGTTGACTTCCCAAAACTACTCAGAATGGTAGCTGAAGCCGTTCCACAAATGCGTGTACGCTTCACCACAAGCCATCCGAAAGACATGAGCGACGAAACGCTTCACGTGATAGCCGAGATCCCAAATGTCTGCAAGCATATCCACCTTCCCGTGCAGAGCGGAAGCAACCGAATCCTCAAGCTGATGAACAGAAAATACACGCGAGAGTGGTATCTGGACCGTGTGGAAGCTATTCGGCGCATTATTCCTGACTGCGGGCTCAGTACCGATATCTTTTGTGGGTACCATTCAGAGACAGAGGAAGATCATCAGTTGTCTCTGTCGCTGATGCGCGCTTGTGCCTACGATTCCGCTTTTATGTTCAAGTATTCAGAGCGTCCGGGCACCTACGCAAGCAAACATCTGCCAGACGACGTGGACGAAGAAACTAAGATACGCCGACTAAACGAGATTATTGCCCTTCAAAACGTGCTCTCGGCTGAAAGTAATGCTCGAATGGTAGGAAAAACCTACACCGTTCTCGTCGAAGGCTACTCAAAACGTTCTCGTGAGCAACTCTGCGGGCGTACGGAGCAAAACAAAATGGTTGTTTTCAACAAGGGAAATCACCGAATGGGCGATTTCGTTGATGTTCGCATCACAGGAGGCAGTTCTGCCACACTCTTCGGGGAGGAAATAGTGAAAGAGTAGAAGAAACCCTGACGCGGAACCAAAACTGTTGAATTTTCAAAAAACGCCCTTTCCATCGGGGAAAAAACAGCAAAACGGGAAAGAAAACCCACAACAGAAAAGCACTAAGTGCTAACAAAAATAAAATCTTGCCTCAAAAAGGCGAGATTTTTTTGTAAATCGGCCGAAAAGCAATACTTTTGCAACGATTTTGGGGAGAGTGCGCTCTTTGGAAAAGAGATACCCGAGGAAAAAGGATTTCCAAAAGGAAAGGACGAAGAAAATCCTATCGGCAAAGCCTCCGACAAAGGGAGCAAACCTCAGCAACAAACCTCCTATGAAACAGAAAAAAAGACGAACCATAGACCTCCAGTTCATTACTGCCACAATTAGCACCGCTCTTGTACTGCTGCTGTTGGGAATAGTGACGTTCTTCGTGCTTACTGCCAACAACCTGTCAGTTTATGTGAGAGAGAACCTGGAAATGTCTGTGCTCTTGCGTGAAAACGCCAGCGAGAGGGATGTTAACGCCCTACTGAGGCAAATAAACGCCAAGCCCTACACGAAAGAAGTCTCGTTCATATCGAAAGACTCCATCCTCGCGCAGGAAACACGCATGATGGGCATCGACCCGACGGAGTTTCTAGGATATAACCCCTACACCGCATCCATTGAACTGCGCCTGAAGGCTGACTATACGAGCAACGACAGCCTCCGCTGGATAGAGCGGAGCCTGAGGGAAAACGCCAACGTGCAGGATATCAGCTATCCGCACGACCTTGTCAACAACATAAACAGCAACATCAAGAAGATAAGCGTTGTGCTGATGGTACTGGCTCTTGCCCTCCTGCTCATCTCGTTTGCCCTCATCAACAACACCATCCGCCTCACCATCTACTCACAAAGGTTCCTCCTTCACACAATGAAGCTTGTAGGCGCAGGATGGGGATTCATCCGCAAGCCGTTTATGATAAGGAACTTCTGGATAGGACTTCTAGCTGGCATCCTTGCCATACTGCTGCTTGGAGGAGGGATGTACTTCATGCTCAGGTACGAGCCTATGCTCATCACCCTGCTCGACATGCGCACTATGATTATCGTCGCAGCCGTCATTCTTGTCTTCGGCATACTCATTACGATGCTGTGTGCGCGCATTTCAATCAACCGATTCCTAAGGATGAAAGCAGGCGACCTTTATTACGTATAAAGCGCTGATGTTGAGGAAAGTGACAGGAATGAAAGACTATCACGACAAGAAAAAAAGAAACAAACTGATATGACAATAAGAAAAGAGCAGCCCAAAGACTTTCGCGAAGTGGAAAACCTGACTCGCGAAGCCTTCTGGAACGTATACCGCCCGGGATGTACGGAACACTTCGTGCTGAACAAATATCGCACAAGCCCCGACTTCGTTCCCGAGCTCGACTTCGTGATGGAGGAAGACGGCAAGATAATCGGACATGTGATGTATTCAAAAGCCGAACTGGTGCTCAACGACGGCACGCGCATCCCTTCGTGGACTTTCGGACCCATAAGCATACACCCTGACTATCAGCGCAAAGGATACGGGCTGAAACTTCTCAACCATTCGCTGGCGAAAGCACGCGAGTTGGGAGTCGGATTTCTCTGTATGGAAGGCAATATCGACTTCTACAAACATGCCGGATTCGGGCTTGCCAGCAAGATGAACATCCACTATCACTCCGAGCCCAAGGATGCAGAAGTGCCTTTCTTCCTCGCACAAGAGCTTATCCCCGGCTGGCTGAAAGGAAGAGAGGCAACATACTGTCCTCCAAAGGGATACTTCGTTGCCGACACGATGCCCGACGCCTTCGAGGCGTACGAGTCGACGTTCCCTAAAAAGGAGAAGACTCTCCGAAAAGGGCAGCTCCCTCAGTTCTGCCAAAGCTGCGGAATGCCCCTGACAAGCATCGAGGACTGCGGCACCAACGCCGACGGCTCGCCCAACTTCGACTTCTGCAAATATTGCTATGCCGAAGGGAAATTCCTGCAGGAATGTACGATGGACGAGATGATTGAGAACTGCTCACAGTTTGTCGACGAGGTTAACAAGCAGATGCCCAAGCCATTGACGCGTGACGAATACAAGAAAATGATGTATGGCTTCTTCCCCATGCTGAAAAGATGGAGGGAAAAAACATGAAGTCTGAGCAACGCGAATTTTCCTTTGAGCATACGGCGATATGAAGAAAGAAAAAAAATTTTTCCCTTCTCCAAAAAAAATTATGAAGAAAGAATCTCGCGCGCTGAAGAAGGAAAAAATCACGCTGCTCCCAGAACCCTGAAACCGAATAAAAACAACCACAAGATATGAAAAAGAAATTTGCATTCGACAAAATCAACTACATCCTCATCGCTATCGGCGTTGCAATCATCCTCATCGGCTTTGCCCTGATGGCAGGTCCCAGCTCGACGGAGACAGCCTTCGAGCCAAGCATCTTCAGCGTTAGGCGCATAAAAGTTGCCCCCATCGTCTGCCTGATAGGCTTCATCTTCATGATACCCGCCATCATGTACAGGCCGAAGAAGAAAACTCCGCGCGACGATGAGAACCAAACCGAGAAATAAACCTTTTATTCCCTGTAAGTTATGACCTGGATTGAATCTCTTATACTCGGTTTGCTGCAAGGGCTGACGGAATATCTGCCGATAAGCAGCAGCGGGCATTTGGCTATAGGCGCAGCCCTGTTCGGACTGAACGGGGAGGAGAACCTGACGTTTACCGTTGCCGTGCACGTCGCTACGGTGCTGAGCACGCTTGTCATCCTGTGGAAGGAAATCGTCTGGCTCTTCACCGACCTTTTCAAGTTCAAGTGGAACGAAGGTACGCGCTACTGCCTAAACATCTTGATATCAATGATTCCCGTTGCCGTCGTAGGCTTCCTGTTCAAGGACAAGGTGGAAGCGATTTTCGGCTCAGGGCTGCTTGTCGTGGGCTGCTGCCTACTTATCACAGCCTCGCTGCTTGCCTTCTCCTACTTTGCTAAGCCGCGCCAGCGCGAGAACATCTCCCCCCTGCATGCCTTCATCATCGGCATCGCGCAGGCAATTGCCGTTCTGCCGGGATTGTCCCGCTCGGGCTCCACTATCGCAACAGGCCTTCTGCTGGGAAACAAGAAGGAGAAACTGGCACAGTTCTCCTTCCTGATGGTGATTCCTCCCATTTTCGGCGAGGCACTTCTCGACGTCAAGGATATGGCAGAAATGGGCGTCAGCGCTGCTATGAGCGGACTTTCTCCTAGCGCGTTGGCAATAGGCTTCGTTGCCGCATTCGTGGCAGGATGCCTTGCCTGCAAATGGATGATAAACATCGTGAAGAAAGGAAAACTCATCTGGTTTGCCCTTTACTGCGCTATAGTGGGACTTGCTACCATCATCGTTCCTCTTCTTATTAAATAAGGATGAATTTCCAGGAAGGAGAAATACTCTACATCGACAAGCCCTTGAGGTTCACATCGTTCGACGTGGTGAACAAAATTCGCTACACGCTTTGCCGCACGCTGAAGGTGCGCAAGCTGAAAGTCGGGCATGCGGGCACTCTTGACCCTATGGCTACGGGAGTGATGATTGTCTGCACGGGACGAAGCACCAAGCAGATAGAAGAATTCCAATATCACGACAAAGAGTACGTTGCCACCCTTCGGCTGGGTGCCACAACTCCTTCATACGACTTGGAAAAGGAAATCGATGCCTATTATCCTACCGAGCACATCACGCGTGAGAAGGTAGAAGAGGTGCTGCAGCAGTTTCGCGGTACCATCGAGCAGATTCCGCCCTCCTTCTCTGCCATAAAAATTGGAGGAGTGCGCGCATACGAAATGGCTCGCAAAGGAAGAGATGTGGAGCTGAAGCCTAAGACACTCGTGATAGACGAGATAGAACTGCTCGACTATTCAATGCCTTACATCACCATTCGAGTGGTGTGCAGCAAAGGCACATACATCCGTGCACTTGCGCGAGACATTGGCCAAGCCTTGCAGAGCGGGGCACATCTCACAGCTCTCAAGCGTACGCGCATAGGAGACGTCACGCTCGATAAATGTCTCTCGCTGGAAGATTTCCCCCAATGGCTCAGCCAGCAAGAAATAGACATTCCACAAAAC
The DNA here is from genome assembly GCA_017650105.1 of Bacteroidaceae bacterium. Taxonomy (GTDB): domain Bacteria; phylum Bacteroidota; class Bacteroidia; order Bacteroidales; family Bacteroidaceae; genus UBA1189. The sequence continues at coordinate 166,733 of JAGCFO010000006.1, read as the reverse complement.
GAAGAAAAACAAACCTAAATAACACAGTTTATGAAACTCTCTCAATTCAAGTACAAACTTCCCGAAGAGCGAATCGCCCTTGAACCAACGTGGCACCGCGACGAATCAAAAATGATGGTGGTTCATCGACGCACTGGTGAGATTGAGCATCGCATCTTCAAGAATATCCTGGAATACTTCGATGAAAACGACACTTTTGTTTTCAACGACACACAAGTCTTTCCCGCGAAACTATTCGGAAACAAGGAAAAGACAGGCGCGCGCATTGAGGTGTTCCTGCTGCGCGAGCTCAACAGCGACATGCGCCTGTGGGATGTTCTGGTGGATCCGGCACGTAAAATACGCATAGGAAACAAACTTTACTTTGGGGAAGACAACTCGATGGTAGCAGAAGTCATCGACAACACTACTTCGCGTGGACGAACACTCCGCTTCCTCTATGATGGCCCTCACGACGAGTTCAAAAAAGCGCTTTACGCCCTTGGGGTAGCTCCGCTTCCTGACTATATACATCGTGACGCCACTCCTGAAGATCTCACTCTCTTCCAAACCATTTTCGCCAAGAACGAAGGTGCCATCACGGCTCCCGCAGCAGGCCTTCACTTTAGTCGTGAGCTGCTGAAACGAATGGAAATAAAGGACATCCAGAAAGCATTTGTTACCGTTCATATAGGAACAGGTAATTTTAAAGGCATTGACGTTGAGGATCTTACCAAACACCGCATGGAGTCAGACCAGATGTTCGTTGAACGAGAAGCCTGCGAATTGGTTAATCAAGCCAAAATGACAAATCACAGAGTCTGCGCTGTCGGAGCTTCTGTGGCAAAGGCTTTAGAGACAGCAGTCGGCACCGATGGATTCCTAAAGGAATACGAAGGATGGACAAATAAGTTTATCTTCCCTCCTCACGACTTCACGTTGCCCAATGCCCTTGTCACAAACTTCCATCTGCCCATGTCGCCCATGCTAATGATGGCTTGCGCCTTTGGAGGATATGAAACAATTATGAACGCCTACGATGTGGCGATAAAGGAAAACTATCGCTTCGGAGCATATGGCGACGCTATGTTAATCATGGAATGATTTATCTAGGATTAGGCTCCAATCAAGGCGATAGACTTGCTCTGCTCGAGCAAGCTATCGCCTTGATTGCAAAACAAATCGGACCTGTCGTTTCTCGCTCATCTTTTATGGAAACGAAACCCTGGGGCTTTCATTCGGAAAATCTTTTTCTGAATGCCGTAATCGGCGTTGATTCCCAAATTCCTCCCCAAGAACTATTGAGGATAACCCAAAAGATAGAACGACACCTGGGAAGGACGAAGAAAAGCAGCGAAGGAAACTATCACGACAGGCCTATCGACATAGACATCCTGCTTTACGACGAACTCATCGTACACGAGAAAAGGCTCACAATACCCCATCCCCTGATTCTCGAGAGGCCATTCGTTTTCAAGCCTTTGCTGGAAATTGCGCCCGACGTAGTTCACCCCGAGTTTGGGAAAACTATATCAGAGCTTATCTTGAAGAAAAAAAACAGCTAAAAAAACACAAAAGATTGCACAGATTTCTTTTTTGGCGTATCTTTGCAATCGAAAAAGAAACGTGGATAGATTTGAGCTGCTTGCAACCACAATAAAAAATGCTAAAAAGCGTGCCCGACGTACGGCTGCATCGCATTTTCACATCTGCCCGTTTTCTTTCGCTAATTAATCAATTAACGTTACCTATTACAGAAATGGGATATCTATTTACATCCGAATCGGTGTCTGAAGGACACCCCGACAAAGTGGCCGATCAAATATCGGACGCTATACTTGACGAGCTACTGGCATACGACCGTAACTCCAAAGTAGCATGCGAAACGCTGGTAACAACAGGACAGGTTGTTATCGCAGGAGAAGTAAAGTCTAAGGCATACGTCGACCTGCAGGAGACAGCACGCCGTGTAATAGAGCGAATCGGATACACGAAGAGCGAATACATGTTTGAGGCAAACTCTTGCGGCATTTTCTCTGCTATTCATGAGCAGAGTAGCGACATAAACAGAGGCGTGGAGCGAAACGACGAAACCCAGCAGGGAGCAGGAGACCAAGGGATGATGTTTGGATATGCTACCAACGAAACTCCCAACTTTATGCCCCTTCCTCTCGACTTGGCACACCGAATTGTACACACGCTTGCAAAGATTAGGCGCGAAGGATACGAAATGACTTACCTTCGCCCCGATGCAAAAAGTCAGGTGACAGTTGAATATGACGATAATCACAATCCTCTGCGAATAGACACGATTGTAGTCTCCACGCAGCATGACGAATTCATCCATCTGACAGAAACTCCCGAAGAGACTCAAGCCGCAGCAGACAAGGCAATGCAGGAAACCATTCGTCGGGATGTTATCGACATTGTGATTCCGAGAGTTATTGCCGAGATAGGGAGCCCTGAAATAGCACGCCTCTTTGACAAAAACATCCACTACCACATCAATCCGACAGGAAAGTTTGTCATCGGAGGCCCGCACGGAGACACAGGTCTGACGGGAAGGAAGATTATCGTCGATACCTACGGAGGACGAGGAGCTCACGGAGGAGGAGCCTTTAGCGGAAAGGACCCATCGAAGGTAGACAGAAGCGCAGCTTACGCAGCGCGTCATATTGCCAAGAATATGGTTGCTGCAGGCGTTGCTGACGAGATGTTGGTACAGATTTCGTATGCTATCGGCATCGCTGAGCCTATTAGTATTTTTGTGAATACTTTTGGAAGAAGCCACGTTTCTGCCACAGACGGAGAAATTGCCAAAGTTATCAAGAATATGTTTGACCTTCGCCCACATTCCATTGAGAGTCGGCTGAAGCTACGTAATCCTATCTACGAGGAAACGGCAGCCTACGGGCATATGGGACGTGAGCCCAAGATGGTTCACAAGCATTTCGACTCGCGTTATGATGGAGCTCGCGATATGGAAGTAGAGCTCTTCACTTGGGAGAAACTCGACTATGTCGATGCTATTAAAAAAGCATTCGGAATTTAAGGAAAAAGCTGCGAGAAGAAACAATAGCTCCGAGAACAGCTTCTCGGGGCTATTACTTTATTAAATAATGTATCAGCTCAAAACCTGCGTTGAGGGAACGAAATTCTGCTGAATCATCGCAGCAAGCAATCCTGCCGTTTCCTTCCTCCCGAAGTTGAAAACCTCTTCCCCAATATTGTATAGGAACTCTATCTCCTGCTGCGAGAACTGCTTGTCAGCCAAAACTAAAGCTATCATATACGTAAACATGCTCTGCCGCATGCTTGGATCAAGTTCCTGAATGCGAGCTACTGCCGTAGTGAACAACTCCCAAACGTTTTCCTTGCTGATGTCCTGCAGAAACATGCCCGGAAACATCTGCAGCGCAGCAAGATGCTCCAGAATGATGTCTACCTCGTCGTCTGAGATTTCTCCGTCTGCCGATGCGGCAATAAGTCCTGCGGTAGCCAGGAAAATACTCATCGGCTCATCGATTTCCGAGTTGCCTATCTTCAGAAGGATGCTTATCAGCTCATCCATATGCCTGTTGAGGGTGCGCTGAGACTTGCTCGTAGCAAACAGGTTAAGTGACTGCACGCGGATAGGATTCACGGGATGCGAGTCGATGCTGATTCCCTTGTCCTTCAGGAAATATTCGAGATGCTTCAGATTCTCCTCAAGCAAGACGTCGAGCGCCACATCCATCTTGCTGAGATCGAGGCCTGAGGCCATTTTGTAGAAGGCACTCACGCAAACTCCCAAGTCCTCCACAGCAAGATATCCGTATCTGTCGGCAACAAGCTCCGACAGCTGTTCCCAGAGCCTCACCTTGTGCTGAAGGGCAATGGGCATCACGCTTGGATCGGGGAAAATGAAGTTAATCAAGCGCAAGAGCGACGTATCCCTGTCGATGAGGTGCCCCAACTCGTGCCCGATGACGAAGCGCAATTCATCGTCGGTCATAAGGTCTATGAGTGCAGAATTCACGTTGACAATATGGGGATGTCCCGGGCTGTCGGCAGCAACGGAAAACGCATTCACGGTGCTGTCTCCCGTCACATAGAAGTCGACTTTTTCTGTAAAGTCCAGTTTTTTCTTCACTTCCTCGAAAAGGGTGTGGAGTCGGCTCAGGAGGCGCGGCTCCACCTTGAGGCTGTGCCCCTCCATAGCGCTTCTCCAATAGCTGTCGTTGTCGGAGGTGCGTGCTTGCTTGAGCACCTCTTCCACAACCGGGCCTTGAAGAGCGTTGTATATCTGTTCGCTCAGCGCCTTGCAGAGTGCAAGCTGAGGCGAAAAACGTTTATTTTCGCCCTTTTCATCGGACTTTTCCGATTTTTTAGGTTCTTTTTTCGGCGGGTTTTCTTCTGATTTGATGTTTTTCATTTCTTCGATTTTTACAGCTTTTCCTGAGAGGAGAAAAAGCCCCTTTTCATCGGCTCTTTCTCTTCGGATGCAGCAAAAATAGGAATAACTTCGCGTATTGCCAAACACTATTCTTTTTTTCTTTTCCGAAATTCTTGCCCCCTGCCAAGAAGCCTCTTTGGAGTGGGAAGGAGGGAGATGAAATTATTCCTTCTCCAAAAAAATTTTTCCCTTCTTCATATCGCCGTATTTGTTCTCCAAAAATTTTTTTCGACAAAGAAAAATCGGCGCTTCCTTTTTCATCGGTTGAAATGCGATAAAAAAGGAGCGATTGCTTGTACACAAAACGCTTTTTTCGTACCTTCGCACGCAAATTGTATAAACCGCTCTAACAACATCATTCTACACACATGGAACTGTTTTCATCATTGCCCTATAAAGTAGCCGATATCTCGCTTGCCGAGTTCGGACGGAAAGAAATCGATATGGCCGAGAAAGAGATGCCCGGCCTGATGGCTCTGCAGGAGAAATACGGCCCACAGCAGCCTCTGAAGGGTGCCCGCGTGATGGGCTCGCTGCATATGACCATTCAGACAGCCGTTCTCATCAAGACTCTCGTGCATCTGGGCGCCGAAGTGCGCTGGAGCTCGTGCAACATCTATTCCACGCAGGATCATGCTGCCGCAGCTATCGCCGAAATGGGCGTCCCAGTGTTTGCCTGGAAGGGCGAGACGCTGGAGGAATACTGGTGGTGTGCCCTTCAGGCAATGAACTTCAACGGCAAAGGTCCCAACATGATTGTTGACGACGGAGGCGATGCTACTCTCCTCATCCACAAGGGAGTGGAAGGCGAAGACAACGCTTCAGCCCTCGACGTGGAAGCTCAGGGAGAGGATGAGGCAGAGCTGCTGAAACTGCTCAAGAAAGTGCTTGCCGAGCGCCCGGCTTTTTGGCACGATGTAGCAAAGGAGATACGCGGCGTGAGCGAGGAGACAACTACGGGCGTGCACCGACTCTATCAGATGAAAGAGGAGGGCAAGCTGCTCTTCCCAGCCTTTAACGTCAACGACAGCGTGACAAAAAGCAAGTTCGACAACCTCTACGGCTGCCGCGAGAGCCTTGTCGACGGCATCAAGAGGGCTACCGACGTGATGGTAGCCGGAAAAGTGGCTGTTGTCTGCGGATACGGCGAAGTGGGCAAAGGCTGCGCCCAGAGCCTGCGCTCGTACGGCGCGCGAGTAATGGTAACGGAGATAGATCCTATCTGCGCGCTGCAGGCAGCTATGGAAGGATTCCAGGTTGTAACCCTCAACGAAGCCTGCTCGCAAGGCAACATCTTCGTGACAACTACCGGCAACATCGATATTGTCCGAATAGATCATATGGAGAAGATGCCCGATCAGGCTATCGTCTGCAACATCGGACATTTCGACAACGAGATTCAAGTGGCTGCCCTGAAGTCCTATCCAGGAATAAAAAGGCAGAACGTCAAGCCGCAAGTCGACCGTTACTTCTTCCCCGACGGGCACAGCATCATCCTTTTGGCAGACGGACGGCTCGTCAACCTCGGCTGCGCTACGGGGCATCCTTCCTTTGTGATGAGCAACTCGTTTACCAATCAGACGCTTGCACAAATCGAGCTCTTCAACAATCCCTATGCGATAGACGTCTATCGCCTGCCCAAACACCTCGACGAGGAAGTGGCGCGCCTGCATCTGGAGCGTATCGGCATTCATCTGACAAAACTCACGCAGGCTCAGGCCGATTATATAGGAGTTTCTGTCGACGGTCCTTACAAATCAGAGCATTACAGATATTGATACGATGAAAACAGTTGCCGTCTACTGTGCTTCCAGCACGCAAATCCTACAGAAATACTTCGATGCCGCGCACGAGGTAGGGGAACTGCTGGCAAAGAAAGGAATCCGCATCGTTACGGGCGCAGGCAACCTGGGATTGATGAACACCGTCGAAAACTCCGCTCTTGAGGCAGGAGGAACGGTTGTGGGCGTAATCCCGGAGTTCATGATCCGCGAAAACTGGCACCATACGGGTCTCAGCGAACTTATCGTTACGGCTGACATGCATACGCGCAAACAAACCATCGCCGACTTGAGCAACGGATGCATTGCCCTCCCGGGAGGATGCGGCACAATGGAGGAACTGCTGGAAGTGATCACGTGGAAGCAACTCGGGCTCTACCTCAATCCGATTGTCATCCTCAATCTGGACGGCTTCTACGATCCGCTACTCGCTCAACTGCAGAAAGCCGTCGAAGAGCACTTCATGCGCGATCTTCACGCAAACATCTGGTGCGTTGCCTCTACTCCAGCTGAAGCTGTCGAACTGGTGCTGAACACTCCTCAATGGGATTCAAGAATTCGTCGTTTCGCAGCAATCTGACATCGAAAAACATTTCCGAGAATGGATACGACAGCAGTAAGCCCTTTGGTGAAAGCGTGGGAGGCGCGTAGCTCCCAGCCGTTTACCCTCATAGGGGACGACATTGTCATCGGAGTTCTGCTGCTTTGCTTCCTTATCATAGCTGTTGCCCTTGCCGACAGGAGCCACTATCTGCACCAGATGATCTACGGCTACTCTATGGGGCACACTCGTGCACAGTCCGATAACATCCGGACATCTCGCTCTTTCTATTTACGCACAACGCTCCTTTTGCAAACCTGCATCAGCGCAGCATTAGTCCTTACTTACTACCTTTGGACGAAAGGGCACGTAGCCGATTCCTCCCAATGCTGGAAATATCTTGTTGCTGGCACAATCGCTGCCGCTGCGTACATATTAATAAAGGTAGTGTTTTTCATCATTGTCAACAACACCCTCTACAGCAAGCAGCAAGCAGCAGCCTGGACTCAGGTTTTCGGAGACACTTGCATCCTGAGCGGCATTGTTTTCTTTGCCTTCGCGATGTGCTGCATTTCCTTCGAACTTTCCACGTCTTTTGTGCTGATTGGCGCTGCTATTTTGCTCGGAATTATTGAAATCTGGCTCATTTTAAGGGCTTTTCACATCTTTTTTACAAAAAAATATGGACTTTTGCAATTATTTATCTACTTTTGCACGCTCGAATTGATACCCCTCCTTGTGTTGGGTAAGATTCTGACGAATTTAAGTCCAATTTTTTGAACATAGACGATAGTGAAAATAGAAAAAATTCTAGTGTCGCAGCCACAAGGCGCTGAAGCTAAAAAGTACTACGACGAGATAGCTCAGAAATACAACGTACAGATTGATTTCAAGCAATTCATCTCTATCGAAAGCGTAAGTCCGAAAGAATTCCGTGCTCAGAAAGTATCCATTCTTCCCGATCATACTGCCATTATCTTCACGTCGAGGCACGCTATCGATCATTTCTTCAACCTTTGCCACGAGATGCGCGTGAATATTCCCGACACTCTGAAGTATTTCTGCATCTCCGAACTGGTTGCTCTCTACATTCAGAAGTATGTGCAATACAGGAAGCGCAAGGTGTTCTTCAGCCCTGATGGACACATCGACGGATTGATGAATCAGATTCTGCGTCATCCCAGCGAAACGTACTTCCTTCCTCAGTCGAGCGTACACACGGATGACATAAAGAACTATCTTGAGGAGCACGGCATCAAGCACGATGAAGCCGTCATGTACCGCACTGTAAGCAAGAAGTTTGAGAATGGAGAACTTGACGGCTACGATATGTTCATCTTCTTCAGCCCTGCGGGTATCGACTCTCTCCTGGAGAACAAGCCCGACTTCAAGCAAGGAAAGACCCTCATCGGCTGCTTTGGACCTAATGCGGCTCAGGCAATACGTGAGCACGGATTTAGGCTCGACCTTGAGGCTCCTACCGAGGAGTGTCCTTCGATGACTATGGCTCTGGAGCATTACCTTGCCAAGAACAGCAGCAAGAAAAAGTAATCGACATGATGGTGAAACACTCTTTCACCAAACAGGAACGTCTGTGCAGCCTTTCTGCTATTGAATGGCTTTTCGACGGAAAGGGACGGGCTTTTAATGCCCATCCTTTGCGTATTGTCTATAAAGCGCAGACAGAGGAGGACGAAAGTACCGTTCATCTCCCTCAAATCCTCATTTCGGTTTCAAAAAAAAAATTCCACAACGCTGTTGACAGGAATCGTACGAAGCGCCTCATACGTGAAGCCTATCGCCTCGAGAAGGCTCCTTTGGCTGCTTTTTGCGAAGAAAACAAAGGATGCAGGCTGACTGTCGCGCTTATCTTCATCGGCAACGCTCTTCCCTCCTTTGAGGAAATACGGCAAGCCCTACGTTCTTCTCTTGCACGAATCGTCAAATCGCTGCAGCATGAAAACGCTCTCTGACATCCTGCGGAGCATCGTCGGCGCCTTGCGGCAAGCCCTCGTGTTTTTGCTGCTGCTTCCCGTGCATTTCTACAGACGCTGCATCTCCCCGCTTACGCCTCCCTCGTGCCGATACACTCCCACTTGCTCGCAATACGCAATAGAAGCGCTACGCAAACACGGCCCTCTGAAAGGGCTGTGGCTGGCAACCTACCGCATACTCCGCTGCGCCCCCTGGGGAGGATGGGGATATGATCCGGTACCCGAAAAATTCAGCTTTTTCTATTACAAGAAGCCCCGCTTCGAGAAAGGCGCTGAAATTATGAAGAAGGAAGCGCGCGATATTCCTTCTTCATCTCGCGATATGAAGAAGGGAAAAAATTTTTTCGAGAAGGAAAAAAATCTTCTGGAGAAGGAAAAATCACAGCAGCCTGATGCATCCATTCATCCGCTCCTCACACCCGTCTGCGACGTCCACACCCACTCTCTTCCCGAAAAAACGGGAAGCGCTATCGTAAGCCTCTGCCCGCAGGATTTCCTGAGCCTCACGGAGGAAGAAAAAGAGGGGAATCTGTTTGCAGTAGGCATCCATCCGTGGAACATCGAAAACGACGGTTCGGAGCAACTCATGCAGCTGAAAACCCTTCTGAGCGGGGATGAAGCAAAGCGTATCGTGATGCTGGGCGAAACGGGGCTCGACAAAACGCGAGGCGCACAGCCCGACATTCAGCGCAGCGTGTTCATCAGCCAAATAGAAATGGCGCTGTCGCTTGGGCTCGTACCCGTCATCCACGACGTGCGCAGCATGCAGGAAATCATCCAGATACGCAAGTCGCTCCACATCTCTGCCCCCTGGCTCATACACGGATTCAGAGGAAAGCCCGAGCAAGCGGAGCAATACCTCCGCGCGGGTTGTCATCTTTCGCTGGGCGTACATTATAATAAGGAGACTCTGCTGTCGCTTCCCGCAGAAGAAATTCTTCTCGAGAGCGACGACAATCCTGATGCCCTCACAGCCCTCTACGAACAGGCAGCAGCCGACTTGGGCATAAGCACAGAATCCCTTCGGCAACTCGTTGACAGCAACATCCGACGTCTTTTGCAAAATAAGTTTGCTTTCTCGTAAAAAAACAGTACCTTTGCAGCGCTTCTACGGAAAGCAACGCCCTTTTCGCATAGCAACAAAACAATTAAAACGATAAATAACTACACTTTCTCAAACGATGAACTTTGTTGAAGAACTACGCTGGCGCGGAATGATACACAGCATGATGCCAGGTACCGAAGAATTGTTTAGTAAGGAAACCGTGACAGCATACGTCGGTATCGACCCGACGGCAGACTCCCTTCACATAGGGCACCTCTGCGGAGTGATGATGCTTCGTCACCTGCAGCGCTGCGGGCACAAGCCGCTGGCACTCATCGGGGGCGCCACAGGCATGATTGGAGACCCCAGCGGGAAGAGCCAGGAGCGCAACCTGCTGAACGAGGAGACGCTGCGCCACAATGTCGAATGCATCAAGAAGCAGCTCTCGCACTTCCTCGACTTTGACAGCAACGAGCCAAACCACGCCGAGCTTGTCAACAACTACGACTGGATGAAAGACTTCACCTTCCTCGACTTCGCCAGAGATATCGGCAAGCACATCACGGTAAACTATATGATGGCTAAGGACAGCGTGCAGAAGCGCCTCAACGGAGAAGCCCGCGACGGACTTTCCTTTACTGAATTTACCTACCAGCTTCTGCAGGGATATGACTTCCTCTACCTCTACGAGCACAAAGGATGCAAGCTGCAGATGGGAGGTAGTGACCAGTGGGGCAACATCACCACAGGCGCCGAGCTGATACGCCGCACCAACGGAGGAGAAGTCTTCGCGCTTACCTGCCCCCTCATCACCAAAGCCGACGGAGGCAAGTTCGGAAAGACAGAAAAAGGCAACGTCTGGCTCAGCGCCGACTATACGAGCCCATACGCCTTCTATCAGTTCTGGCTCAACGTAGGCGACGAGGATGCTTCGCGCTACATCAAGATATTTACCTCGCTTCCAAAGGAGGAAATCGAGGCGCTCATAGCCGAGCACGCCGAGGCTCCGCACCTTCGCATCCTTCAGAAGCGCCTTGCAAAAGAGGTTACTTGTATGGTACACAGCGAAGAGGACTACAATGCTGCTGTGGAAGCAAGCGGCATCCTTTTCGGCAACAACACGCACGATGCACTCGTCAAACTCGATGAGCGCACTTTGCTTGCCGTATTCGAGGGCGTTCCCCAATTCAAGGTTGCCAAAACGCGCCTTGAAGCTGGAGTGAAAGCTATCGAGCTGCTTACCGACGATGCTCCCGTCTTCCCCTCAAAGGGCGAGATGCGCAAAATGGCGCAGGGCGGAGGCGTAAGCGTCAACAAGCAGAAGCTCGAATCCTTCGATCAGGAGATTACTTCTGCCGATTTGCTTAACGGAAAATACATCCTCGCGCAGAAAGGCAAGAAGAACTACTATCTCCTCATCGCTGAATAAAAGCAAGCAGGACATATCCTTTTTCCCCTATGTGCCGGCACGCCTCAAGCGTGTCGGCGCTTTTTCTTTTGAATAATTGTCAAAAAACAAAGAAAAATTTGGTAGAAACAAAGAGTTGCAGTACTTTTGCAGCGTCTTACCGAGAGGAAGGCATCAAGGTATTGTCCTATGGTGTAATGGTAGCACAACAGGTTTTGGTTCTGTTTGTAGTGGTTCGAATCCGCTTAGGACAACCTATAACGAAGGCATCAGAAGAGTTTTTCTGATGCCTTCGTTATTTCCAATGACCCGATGGATACTTCTTATTGCCTATTCCAAGGAATGATTAAGGAAGCAATTAGCGTTTTCGAGATTACTTGAGTTTCTCAAATTCTTTCATCATCTCCTCCACACCGGGCCAACCAACAATGGTTTTCACAAGCTTGCCCTCGCGGTTATAAATAAGGTAATGAGGAATAGCATTATCGTAATCAGGGATTTGCATCTCGTTCATTTTGTCTTTAGGCACAATGTAATGATCGCCAGCATGTTGGCTGACGTAGGTCAGCCATTCGTCGGCTTTACTGCTAGTGTCGGTAATATAGATGAAGTCTACACCGCGTGCTGTCAATTCGTCCTTCACGCTTTCCATCGCCTTCATGCCCGTTCGACAAGGGCCGCACCAAGTAGCCCAGAAGTCAACGAAGACGATGTGCCCTTTGTGCTCGGCAACGATTTTCGGCAACCATTCCCAAGGTTTCCCTTCAGGAAGGTCACGACAGACGCCTTTGCTGTCAGAAAGTTCCTGTTCCAATTGTGCCTGCATCTCACGAATCTGTGTTTGGAACTCTGGCGAAAGAGAGTTCAGTTCACTTTGTGTTACCGATAACCTGGCTTTCACACGGGTCATCACAGCCTTAGCTTCCTCCAGTTCCTTATACCAACGACCTAACGGAGAGTCTCCCAAATCGTTAGCCTCTATGTACTCTTGCCCCTCGTTAAACAGATTTGAGAGACAGGCGTAGAATCCAGTGACATCACGATAGTAAGTCAGTTCGGGTGCATGAGGGTCTTTGAAGGTGAACTGCTTCTCGAACATGGCCAGTGAGTCTTTGTCCGTTATACATCCCCAGCTTTTCTTTACGAACATGAACATTCTTAGCTTATTCAAATAATCCTGTTCGATTCCCATTCTATAATAATCCCTGTCTTGGGGCGAGAGGTTGAGCGTATCCAACTGTTTAACCACATCCTGAAACTCGTTCCAACATATTTCTCGCCATTCGTCGAAGGTATCGTGTGCATGAGCTTTTGCAAAATCCCGACTAACGCCAAGTTCTATGCTTTTTTTACGAATAGGTAGCGGTTTTTCAAAGGATGCGCCTTCGATGTGAATTGCTTTCTTCCAAAGTTCTTGCAACTTTGGCGTAGTAACGCTGTCATATGGTGTTTCTCTAGTGTAGGCTTGATATTCAGCAAAAGCTTTTTTGTTGAAATCAAATCTTACGGTATCGCCAGGAAAGAGCAGGATAGAGCATACATCAAATTGATGTAACAGCGGATAACAGATGTCCCACACGAGGGTGAAAGTGCCAGCAACGGAATCGGTAATGATTTCAGGAAAGCCCCCGCCCTTGAGCGATTCTTCATTTCCCCAAAAGGCAGGACATTTTTCTTTATCGCCAGGTTCCCTGTCAACATATCGCCCCAGAATGACAGCTGGAGCACTTTTGCGTTCCCATTTTGGGAGGGATGACGAGGAAGGAGGAGTGCTGGGAGCACACGCAGCTAGCGCAAGCACAATTACGATTAGGCTTGTCTTGCTTAAGTTCTTTTTCATGTTTCTGTACATCATAAGCGGTGTGGGGTTAAAACATTTGGTACGAATCTCCTTTGTGAATTCTTTGAGACATTTCGTTTCTTATCAAAACGGAAAAGTCACGATTTTAGTATTTTCGATTATTTGTGGTTATGCAAGTGGTTTATATCTTTTGCTACAAGCTGGCTTTAACAGTATATTTTCGCTAAAAAAATATGGAGAAGGAAGCGCGCGATATGAAGAAAGAATCTCGCCGTATGAAGAAGGAATAATTTTTTTTCCTTTGAACTTCTTTAGAGAAAGTTTTTTCATCGTGCGGAGTTTGGGGTGTTATTCGAAATTTCTTCCGCCATTCAGTTTCCTTTCGTTAATCGCACGATTTCGGAAAGAGCCTCCGTCACGTTCGACCAAGCGTACTTTCGTTTCTCCTCTTTTGTGTTTTCGATGAATGTCGTCTCCCTGTCGTTTTCGTAAAAATCAGCGATTCCATCGGCAATTTTCGGTGGTGTCGGTTCTACGACATAGCCTATCTTCCCGTGCGGAACAATCTCCGACAGTCCTCCCACATTCGTTACCAGCATCGGCTTTTCGAAATGAAAAGCTACCTGTGTGACACCGCTCTGCGTGGCAGTCCTATAAGGCTGCACCACCATATCGCAAGCGGAGAAGAAACGGTTTACCTCGCTGTTGGGAATGAAATTCGTATGCAGCACCACTCTGTCTTCTATCTGAAGACTCTTTATCTTGTCAAGATATGCCTGTTCATCCTCGTAGAACTCGCCCGCTACCAGCAATTTAACATTCATCTCCTTCAGACGAGCATCTGCCAAAGCCTCAAGCAACAAATCGAGCCCTTTGTATGCACGGATAAACCCGAAGAAAAGCACATAGCGCCCATTTTCTTCCAATCGGAGTAACTTTCGAGCCTCAGCCTTCGGCAGCAGTTCTCCATAATGGTCATAGACAGGATGAGGGCGGAAAAGTTTCGGTTTGTCCCTATGGTCGAACTTGTTGATATCCTGAGCAACAGACTTCGATAGGGCGAGGTATCCATCCATCTTGTTAACAAAATAGGCGGGAAACAGCTTATCAAGGATGTTGGGCTCGTGTGGAATCATGTTGTGGATGAGTCCCACAAGGCAGATGTGCTTATCTCGGCGCAGGCAGGCAGCAATAGTGCCGAAACAGGGAGCCATAAAAGACATCCAGTAGGCAAACACTACGACATCAGGCTTTTGTCTACGTATCTCTCGCCCTGTCTTGAACCAGGAGAAGGGATTTATCGAACTGATGCGCCGACAAATAGTCATCCCTTCGGGAACAGGATCATCGGAGTACTGCGTCTTTCCGGGAAAAAGGAAGGAAGGATACTGCAGCGTGAAAGTGTAAAGAAGCACAGTGTGCCCCTCGTCCATAAACTGTCGCGCAAGGCGCTCATTAAAGGCTGCGATACCTCCTCGATAAGGCCAGGTAGGACCTATGATGATGATTTTCTTACCCATTTTCGTTTTTATTGTTTCAATTGACAAATGTAACAATTTTTTGTGACGTTGAAGAGGAAAAAGAAAAAAATGATTACTTTTGCACTTACATATAACGATTATTCTGAAAAATCATTGCAACAATGAAAGGATTCTTCCAAAAATATGGCGCCTATTTAGTTGCGCTTGTACTCTTTATCGCTCTGTCGTGCATCTACTGTCGTCCTTCTCTGCAAGGCGACATTGTATATGCAGGCGATACGAATAGCTTCAAGGGTATGGTGAATGAGAATATCGAGTATACAAAGGCTACCGGAGACCATAGCTTTTGGACAGGCTCTATGTTCAGCGGTATGCCCAACTATCAGATAGGAGGAGGATACTACAAGTCAAGCGGCTTGCTGAAACCACTGAAAAAGATTCTGTTGGCAGGACATAGCCAGACGAAGACTCCTGCAATATTGTTGCTATACTTCGTTTGTTTCTTCATCTTGTTGAGATGCTTCCGAGTGGACAAATGGATGAGCATTGCCGGAGCTATAGCGATTGGGCTCTCTTCCTATTTCCTTATTATAATACCTGCCGGGCATATCACCAAGACATCTACTATCGCGCTGATGGCTGTAGCTGTGGGAGGGTTCCATCTCATCTTTCAGAAGCGCTACGGCTGGGGATTTGCCCTCACGGCTATTCCTACCGCTGTCTCATTCGTCAACCACCCGCAGATGGGCTACTACATCTGCATGCTCATTGGGGTGCTCTACTTTGCCGAACTCTACAACCACATAAAAGAGAAACGCCTGAAAGATTTCGGGCTCGGAACGCTTGTTTTCGTTGTTGCCTTGCTCATAGGTCTCGGGTGCAATAGCGCGAATGTTTTCGCCAATCGTGAATATGCCGAGCAAACGATGCGAGGAGGACATTCCGATCTTGCCAAAGAGAATGATAACACCAACAAGACGAAAGGACTCGACTTAGACTATGCAACTCAGTGGAGCTACGGCATTGACGAAACGCTCAGTTTCCTAATTCCTGGAGCCAAAGGCGGAGCATCGAGCTACAATGTTGGAAAGGAGTCAAAGCTATTTAAGGAAATGACTCGCAAGGGTATCGACAGACGAACGGCAGCCCAGTTCTGTGAAAGCGTTCCACTCTATTGGGGCGATCAACCCTTCACTTCCGGCAACGTATATATGGGCGCCATCGTCTGCTTCCTTTTCGTGCTGGGATTAATCATAGTGAAAGGTTCTTACAAGTGGGCTTTGCTCATCGCCACTCTTTTTAGCATAATGCTGGCGTGGGGAAATCATTTCATGCCTCTAACGGCATTCTTCTTCAAGATTTTCCCCTTCTACAATAAGTTCCGCACCGTTTCCTCCATTCTTATCGTTGCCGAAATAACGATGCCCCTACTCGGTTTCTTGGCAATTAAGGAGCTGATGAACGAAAACCGCGATAAGAAGAAACTAACTCGCGCTATCTATGTAGCAGCCGGAGCTACGGCAGGACTTTGCTTGCTACTTGCCCTCCTTTCCGGCGCATTGTTCTCCTTCCGCTCTCCTTCCGATGCGAGCTGGGCAAGCCAAGTTCCCGATTTTGTCTATCAGGGGATTGTGGGTGAACGTAAAGCGCTCTTTGTCAACGACTCGCTGCGCTCTGCAGGCCTCATCTTGCTGGCAGCGCTCACATTGTGGATTTTCCTTCGTACCAAGATAAAGTCAGGATGGGTAGTAGCTATCCTTACCCTGCTGATTGTCATCGACATGTGGCCTGTCGACAAACGTTTTTTCAACGACTCTAACTTCGTCTCCCAAAAGCAGAATAGCTCCTATTTTGCTATGCAGCCTTGGGAAAAGCAAGTGTTGGCTGACAAAGATCCACACTTCAGGGTGTTTAACCTCACAACGAGCACTTTTAACGACAGCCGTACTTCGTATTATCTGAAATCCCTAGGAGGCTACAGTGCAGCTAAGCTGCGTCGCTACCAAGACTTGATTGACGAGCATCTGTCAAAAATGAACATGAACGTTGTGAGCATGCTCAATGCGAAATATATTATCACAAAAGGCAGCGACGGGCAACCGACGCCAATGCTCAATCCTGACGCTATGGGAAACGCATGGTTTGTTGACTCGCTTGTTGTCGTTGACGATGCAAATGCTGAGAGCCAGGCACTCAACACTCTCAACCTGCGCACTACAGCCGTTCTTGACAAAGAATTCTCTTCTTATCTTCCTGACGCGGCACTTCAGCACGACAGTACTGCAACGGTGCGACTCACGAAATATACTCCTCACTATATTGACTATGAAACTCACGCCGAGAAAGATGGTACAGTCGTATTCAGTGAGATTTACTATCCCTACGGATGGAAGGTAACCATCGATGAGAAACCCGCAGAGCACTACCGCGTTGACTATATGCTGCGCGCGCTGAATGTTCCTGCCGGGAATCACAACATACGCTTCGTTTTCGACCCCGACAGTGTGCGAAAAGGAGATACCATTTCCATCGTTTGCGTTTGCCTGATGTATGCTATCCTTCTTGCGCTTGCAGCAACAGGCATCTATCAGTTGCTTCGCCGCAAAAAGAAAGCTACTGCCTAAAAAAACTAAAAAGTATGAACTACAGAAGCTTCGCGATTCTAGCTGTTGTGGCAATAACCACACTAACAAGCTGTAATGATAAAAAAGAAGAGCCTCAGGCTGTGGATTTTGTTGATGATGTTAAAGTAGCTCTTGCAGAAAACGGACGAATCCAATTAAATCAACTCCAATGGACAAGGCAACCCGCTAAGTTTGAAATAAAAGAAGACACTATCACTATTACTTCTGCGCCCCACACAGACCTTTGGCAACGCACCTACTATCATTTCCAGAATGACAACGCCCCTGTGTTGCAGATGAAAACACGTGAGAAATTCTTCAGCTTTGTTGTTAAGACTGATTTCACGCAGAGCCATCATCGTTTTGACCAATGCGGAATTGTTATGTATCTTGACAGTGAGAATTGGCTGAAGGGATCTGTGGAATATGAAAACGAAGAGTTTCAACATCTTGGCAGCGTAGTAACTAATAATGGCTATTCCGACTGGGCCACAACAGCAATTCCTGCTGACATTAAGACAATGTGGTACCGTTTCTCGCGTCGTGAGGATGATTTCTGCATCGAATGCTCCAATAACGGCATTGATTTCAGTCAAATGCGCATTTGCCACATGCCGGCAGGAGCTGACGAGATAAGGTTCGGCATTTATGCCTGTTCCCCTGAAGAGTCTTCCTTCACAGCTGTCTTTTCAAACATGAAAATTACAGAATGTATGTGGAAAGCTCACGACGGCCAACAACCTGATGCTGAATAAAAAATAGTCCTTTCAGAAGAACAGTATCTGCGGCCTACTGAAGTACGCTGCGAAATTTGTCCAAAACAACTTCTTCGCTGTAACGTTCTAGAAAGACTTTACGACAATAAGCATTGAAGCGAGGGCGAGGAGAGTCAATGAATGATTGAAGAGCCTTGATAAACTCCTCGCGTGTATTGCAGCGCCCTCCCATTTGAGCATCATCCACTTCGTATCCTTCTAAAGCCTCATCCGTAGCAAGGATGTTTTTGCCATACATAAGGCTCTCACATGTTTTAACCTTCATGCCTCCTCCGCTGAATATGGGCAAAACCATGATGTCTGCTTGCTCAAAATAAGGAAGCAAACTGGGAGCGTCACCAATTACTTCGACTTCTTCGGGTATGGAATAATTTTCACGTAAACGACCCATTCCCTTTCCCACTACCCGCAAATGAATATCAACATTGGGCAGCACTTCACGGGCGAACCATTCTATTCCTTCATTGTTAGGAGGGAAATATGAGCCCAAAATAAGGCAATGAGGACGTCGAGAGGTCATCTCCTTTGGATATTCCTCTCGTATATAAGTATCACGCATTGCGATAGGAACAAGTATGTCTGGTTTACGCTTGTATCGTTTTTCCAAAATACGCGCATCGCGCTCATTCAGTGCGATTACCTTATCGGCATACTTGCAGCAACAAGCATCATTTTTATCTACACAACGGATTACTATTGCCCGAGCGGGGTTTTTCTTGGGCAATTTAGCATCAAAATAATCAGATTCCACATTATGGAAAAAACATATGATACGCCCCTGATATCCTTTCTTACGTAACTTTTTGGCGATAATTCCGAATAGGCTTCTGTCAACGTGCACGTAATCGTAGTTTTCTGCCATACGTACAATTTCTCTTACGCGACGTGGAGTTAGCCCGAAAAAAAAGTTGAAAGGAAAGAAGATAACCCCTGTCAGATATTCTTTGATAGAACGACGTTTCGTTTCATCGTGAATATAATAGGTAGTGATGTTTTCTTCACCCAGCAAGCGTGCATAAACGTTGAAATTACGCTGTGAACACTGCTCTCCTCCTTCAAATATTTGGGAGCTCTTTTTATATCGGATAAACAAGAGACGACTCATAGAGAAAGGGATTTATTAGTTTTTCTTTTTTAGAAAAACTGTTTCACTTGCGGAAGATTCGCACATATAGCCATTTCATTACAATATTCAAAAGAGTGTTTACCTTCTCAAACCACAAGGGCCAACGTTTTTTGTACTTGTGCCAATACTTCATAGCATTAGCACGGATAATCTTGTTCTCTGGATAAAGCTTTATCTCTCCTAATTCCAATTCGTTGCATGCCTGCTGATAATGCGCCTCCAATTCTGCAAAATGAGCGGCATCAAATTGGTTACGCGGCATATCGAACAGATGACTCTTGCAAACTAAACGCAAACGATTAAGATAATACTGCTTGATGAATGCCTGACGGGAAGGGTGGAGATCCTCCACCCCTTTTTCGCTCAGATAATTCAGTATTTTTTCCGTCACTGTTTCCAACTGGCCCACACTGCGTATGAGAACCTTAGGATCCATCGTCTGCCCTTCGCGAGCCATGTTGTATTGGTAGAGATTGATGTCAAAGAAAACAATCGTACGAGCATAGAAAAGAGGATAGGTATCCCACTCCAAATCAGTATAGGAGATGCCTTCAGTTTGTTTATATCCGTGCTGACGAAGCATCTCTGTCTTATAGGTGATAGCATGCATAAGAAAGAAACGTATGTATCCATCACCAAGCCCCTTATCCAAATCATACACTCGCCCATATTCGTAAGGCTCCTTCCCATAGAGGTTATACTTAGCTAATTCTGTTGTCCCGTCAGACTTCAGAATAGTAAAGTGTGTAACGGCAAAATCCACGTCAACTTTCTGCAATGCATTGAGCATCTGCACCAGCGCCTGGGTATTGAACGTATCATCAGCATCAAGGATTTTTACGTATTTCCCCTTAATAACAGGCAAGGCGGCGTTGATAGTTGAACCATAATTGCCGTTTGGCTTGTCAATTACCGAAACACATTGAGGAAATCTTGACTCGTATTCTCGAGCAATAGATAATGACTGGTCTTTGCTTCCATCATTAACGACAACAACTTCCAGCCGTTCTATCGTCTCTGGCACAAGTAAAGAATCCAGACATGGAGGCAAAAGCGCCTCCATGTTGTAGGTAGGAATGATTATTGATAAGAGTTTTTCCATACAGAGACTTTCATTCTATTTCCATATGCAGCACTTTCTCAATGATTTGGTGCATATCATAATACTTATATTCTGCCAAACGTCCTCCGAAGATAACATCCCTGCGCTTAGAGGCCAGTTCTGCGTATTTAGAATAGAGTTTATTGTTTCTTTCGTTGTTTATTGGATAGTATGGGGCTGCACCTTTGGTCCATGCTTGAGGATATTCACGAGTGATGACAGTATCAGGTTGTTGTCCGAATTCAAAATGCTTATGCTCAATACACCTTGTGAACGGAATGTCAGCCTCCGTGTAGTTTACGACAGCGTTGCCTTGGAAATCTTTTACACCTTCCAACACTTCATGTTCAAAGCGAAGAGAACGAAAATCAAGTTCCCCGAAACAATAATCAAAAAAGGCATCAATCTGCCCAGTATAAACAACTCTATCTGCCAAGTTATCAAAAAACTTTCTGTCTTCGAAATAATTTGTAGACAGCCGAACTTCCACTCCGTCAAGCAACTTTTCAAACATTTGGGTATATCCCCCCTCGGGAATACCCTGATAAGTATCGTTGAAATAGTTATTATTGTATTCGAAACGGAAGGGAAGACGGCGGATAACAAAGGCGGGAATCTCTGTTGCCTTCATTCCCCACTGTTTTTCAGAATATCCCTTTATCAACGTTTCATAAATATCACGCCCTGCCAATTTCAACGCCTGTTCTTCCAAGTTTGCCGGGTTCTCAATATGCAAGAAAGGGGCACGTTGTTTGTTTATAATTTCTTGAGCCTCTTCTGCCGTTTCAACCCCCCAAAGTTGATGGAAAGTGTTCATGTTGAAAGGCAAATTATAAAGCTTTCCCTTATAACAGGCAACTGGAGAATTAACAAAACCATTAAAAGGTACTAGAGAATTGACAAAATCCCACACCTCCTTGTTTGAAGTGTGAAAAATATGAGGTCCATATTTATGGACATTAATACCACAAACTCTCTCTGTGTAGCACCCCCCTCCAATATGGTTGTTCTTGTCTATCACGAGACACCGCTTTCCCTTTTGCGTTGCCTTGTATGCAAACATCGAGCCAAATAGCCCTGCACCAACAATGAGATAATCAAACTGTTTCATTTCTCAAAAGAACATCTATTAATTCACAAATTGTTTACTTGTGTCCGTGCAAATAAATTTTGCATGGATTCGGCGTTTCTCACGGGAAGGAATCTGCATGAAATCATCTCCAAAATTATCTCTCAACCGGGCAGACGGATTTTGGGGAGCAAAAAAAGAATAACCTTCAAAAGTCATCTCCTGTAAAGGATAAATATCTGCCTTCATCGTAGGATAGCCGTATGGGGTTCGTTCTAGACGAGAAAGAGTCCGTTCCTTTTTGCGTCGCAGACATAAAAGGTTCCACAACCCTTTGAACAAGACATATTCGAATGGAAAAACAAAATAGCTAATGATATTCTTTAGGCTTAAAGAAGGATTGTAGTGAAAAAAACCATACGATTTGAATATTCGCTTACGGAAAAAATTCCATGTTTTTTGGGAAACATTTGGGTAATCAACCACTTCAAAAACATCTATCGAAATGCCTTTATGGTAACAAATGCGAAAGTTGTCAAAGTCATTTATAAACAATGTCCCATCTTTGCGTATTTTGGAAAGCCCCACTCCCATGTTTAGCTGAGGTTCTGTTTGTTGATTCTGCAAGAAGAACCCCTCTTCAAAATCATGAGAGGCGACTTCAAGGAAACGCTTGTAGTCGGAAGAAGGCATAGAGACATCAATATCATCATCCCAAGGAATGAATCCACCATGCCGAACCGCACCTAGAAGCGTTCCATAATCAATCCAATATGTTAGATTGTTTTTCCGGCAGATTCTATCAAACTCTATAAGTATTTGCAACATTTCCTTCTGCGCCATTCGGAGAGCCGTTCCCTCACCATTTATATATGAGAAGTCTTCCATCGTTCTTGTCTTTATTTGTTTTGTTTTGCTATCGCATCAAGGCTTTCCCGAAGCTGTGTGCTGCTAGTTCCCTGAGTGTATGGAAAATAGATGATTTGTACGTTTTTGTCTGCAAAAAACCGTTCATATCGCTGGAAGCGTTCCGAGCCCTTATAATCGCTCCCCACAAACAGGAAGTCGTACTTGACGATACCCTTTTTATATATGTCATCGTCTTCAGGCTCACTCTGAATAACTTCGTCAACGTATTTAATGCTTCGCACTATATTGCAACGCTCTTCAAATGGGATAAAAGTTTGCTTCCCCTTATGTGAAGCATCCTTATGCACACCAACCACCAGGAAGTCGCAATACTCTTTCGCACGGCGCAACATGTTTAGATGCCCTATATGAAACAAATCGAAAGTGCCGCTCAAATAACCCACTTTTAACTGAGGCTTCAAATTGATTCGTCCACCTTTCTCTTTGTATTGGTAACTATCCACTCCAAACAGATGAGGATCTGCATAGTATCGGTCAAGTACATTTTTATATACTTTCTCATAGTCTGGAATAAAAAACTGCTCTCTGGAAAACATACGCCGAACTATTTCCTGTGCAAGAGAGTTTGTGAGAGTCAGATCGTTGAACAATGCACCATTGAATTTCGTTCCTTTGATCGAGCCTGGAGATACGCACAAGATACGATTGGCACTGTCAGACATTTCTAATTCAATGTTTACACTCTCTACTAATTTGCAAACGGCAGCCTTCGTTGCTCCGTAAAGAGAAAACAGGGGGGAGGAGACTAGTCCAGCTATACTTCCCATCACAGCGCAATAAAAATTCTCTTTTGACTTCATGCGGAGGAAAAAATGGCGAAGCACCTTTGTCAGAGCAATGCTGTTGACAGTATAGGCATTTTCTATCTCCTTGTCTATAAAAGTCTCAAAAGGAGCGATACGTCCAAAGCCCGCAGTGAAAACAAGGATATCCACATCGTCAAAATCAGCGAGGAATCCAAAATCGTTGTTTAATAAATTGCACTGTGTTATATGAATGTTTTCGGGTAAAGTATCATCGGGATAGTTTTTGTCCACGATAGATACGGATTGACAGCAATCAGCCAACTGAAGAGCTATTGACAATCCGATTCCATTGCTGCCTCCGATGACAAGTGCTTTTTTACTATCTTTTTTCATAGTCTACAGAAAGAATGTTATGCGTCTCCCTTTTTTCTTCAGGAGGAAGCTGCGAATATGTGTTATAAATACGCTGTAAATAAGAAGGAATATCAACGGGAGAAGAAAGCATATATCCTTCAAACTCAATCAAAGAAAGGGGAAAAATATCTTTCTTTTTACGTACGGAATAAAAGCCTGTGCCATAGTCATGTATAAAGGTTTCGGGATGGAACCACTTGCCGCAAGCCCTTGCAGCACCGACAATCATTTTCGCGATAGGGAAAAGTACTACTCCTAGAAAATAATTCATCCTACCGTCATTAATAACTCTATATTTTCTTCGAAAACAACGTCCGTAAAACAAATCCACGAAACGAGCCACACGGGGGGATCCATTGACCTGCAGAAAGATATCCAACCAAAGGTTCTCCGCTTTTTCTTCCATGTCTCCCTCTTTTCCGACTTTTACCATACGATGAATGGTAATCTCCTCATTGACAATACGTGGCCAACAGTGTGTGTAATCGGAAGTGGAGTCTACTTCATGCACTTTGTATGGTTCGCGAAGGTTTTTCTTTAAAGCGTTACGCAGTCTTTTCCAGTCTTTTCGTAAAATGCAGACGTCTACATCATCGTCCCAGGGAATAAACCCTCCGTGACGCTCGGCACCCAGCAGAGTACCCGAGTCGAGCCAGTAAGGAATGCCATTCTCTTTGCAAATCCGATCCAACTCAACAAGGATGTCCAGTAGGCTTTTTTGAATTTTCCGCAAAAAAGAGCCTTCTGGATTATACTGTTCCCGCAACTGCTTTTGTACTATCTGATCTATCATAAAATATACTTCACTATCGTCTCTTCAACATCTCTCCCTTCCAATCGCTGATCAACGAGGAAGTCTTTCCCCATAACACTTTGTGCCCAACAAATTAGCTTGTCAATAGTCGGAGTGGAAACCGACATTTTTTCGGCAAACGCTTTGACGAGAAGTAATCCAAAAGGAATATCTTCAGTAAAATACCGATTGGCATAGTCTGGCACATATTTCCCATTTTCTGATAATCTCATCGGAGCCAATAACCCTTTGAAAGCTTTTATGGAACGTATTTTTTTTGTTAGGGTGGCAGCATCTTCACTTTCGTAATAAGAGAGTATTGTGGGAATGTCTTTCTCAGACAGATGTAACTTATTCATCAGCGTATGAAGTTCAATGTCGCAAGCGATGTATATCTCAGAAGAAAAATCGTCCCAATCTTCATAGAAAAGCAAAGGGTTTTCAAACTCCTGCACTCCTGTTCCAAACATGCCAAACAAACGACTCGGATGCAGGAGAGGATTGCTATTGGTCAAGGTTACCTTCAGAAAATTGTCTAACCAATAAACAGGGATATCAAATAAAGAAGAAAAAACGTAGGACAAATCAACAGGATTTTCTACCCCATCGGTAGCAAAGTAAAGAGATTGCTTATAACCGAGCAATGACGCAGAGTTTCCATATTCATCCACACGGGCGATAAACGGAACTCGCTGGAAACCAAACAGAGGCGTTCCCGAAGGGAGAATCCGCTTTGCCATCAAGAAAAAACCCGTACTGGAAACGACAGAACCCACAATTTGTTTTTCTTGAAGGTAAGGCTTAATTTTTTCCAATTCCTCAGCAATAGCGTAGCCAGGCAAACAGAACAGGACTATGTCGGCTCCAGTCAAAGCAATCTGAGGATCTGAGGTGATGTTACTAAATTTACCGACGAAAACCCCTCCATCATTATCCGAGACGGTAATGGTACGATTAGGGTTCCATCTTTCGGGATGACGAGTCAGCAAACTCACTTCACCGTTTGTCTTCGCAGCAAGGAAGCCTCCTACCACATGAGCAAGGTTTCCTCCTCCACAAATGCATATAGTTTGCTTTTTCATAGTTCTTTCAGTTTCTCTATCAAGAAAGCATTGTCTTTTCTGTCCCGAACGGCAATGCGAATATAATTTCTGCCTGTAAAAGCTGATTTTGTTCCACAGTCTTTTACTAGGATATTAAAACGACGAAGTAAAAGATCAGTCAGTTCTTGAGAAGAATATCTGTCTGTCACTTCACACAGATAATAGTTTGCCTGAGAAGGGATGACTCGAAGGTACGGAATCTCTTTCAATTCGGAATAAAAAAGATTTCGTTCTGCCACGAACTTTTCACATGCAGCATAATAGTCTTTTTCGTATTTGTTGAAAATCTGCATGTAAAACTCTGCAAATGAATTTATGTTCCAAATTGCAACATCTTTTTGAATACTGGCTATCAGTTCTGTGTCTCCCGAAGCGATGATTCCCAATCGCAAACCCGGCACTCCGTACGATTTGCTGATAGACTTAACAACCAGCATAGAAGGATGCTGCTCCAGGATGTCGTTGCACAGCAGAGAATTACCCCGATAGTCTTCCGTGAAGTCAACGAAACTCTCATCCACAACCAAAGCAAGAGAATTACCTTCTGCCCAAGTCAATAAATCCATCAAATCCTCTTTAGGAATGAAGTTACCAGAAGGGTTGTCAGGATTTATAAGAAGCAGGGCCTTCAAATCCTTGTCGGCAAAGAATTCCTTTATGTCGTTTGATGTGTATCGGAAGTCGGGATTTGACGGAATATATTTAACTATTCGTTCTGCCGGCATCCTGTTAGGATATTCCTCGAAAGTCGGGAACACCATCCCGACACGTCCCTCGAAATGATTTTCCACAAGGCTTTTTATCAATTCGGAAGCACCGTTTCCCACGCAGACATACTCGGGACGTATGCCGAAATATTTTCCTCCAAGCAATGAATTAACTCCCATTCCCGAAGGGTATTCTGTAAGCAAAGCGTCAAAATTGGCTCGCAGCTCATCTCTCATTCGAGCCGTTGGAAAAAACGGATTCACCAAGTAGCAGAAGTCCTTCAATTGTGGAAAGCGCCAGTATCCCCCATAACGCTTCTGATATTTGTGCAATTGTTCACAATCTTCTGCAAATAGCACCTCTGCAATATCTTTGTCTTGCACGTCATCTATTTCGTACCACTTCTCATCAGAGATAGGTAGAGCTTTCAGAGCCGATTTGTCAAGAGCCGTAATCACGCGCAGAACCTGTTCATAGTATTCGTTGTTCCCCATAGCACGGCTATAGGCTTCCAAGAAGGGAACATACTGATTCGTAGAGAACTCACGGCTGAACTTATAGATATTACAAGTCTTGTAGTAATATGGTACGTCAGAATAGTTGAACGCTTTTTTGGGAACAAAACTGACGATGTTGTTTTCTTCATCGATACGTACCATTGTACCATCCATCCAAGTCTCATAGCTTGCAACAAGAGCAAGGTTTGGATAGGGATTTTGGAGAATAAGCCTTAGCATTCGTTCTTCGAATATCAAGTCGCTCTCGAGGAGCAAAGTATCGTCTTTTATCAACTTTTCCTTTGCCAAAGCCAAAGAATAGATATTGTTCGTCCTATCGTAAATAGGATTGTGAATGTATTCTATTCTTAATTTCCCTTCGTAGCGATTTCCTATATGCTCTATCAGGTTTTCCGATTGGTATCCGACAACTATGACGACACGTTCCAGCCCAAGGTCCGAGAGTTGAAGAAGCATTCGGTCGATAAGTTTCTTGCCGTTTACTTCAATCATGCACTTGGTGTTCTCTTTTGTCAGTTCACCAAGTCGTTTGCCCATGCCTGCTGCCAGAATTATTGCTTGCATACGATTAGTTTATATTTGTTTACTATGAAATGTATCAAATGTTTACGTTCCGTGCGGGTAATGCCTATCACATAGACAACTACTGCCGTACAGAGAATTGAAAAACAGATAACGAGAATAGACTGCCAAAATGTACGTTCACTCCAGACGAGCTGTAGTAGCATGGGGAGCAAGAAGCACAAAGCCGTTACCACCAAGATAACGCCCACAACCTCCTTCAAGAACAACCTCGTGTCAACCGAAACTTGTTTGCGCACAAAGTAAAAGCGAACAAATTGTGCGAGGAAGGAGAATACTATGGAAATAATGAATACCGACTCCACAGGCCATTTTAGCCATTTATATCCAACATACGCCACAGGAATGATTGCAAGCAACGTCGCTCCCATTCCTATTTGATACCACTTGTTTTTGCCTGTTGCTTGGATGGCTGTTGCCAACGGATTAGAAAAAGTGTCTATCAGCGCGTTAATGAGTATCAAACGCGTAAACAGTACCGTTAGTTCTGGCACGTTCTTGAGCCAAACGTCCAAAATCATAGGCGTTTCCAAGATGAGGGGTACCGACACAATAAGAAGCAGGTAATACGTGAGGCGCGTGCTCTGAAAAAGCAGTTTCTGCATCTCTTTTTTTTCACCTACGGCATACGACTTTATCAGCTGCGGCTTTACTGCCATAAAGAAATTCGTCTGCAGCTGGACAAAAGTCATATACACCTTCTGTGCCAATCCACGAGGGGTGTTTAGAACAGGACCAAAGAACATGTTTATCAACACGTTCACCCCATATTGCTTGCAAACGCCGGCAAGAGACCCTATCATTTCCCAACCTGTAAAAGAGAAAATATGCCCGAACGAACCTGTCTGGAATTGCCAGGTAGGCTTGCACTCTCGGTAGAAGATGCGGCAATACAAGACATAGAAAAGCGTTGTCACAAACTGAATAGAAAGCATCAGCATGGCATAGAGCTTCAGCCTATCCGAAGCGGAGTGTGCCAGCAAGATAGCGACAACAAGGGCTCCGACAGCTTCGAAGATGCTTATGTAGGCAAACACTTTCATTTTCTCCCGAGCAATAATCATGCCCATGTAGGGAGTGCGCATTATCTGAAAGACGAAACCGACTACGGCACACTGGAAAACCCATTGTACAGCCTCTTCTCGCCCGGCAAGCTTCATCTTCTGATTGACAAACCACAGGCCTGCCGTCTCTGACAGCAACAGCACAATGAGCATAATAAGGAAAAAGATGACGAGACTCTGCGAGAAGACTCGGCGCAGCTGCTCGTAGTTCTCCTTTCCTAGTTCGAAGGAAAAGAAACGCTGACAGGCTGTCGACATCGTGTTGCTCAAGAAAGAGAACATCACCACAACACCCCCCACAGCACTGTAGAGGCCATAGTCCACCTCTCCCAGTGCGTCGAGCACTACGCGCGAGGTGTAGAGGCTGATGAGCATAATCAGCCCCATTCTGACGTAGAGCAGCAGGGTGTTCTTCGCTATTCGCTTCTGGTCGATGACGGACATGTGGGTGCCTTGAACAGGCTGTTTAGTTATTAATTGGCAAATATAGGCAAAAAAATCGACTTTGCCGATTTTCGCCCTTTTTTTTATTAAAAAGGAGAAAATAATCTGCCGAAGGGCGACGGCGGATTTCTCTTTCATCATAGAATTTTCCCTTCTCCAAAAAATTTTTTGGGCAAAGGAAAAAAATTTATGAAGAAGGGAAAAAATTTTTTGGAGAACACATATCGCGAGATTCCTTCTTCATATCGCCGTATTCCTTCTTCATATCGCGAGATGAAGAAGGGAAAAAACAACGATGACAGCGAGGGAAAAATCCCCCTTTCTTTCGGATGGGAAGAAAGGGAGAAACACTACCGTTTACCAGTCAATAACCCACTCTTTACGATGGGGCTTTGTGTCGCGCGGATTGTAAAAAAGTGCCTTTTCATCGGGGATTTTGACTTCGTAGCGACGCCCGGACTTGTTGTTAAGTCCGTCTCCTCGAAGCCAGAGATTCTCCGTCTTCAGTTGAGCCAAAGTGACTCCGTGTTCTTTGGCAAAAGCAGTAAGGTCGTCAATCTGAGTGGTGACGACAACCGTCTCTTTCGGGGGGATGTAGGGATAGAGATCCTCGCTTCGGAGCAGGAATCCGTAGCGGGCAGGATTTTCAAAGACGGTTTTCGCTGCCAGCAGGCGGAACATGTAGCGCGACGTCTCCTCCACCAAAAACATGTCGAGGGCACTTTGTACGCCTTGCGAGCCCTGTTTCTTCGCTACGCCCCCCGTGCCCCCGTTGTAGCTTGCAGCTACCGTCATCCAGTCGCCAAACTGCCTGTACGACTTCTTCAGATAGGCGCATGCGGCACGCGTTGATTTCTCTACATGATACCTTTCATCGATGTTGTCATTTACCTCCAAACCATACTCACGACCCGTCACGGGCATGAATTGCCACAATCCGGCAGCGCCTGCCGACGACTTGATGCGGGGGTCGACGTTGCTCTCTATCACCATAAGGTATTTTAAGTCGTCGGGCACTCCGTACTCCTTCAAGATAGGTTCCACGATGGGGAAAAAGCGGTTGGCGCGCTTCAGCATGAGCAGCGTGAGCTGATGGGAGTAGGTGAAGGCAAGCATCTCCCTGTCCATACGTTCATGAAGGTCTGCTCTCTTCAGCTCGACTGTCTGTCCGGCAAACTCTACCGAAGTGGGCACCCTCGGTGAGGAAACGGCAGCGGGGACCTCTGTGCGAGGGTGCTCATCATCAGAAACCGACTGGCTGGAAATGAGGAACGGGATGCAGAATCCAACGGCTGCACCAAGGGCAAAAAAGAGAAGATGTTTGTTTTTCATCGCATATTTTCTTTTGTTTGGCAAAAATACAAATTTTATTTGTAATTTTGTGCCCAAATATAAAAAATATCACACACATTGGAGACTTTTGAAATGATAGCCAAAACCTTCCAAGGGTTGGAAGAAGTATTGGCAAAGGAACTTACGGAGCTGGGAGCCAATGACATACAGATAGGACGCCGCATGGTTTCCTTCACTGGCGACAAGGCAATGATGTACAAAGCTAACTTTTCTCTGCGCACCGCTATCCGCATCTTGAAGCCCATTCTGCACTTCAAGGCTACGGATGCCGACGAAATCTACGAAAAACTGAAGAACTTCGGCTGGGATTCGTACATGAATGTCAACAACAGCTTTGCCGTTGACGCAGTAGTATACAGCGAAGAGTTTAGGCACTCGAAGTTTGTTGCCTACAGGGTAAAGGACGCCATTGCCGACTATTTCCGCGAGCGTGAGGGAAAGCGCCCGTCGGTACAGGTAACAAGCCCCGACCTCCTGTTCCACATCCATATCGCCCAGGACGACTGCACCCTCGCCCTCGACAGCTCGGGAGAGTCGCTGCACAAGCGCGGATACCGGCAGGAAACGGTGGGAGCACCCCTCAACGAGATACTCGCTGCCGGCATGATTCTGATGACAGGATGGAAAGGCGAATGCGATTTCATCGACCCTATGTGCGGCTCTGGCACTCTTCCTATCGAGGCGGCCCTCATAGCACGAAACATGGCTCCCGGGCTCTTCCGCAAGGAGTATGCCTTTGAGAAATGGGACGATTTCAACCAAGAGCTCTTCGATGAGATATACAACGACGACTCTGCTGAGCGCGAATTCACACATCACATCTACGGATACGACAAAGAGTGGAAAGCTGTCAACATTGCCAAAGCTAACGTGAGGGCTGCAGGCTTGACGAAGGATGTTGAGATTGAGCACCGCGCGTTTGAAGACTTCGAGCAGCCTGCCGAAAAAGCCATCATCATCACTAATCCTCCTTACGGAGAGCGCCTGAACCCCGATGACCTGATGGAACTCTACCAAACCATCGGCTCCAAGCTGAAACACAGCTTCCAAGGCAACGAAGCCTGGATTATCAGCTACAAAGAGGAATGTTTCAACAAGATTGGCCTGAAGCCTTCGGTGATAGTTCCTCTCTTCAACGGAGCGCTGCCCTGCGAATACCGCAAATATGAGATGTTCAGCGGAAAATTCAGCGATTTCCGCGAAGGGGGAGAGAAACTCGACAAAACCGAGCGCCCCATGAAGGAACGTCGCCCTCTGCGTCAGAGACAAGGTTTTGCAGAGAAACGCGATGACGCAGACAAGAAATACGAACGAGATGATTTCGAATCGAAGGAGGAGCGTATAGAGTACGAGAAACTCCGCAACAGGCACGACAATTTCGTGCACGAGCAAGAAATCATCGCCCGCAAGGAGCGTGCGGCTCGCAAGCAGGAAGAGGAGCAGACGAGAAGCTTCCGCAGAGAAAGACCCGAAGGAGGCTTCCGCAGAGACAACAAACGAAGCGACTTCAGAGGAAGAGAATCCGGCAGAGATGAGAAGCGAGGCGACTTCAAGGGAAGAGGTTTCCGCAAAGACGACAAGCGAGGAGGCTTCAAACGTAAAGACGCCGGAGACAAGCGCTTCAAGAAAAACATGGGAGAACGTAAAAGTTTTGCCCGCAAGTCAAAGCCCAAATCATAAGAACGACATGAAAGCACGATTCTTCATTCACAGTTTCAGCATCACACTTCTTCTCACCCTTGCATCCGTCATGCCTGCCAACTCACAGGAGAACACCGAAAAGAAGACCTTCACTCTCGAGGACTTGATGCCGGGAGGCAACAACTACAACAAGATGCGCCCCGAGACGAAGCCATTCCACTTCGAGGGGGAGAAGTGCGTGGAAGGCGCTCCTGCAAGAGAGCCGAGCAAACGTCCCTTCAGAGCATTCACCAAAGAGAACAACCTGTTTGTTTCTTCTGCCGAAGGTGAGGAAATACAAGTCACCGACGAGCCCAAAGGCGTGGTTTGCGGCAAGAGTGTTCATCGCAACGAATTCGGAATAAACGGAGGCATCTTCTGGAGCCCGAAGGGAAATCTGCTTGCCTTCTACAGGATGGACGAGCGAATGGTTACCGACTATCCGCAGATAGACTATGCAACGCGCATTGCCGAGTTGCGCCCCGACAAGTACCCTATGGCAGGGATGACAAGCCATGTGGTGAATGTGGGTGTCTTCAATCCACGCACCCGGCAAACCGTCTGGCTCGAGACAGGGGAAACCGTCAACCGCTACCTGACAAACGTCAGCTGGAGCCCCGATGAAAAGAAAGTGTACATCATCGAGCTCAACAGGGCACAGGATTACTCGCAGCTGGTGCGCTACGATGCCGAAACGGGAGCACGCGAAGCTGTTCTCATCGAGGAGGAACACGAGAAATACGTTGAACCTTCGCATCCCATCGCCTTCCTCCCCTGGGACGACAGCAAGTTTATCTATCAGAGCCAGCGCGACGGATACAATCATCTCTACCTCTACAATGCTGACGGAACGTTCATCCGACAGATAACGAAAGGAGAATGGGTGGTAGAAGACATCGTGGGCTTCAATGCAAAGAAAAAACTCATCATCTACCAAAGCAGGGAAACGTCTCCCTTGTGTATCACTACGTGGAAAACTACCGTCAGCGGTAAACGTACCCTCCTGGGCGACAGCGAGGGAATGCACCGTGTGGTGCTCTCCGAAAGCGGCAACAACCTCATCGACACCTACTCGGCGCCCCAGGTTCCTCGTCGCACGCAACTGATAAACGTTGTTACAGGGAAAGTCCAGACTCTCTTCGAGGCTGCAAATCCTTGGGCTGAATACGAAGTGCCCGAGATAACTATCGGAACAGTAAAAGCTGCCGACGGAGTCACCGACTTGTACTACCGTCTGGTAAAACCCACACACTTTGACCCGTCAAAGAAGTATCCTGCCGTCGTCTACGTCTACGGAGGTCCTCATGCCCAGAACGTTTCGGGCGGATGGAACTACGACGTGCGCGGGTGGGACATCTATATGGCTCAGCTGGGATACGTCATCTTCACGCTCGACAATCGCGGAAGCTCGGCGCGCGGGCTTGCCTTCGAAAACTGCACATTCCGCCACTTGGGAGTGGAGGAAGCCAAAGACCAGATGGAAGGAGTGAAAGTGCTGCAGAGCCTCAGCTATGTCGACAACGAGCGAATTGGCGTGCACGGATGGAGCTTCGGCGGATTCATGACAATAAACATGATGACTACCTACCCCGAAATCTTCAAGGTAGGAGTTGCCGGAGGACCCGTCATCGACTGGAAATACTACGAGGTGATGTACGGAGAACGATATATGGATACTCCTGAGGAGAATCCCGACGGCTATGCCGAATCGAGCCTTCTGAACCGTGCCGACAAGCTGAAGGGAAAGCTGCAGATTATCATCGGGGGCAACGACGATACAGTCGTGCCGCAGCACACGATGGCTTTCCTGCGTGCCTGCATCGATGCGGAAACGCAGCCCGACCTCTTCATCTATCCTGCTCAAGGGCACAACATGGTGGGACGAGACAGAGTGCACCTTCATCATCGCATCACGCAGTATTTTGAAGACTACTTGAAATGACGAGAAAAATGGCGCCGAAATTATGAAGAAGGAATCTCGCCGTATGAAGAAAGAATACGGCGAGATGTAGAAAGAAAAAAATTTTTTCCTCAAAGCAAAAATCATCAATCCCCTCGGACAACAACAGACTATGAAAATTTTACTTCTCGGAAGCGGAGGGCGCGAGCATGCCCTTGCCTGGAAAATCAGCCAAAGCACCAAAGTGGAAAAAATCTTCATCGCTCCCGGCAACGCGGGCACTTCACTCATAGGAGAGAACCTCCCCGTGAAAGCAGACGACTTCGCAGCCATTCGCGAAGCTGTGCTTAGCAAAGGCGTCGATATGGTAGTCGTCGGGCCCGAAGACCCGCTGGTGAAAGGCATCTACGATTTCTTCAAAGCCGACAAGGACCTCTCGTCCATTCCCGTCATAGGGCCTTCGAAGGCAGGCGCCGTGCTCGAGGGAAGCAAGGACTTCGCAAAGGGATTCATGCAGCGCCACCATATACCCACAGCTCGCTATCAGACATTCAACGGCAGCACGCTGGATGAAGGGATCGCCTTCCTGCGCACCCTGAAAGCTCCCTACGTGCTGAAGGCCGACGGACTTTGCGCAGGAAAGGGCGTGCTCATCGTCGACACCCTTGAGGAAGCAGAGAAAGAACTCAAGGAAATGCTCGGAGGAATGTTCGGCGACGCTTCGAGCCGGGTAGTCATCGAGGAATACCTGAGCGGCGTGGAGTGCTCCGTTTTCGTGCTCACAGACGGCGTGAGCTACAAAATCCTTCCCGAAGCGAAAGACTATAAGCGCATCGGGGAAGGAGATACGGGCAACAACACGGGAGGAATGGGCTCCGTCTCCCCCGTCCCCTTTGCCGATGCCAAATGGATGAAGAAAGTGGAGGACAGGATTATCCGTCCTACCATTGAAGGGCTTGCTGCTGAGGGCATCGACTACAAAGGCTTCATTTTCTTCGGGCTGATGAACTGCGAAGGAAATCCGTACGTCATCGAATACAACGTCAGAATGGGAGACCCTGAGACGGAAACCGTGATGCTTCGCCTGAAGAGCGATATCGTTGACCTCTTCGAAGGCGTCGCAACCAAAACCCTTGCATGCAAGACTCTCGAGATAGACTTCCGAAGCGCTGTCTGCATCATGCTTGTCTCGGGAGGCTATCCCGGAAAATACGAGAAAGGGTTCCCCATCGAGGGGTTCGACAACGTTGAAGGAAGCATCATCTTCCACTCCGGTACAGCAATGAAGGAGGGACAAACCGTAACGAACGGAGGGCGCGTCATCGCGGTAAGCTCATACGGCAACTCCCAGCAGGAGGCTCTCGAGCGCTCGTTCCAGAATGCCCAACGCATACTCTTCAACGGGAAATATTTCCGCAAGGATATTGGTAAGGACATACTATGAGAAACCTGCTCGAAAGAACCCTTCATAGCTACGCCCCTTTCATCCTGGGCTTGCTGCTCTTCCTCACTCTATGGGGATTGCGCTTGGCAGGCATTTTGGGAGAACCTTTGCCCGACACATCTCTCTCCGTCTTCGGCATCACGCTCCCCGTGGGCATGCTGACTCAAAGCATCGTCTCGCCTATTCTGTATCTTCTCTCATGCTATCTGCTCTTCAGGACCATCGGAGAATATCAGCTTTATAATGCCCGCACGCATTTTCCCACGGGGCTGTTCTTCGCTCTCGTTGCTGGAGCACCCTTCCTCATGCCCCTTCGGGCAGGCAGCATCAGCTTGGTGATAATTCTCATTGCCTTGTATGTGCTGATGTCGACATATCAGAGGCACGATGCTATCAGCGAGTATCTGATAGGTTTCTCCTTCCTGAGCCTCGCATCCATCCTCTTCCCCAAGTGGCTCTTTCTGGTGCCCTTCCTGCTGATAGGGGGCAGCATGATGCAGTCGCTGACACCCCGCACGTTTATGGCAACCATTATCGGGCTGATTATTCCCTACTGGATAAGCGCTGGAATACTGTTCTTGTTTGACAAGCTGGACCTCTTCATTGTTCCTTTCCAGCAGTTGATACAGTTCGACGCCATCAGCTATACAAATATGACTCTCAACGAGATAACGGCTGCGGGAATGTTGATCTTCCTCGCCATTCCCAGTTTTGTCATGTTTCCCTCCACCCTGTTTACTATCAAGGAGAAGGCTCGCGTCAGCTACCAGTATCTGCTGCTTGTGTTTATTGCATCCTTCATTTTGGCTCTGTTGCAGCCGAATTTATTTGTTGACTTGCTTCCGCTGCTCATATCGATTGCCTGCCTCTTTGTGACTCAGATGCTCATCTCATCTAAGTCGCGCATGGGAGGCATCTACATACTACTTTTGTTGATTTTTTACCTAATCTATATCTCGCAACCCCTATGGGAACCATTAGTTCCTTTCTGATGAATTACGGCTATCTGGGAATGTTCTTGGCTGCATTGCTGTCAGGATCGGTTCTTCCCATCAGCAGCGAAGCAATTATGATTGCCTTGCTGGCTCTCGGAGTGGAACCTCTTGGATTGCTCCTGTGGGGAACTTTAGGTAACATCATAGGAGGAGCCTTCTGCTATTATGCCGGCTCTAGAGGGACTCCCGAGCAGCTTGCCCGAGTATTACACATGAAAAGCGAGACAATGGACCGTGCCACAGTTGTTATTCAGAAGTATGGCTGGTGGGCGGCGTTTTTCAGCTTTGTACCGCTACTGGGAACAGCTATCATGATAGCGATGGGAGTGCTGCATTCCAATGTTCCACGCACCATGATTTCGATGGTCTTAGGGAAGTTTATCCGCTACTTTGTCATCGTGCTTTCGGCTGTAGGCATCTCCTTGCTGCTGGCTCATTAAATTGCTAAATAAAATTAATTGGTAGGATATATAGTACTTTATTCTTAACTTTGCAAACCTTTTTCGTAATACATCTAATAAAGATATGAAGCAATACAAACTTGTAAACAACCTGATAGGTTGGCTTACCTTTGCGATAGCAGCTGTGGTTTATTGCTTGACCATAGAGCCATCGGCAAGTTTTTGGGATTGCCCCGAGTTCATTACTACCGGCTATAAGCTTGAAGTGGGACACCCCCCAGGGGCACCCTTCTTTATGCTTACGGCAAACCTGTTTTCGCAGTTAGTGAGTGATCCCGCACAGGTAGCTCGTATGGTCAACACAATGTCCGCCCTTTTGAGCGCAGGATGTATTCTCTTCCTTTTCTGGACCATCACGCACCTCACCAAGAATCTCATTTGCGGCAGAGACGGAAAGATGACGAAGGGGAACCTTGTCACCATCATGGGTGCTGGACTTGTCGGAGCACTTGCCTATACTTTCAGCGACACATTCTGGTACAGCGCTGTGGAGGGCGAAGTCTATGCCTTCAGTTCCTTCTTCACAGCCGTTGTCTTCTGGTTCATCCTGAAGTGGGAAGATGTGGCAGACCAGCCTCATAGCGACCGTTGGATTGTCCTCATTGCCTATATGATAGGACTTTCCGTAGGTGTCCATCTGCTCAACCTGCTGTGCATCCCTGCCATCGTGCTCGTTTATTACTTCAACAAGAAAAAAGAGAATGTCACCTTCTGGGGCACCGTGCTGGCGCTGGTTGTTTCTGCCGTGTTGGTTGCCGTTGTCCTCTACGGAATTGTTCCGGGTATCGTGAAGGTGGGCGGATGGTTCGAACTTTTGTTCGTCAACACTCTCCACATGCATTTCAACACAGGCCTTATCATCTACATCGTTCTGTTGATTGCCTGTCTTATTGTTAGCATCGTTGCCACTTATCGCGACAACAAATCGCTGCAAAAGATTGTCTTCCTTGTCACAATCGGCATGCTCGGCATCCCGTTCTTGGGACACGGCACTTCGAGCATCATCATCGGCATCTTCATTCTTGCTGCCGTTGCCATCGCTCTCTTTATCAGCAAAAAGGACGTCACCCGCCTTCTCAACACTTCGCTGCTTTGCCTGCTGGTGATGGTTGTGGGCTATTCATCCTATGCTCTCATCGTTATCCGCTCTATGGCCAACACGCCTATGGACCAGAACTCCCCCGAAGACATCTTCACGCTGGGAGACTATCTGGGACGTGAGCAGTATGGTAGCACTCCTCTCTTCTACGGGCAGACCTATGCTTCGAAAGTGAAGATGAAGGTGGAAGGTAAATACTGTACACCAGTAATCAAGAAGGGAGCTCCCATCTACGGAAAAAAAGAGAAGAAGACTGCCGACGAAAAAGACAGTTACGTAGTTGTAAGCAACCGCGACAAGTACGTTTATGCCCAGAATATGGTTTTCCCGCGCATGTATAGCGAAAGCCACAGCCACTACGGGGCTCAGCAGATCAATCTATATGACCAGTGGGTACCCGGAGGCATAAAGGGGCATAAAGTCAAATACGACCAATGTGGAGAAATGCAGACGCTCACCATCCCCACAATGGGAGAGAACCTTGCCTTTTTCTTCAACTATCAAGTCAATTACATGTATTGGCGTTATTTCCTCTGGAACTTCGTCGGACGGCAAAACGACATACAAGGAAATGGAGAGATTGAAAACGGTAATTGGATAACGGGATTCCACTTCATCGACAAGCAACTGGTAGGAGACCAGACGCTCCTCCCTGCCGAACTGAGGGAAAACAAGGGGCACAACGTCTTCTACTGCCTCCCCTTGCTACTCGGCCTCATCGGACTCTTCTGGCAGGCTTTTGGAGGCAAGAAAGGATTGCAGCAATTCTGGATTGTCTTCTTCCTCTTCTTCATGACAGGTTTGGCCATCGTGCTCTATCTGAATCAGACTCCTTTGCAGCCCCGTGAACGCGACTATGCCTATGCCGCATCGTTCTACGCCTTTACTATCTGGATCGGATTGGCTGTTCCGGCTGTTGCTCAATGGCTCAGCAAAATGCTGAAGAATAGCGACATTCTTCCCGCTGTGCTTGCCTCCATCATCTGCGTGCTGGTACCCATTCAGATGGCGACTCAGACGTGGGACGATCACGACCGAAGCCACAGATATATGTGTCGCGACTTCGGGCAGAACTATCTCAATACCCTGCCAGCAGAGGGACATCCTATCATCTACACGAATGGCGACAACGACACCTTCCCTCTCTGGTACAATCAGGAGACGGAAGAGTTCCGCACCGATGCTCGCGTCTGCAATCTCAGCTACCTCCAGACGCCTTGGTACATCGACCAAATGCGCCGTCCTGCATACGATTCGCCAAGCGTGCCCATCAGCTGGCCTCGCCTGCAATACGTCGAGGGCACCAACGACTATATCGCTATTCAGGGCGATGCCAAGAAGCAAGTGCTTGCTCTCTACAAACAGAATCCTGCTGGTGCCTCAGCGCAATTCGGTGAAGAGCCATTCGAGTTAAGAAATATCCTGAAGTATTGGGTTCAGTCGGACAAGAGTGACCTGCACTTCATCCCCACCGACACCGTCTACCTCAAGCTTGACAAAGACGCCATCCTACGCTCTGGCATGATGATTCCAAAGGAATACATCGGTGCTACGGACGAGGAAACCAAAGCTAAGATGCCCGACAGAATGTACATTTCGCTGAAGGGAAAGCGTGCGCTGTACAAAAATGAGCTCATGATGCTCGAGATGTTGGCACAGTGCAACTGGGAGCGCCCCATCTTCATGGCTATCACCGTAGGCTCCGAGAATCATCTCGGCCTTGAGCCTTACTTCTTGCAGGAAGGTCTCGCCTACCGCATCACGCCCTTCAACTGGCAACAGCTGGGCTACGTGAGCAACCCCAAGAAGGAGTTCACCCTCGACTCGGAGAAGATGTACGACAACCTCATGAACCGATATCGTTTCGGTAACATGAACAAAGAAGGCATCTACCTCGACGAGACCATCACACGTATGGCTCACACCCATCGCCGCATGTTTGTGCTCCTTGCCAACCAACTTCTTGCCGAAGGTCAGAACGAAAAAGCTCTTGCCGTACTCAACAAGTGTGAGGAAGAACTTCCTTCCTTCAACCTTCCTCACGACTTCTATATGAGCTATTCCCACAACCTGGCTCTCGACTATATAGAATTAGGAGAAAAGGAAAAGGGCCTGAATATCCTCCGGCAGTTGGCCGACAAAGAGATAGACTACTCTACCTGGTACCTCAGCCTTTCCAACAAGAAGTTTGCCACGAATGCCGGCAGCTGTCGTGCGAATATCGACACCCTCTACCACCTCATCCGTTACATGGAGAAGGCTGGCGACGAAGATGTTGTCAACTTGTACACATCCATCTTTGAGAAGATTTACCAGCAGTACAATGCGCGTCTGAAAGGATGATCTTTCAGTACCCTATAAAACCCTTTCGCCTGCTCTATCCCTCTGCCCTTTGGCGGATGGAAGGGGCAGGCGATGCTGTCTTCCTCACTTTCGATGATGGACCTATCCCCGAGTCGACGCCCTGGATTCTGGATACGCTGAGCCGATACGACGTGAAAGCGACGTTTTTCGTTGTCGGTGACAACATACGCAAACAACCCGACATCTTTGAGGAGCTCATACAGCAGGGGCACATGGTAGGAAACCATTCGTATCACCATCTGCGTGCCAAAAAATGCTCCGTAGACGAATATCTGGCTGACATCGCTCTGGCTCAAGAGGCTATTGTGGCTGCCTACGAGGAGTGCCACTTGGCTTATCCTCTCGGGAAGGATGCTAAGCCCCTCTTCCGTCCTCCACACGGAGTGATCCCTCGCAAGCACTACCAGGCCGTAGCCGAGAAATATCGCATTGTGCAGTGGGATGTCGTCACTCGCGATTACAACCGGCACGTATCTGCCGCCCACATCCTGCACACCATTCAGACTTACGCACGCCCGGGTTCCATCATTAACATCCACGATTCGCTGCGCAGCATCGACAAGCTGCATTCAGCCCTTCCTGCCGCCCTTAACTGGCTGCTGCAACAGGGTTACACCTTCAAAACACTCTGATATGGAAGCGTTCATCAAGTCAAAAGCCCGACAGTTGGGATTCAGCGCATGCGGTATAGCAAAGGCCGAAGCTGTTGACAGGGATGTGCAGCAACACTATCAGAACTGGATAAAAGGGCATCATCATGGAGAGATGGGCTATCTGGAGCGAAACATCGACAAGCGCTTCGACCCAACCCTGCTGGTTCCGGGATGCAAGAGCCTCATCGTCTGCGCCCTTAACTATTACCCCTCAGAGCCTTTGGAAGGTAACTACCGCATTGCCTACTATGCCTACGGCAAGGATTATCACAAGGTGCTCAAAGACAAGCTCTACCAGCTGGCACAGGCAATGGAGGCACAGCTCGGGGAAAATCCTACGCTTGCGCAAAGAAACTCCTCTGAGGGAAAGTCCTTTAAGCCGCGTGCCCTTGTCGACTCTGCACCAATCCTGGAGCGCTACTGGGCACAGAAGGCAGGCTTGGGATGGATTGGGAGAAACAAACAGCTCATCATCCCAGGCGCAGGAAGCTACTTCTTCCTCGGCATTCTCGCTACGGACCTTGAGCTGCAAGCCGACGCCCCCTATCCCAACCGATGTGGCAACTGCAAGGCATGCATCAACGCTTGCCCTACGGGAGCACTAGGCGAAATCTTCGATGCGCGCCGATGCATCAGTTACCTCACCATTGAGCAAAAATCGCCCATTCCATCGGACTTTTCTACTTTTTTCGAGCATCGCATCTACGGATGCGACAGCTGCCAGACAGCTTGTCCCTGGAACCGCTTTGCGAAGGCAACAACCGAAAAAGACTTCTTCCCCAACGATAAGCTACGCGGAATGACCGATGCCGATTGGGACAATCTCACCCAGCAACAGTTCGATGAACTCTTCTCCGAAAGTGCCGTTGAAAGGGCTGGATACGAAGGGCTCAAACGCAACATTGAGGCAGTAAAAGAGTGAAAAAAGAGCAAAAGTTTGGTTGTTTGCCCGAAAAACACTACCTTTGTAAACAAGATACCAATTTAAAACCTGAATAAGATGAAAACAAACTACGAAATCCGCTATGCAGCAAATCCCGCAGATGCCAAACACTACGACACCGCCCGCATTCGCCAAGACTTCCTCATCGAAACCGTTTTCGCTCCCGATGAAGTCAACATGGTTTACTCCCTCTACGACAGAATGATTGCCGGAGGCGCTATGCCCGTGGGCGAAGAGCTCCTTCTCGAGGCTATCGACCCGCTGAAAGCCAAGCACTTCCTCGATCGTCGCGAACTGGGCATCTTCAACGTCGGAGGCGACGGATGCGTCAAGGTGGACAACAAAGTGTTTGAGATGAGCTACAAGGAAGCCCTCTATCTGGGACGAGGCGAACGCGACGTCATCTTCTGCAGCAAGGATGCCAAGAATCCTGCCAAGTTCTACTTCTGCTCTGCCAACGCCCACACCTCCTATCCCGACTACAAGACCACGAAGGCCGAAGCCGTTCACATGCATCTCGGCAGCCTTGAGGAGAGCAACGAGCGCACCATCAACCGCATGCTTGTGAAGGAAGTGGTGCCCACATGCCAGCTGCAGATGGGTATGACGGAACTTGCTCCCGGCAGCACGTGGAACACGATGCCCGCCCACACCCACAACCGACGCATGGAGGTTTATTTCTACTTCGAGATCCCCTCCGACCAGGCCGTCTGTCACTTCATGGGAGAGCCCGACGAGACACGCCACATCTGGATGAAAGGCGACCAGGCCGTCATCAGCCCCACATGGAGCATCCACAGTGCCTGCGCCACACGCAACTACACCTTCATCTGGGCCATGTGCGGCGAAAACCTCGACTACAACGATATGGACGGCGTAGTGACTACCGACCTGAAATAACTCCCCCACCCTTCGGCGCTACTTTTTCCCTACTCAAGCGCGCTTTATAAAAAGAACCGATGAAACAGCGAGAGGAGAGCCATGTTTGCATGAGCTATCCCGAGCCACAACAAAGGAAGAGCGATGCTCAAGGGAAAAAAAATTATGAAGAAGGGAAAAAAATTTATTTGTTCTCGAAAAATTTTTATTTAGAAAGGAAAAATATGGATTCTCTGAACATCTTTTCACTTGAAGGTAAAAACGCCTTGATCACAGGCGCTTCGTACGGCATCGGCTTCAACATCGCCCTCGCCTTTCATGCCGCAGGCATACGTCACATCGTCTTCAACGACATCAACCAGGAACTCGTCGATCGCGGCTTGGCATCCTACAAGGAGGCTGGCGTCGAAAACGTCACCGGCTACGTCTGCGACGTCACTAAAGAAAACGACGTGAAGGCCCTCGTCGAGCGCATCCACGCCGAAGTGGGACAAATCGACATCCTCGTCAACAACGCAGGCATCATCAAGCGAATCCCCATGCACGAGATGACTCGCCAGCAGTTCCAGCAGGTCATCGACATCGACCTCGTAGGCCCATTCATCGTTGCTGCTGCTGTCATCCCTGAGATGATGGAGCGCCGCGAAGGTAAGATTATCAACATGTGCTCCATGATGTCGGAACTGGGACGCGAGACGGTGAGCGCCTACGCCGCAGCCAAGGGAGGCCTCAAGATGCTCACGCGCAACATCTGCTCGGAGTACGGAGGCTACAACATCCAGTGCAACGCCATCGGTCCCGGCTACATCGCCACACCCCAGACGGCTCCTCTGCGCGAGCGTCAACCCGACGGCAGCCGTCACCCCTTCGACAGCTTCATCTGCGCCAAGACACCCGCCGGGCGCTGGCTCGATCCTTCTGAGCTGGGCGCACCAGCCGTATTCCTTGCCTCGCATGCATCAGATGCCGTCAACGGACATGTACTCTACGTCGACGGAGGCATCCTCGCATACATTGGAAAACAACCCTAACCCCTCGCACGTTATGAAAAAAACAGCCCTTACTCTCCTTTCGTGCCTCACCCTCCTCTCGTGCGGCAACGCGCCTAAAGGCGACTTCGTCGTCACCGTGAAGAATCCTCTTCACATCGAGCGCACCGACGAGGTGGTGGAGATACCTATGGCAGACATCACGGCACGCGTTTCCCTAACCGACGAGACTCAGTTCATCGTCACTGACAAGGAAGGCAACGAGATTCCCAGCCAGATAACCCACGACGACAACCTCCTCTTCCTTGCCAACGTGAAAGCCAACGGCTCAAGCACCTACTTCATCAACGCCGGCGTGCCCTCTCAGGAGCCTGTGGCCTACACCTACGGGCGCCACTATCCCGAGCGCGTCGACGACATAGCTTGGGAAAACGACGTCACCGCCTACCGCTGCTACGGGCCTGCCCTTCAGGCCAACGGCGAGAAGGCCTACGGCTACGACGTATGGGTGAAGAACACCCCCTCGCTGGTTGTTGAGGAGCGCTATGCCAACGAGCTCAATCCCGCTACGGCAGCACAGATTGCCGACTTGCGACGCCAGCATAAAAATGCCGAAGCCGACGAGCTCTACCACTCGGTATCCTATCATGTCGATCACGGCAACGGCCTCGACTGCTACAAAGTAGGCCCCACGCTTGGCGGAGGCGCCGATGCTCTCCTCGACTCCGAGGGTAACATCGTCTATCCCTACTGCTGGGCTAACTATGAGATTCTCGAGAACGGTCCTCTGCGCTTCATGGTACGCCTTACCTACAAGCCCTTTGCCTATCGCGAAGATTCGCTTGTGGAGACGCGCGTCATTTCCCTTGTCAAAGGCTCGCAGCTCAATAAGACCGAAGTTTCTTTCGCTGGACTTGCCAATGCCGCACCTATTGTTGCCGGCATCGTCGTTCATCCCGAGAACCCCAACGGCTACACCCTGAAGGGCGACGAAGGATACGTGAGCTATCAGGACCTCACCGACAACATCCACAACGACAACGGGCAAATCTATGTAGGCATCGTCGCCCCAGGCATGAGCGAAGCCAAATACCAGCCCTTCTCCCCCGCCGAAGCCTCGCAGCGCGGAGCCAGCGGACATGTCCTTGCCACCGATACCTACAAACCCGGCTCCACCTATACCTACTATTGGGGCAGCGCTTGGAGCAAAGCCGGATGGCAGAGCCACGACGAGTGGGACAAATACCTCAGCGACTACGCCAAACGTCTGAAAAGCCCCCTCGAGGTTCACTATTAAGCCTCTGTATCCGAGCTCCCAAGATTAAACTTAAGTTCAGTTCAGATAGGAGCACGACTTGAAATAAAGAGCAGTTCACCCTGCCAAAATCCTTTCCTTTTCATCGGAGCCTACATATCTGCTGTAGGCTCCGATGGTTTTTCTCTCTTCCTAGCTTGCAGAGAAGTGCGCCAGGAGAGATATACACCCCATAAAAAGCAACGTGAAACAAATGCAACGGTAAGTCATATCGCGAAGGGTGAACGCATGAATAGAGAAAAACAACAGATTTTTCTTTAGGAAAAAGGGGAAACCATGAAAAAAGAAGGAAAGAAACCGCCGTTTACGCTTGCAGGAAAGGGACATTTTTCCCATCTTTGCATTGTCTGAGAAAGGGAAAAAACGGCCTTGAAGGGGAATCGTTACCGCGTGGAAGACGAAAAACGGAGACATTGAGGCACCTGAATCCCCGTGAAAGACAGAACTGCCA
Source organism: Bacteroidaceae bacterium (assembly GCA_017650105.1). Lineage (GTDB taxonomy): Bacteria > Bacteroidota > Bacteroidia > Bacteroidales > Bacteroidaceae > UBA1189. The sequence goes on along the minus strand of JAGCFO010000006.1, from coordinate 121,743 downwards.
AAGAGGCCTTATAGGGAAAAGTTTGGTTTGCAAGTAATTATGGGCAAGCATTACAGTTGTTACAATTACAATTAAAAAAATGAAGGGTGTCTTTTTCTCCCTAAATAGCCTTTTTTCTATCTAATCATTTAAAATATATATAGTTATATAGATAATAGATAGAAAAAGGAAAAAATGGCACCCTCGAAAAAATAACTGTAATAACTGTAATTGTAACGCCCAGCTATTAAATTCTCTCCTAAAAAGCTTAAATACAACACCTTACGTAAACGACTTTTCTTCTGCTGTGACAGATTCTCTCAAAAGAAGGACAAAAAACGGGTTAAAAAACTGCTTTTTAGGGCTGAAAAGGCGTGTTGAAGCTCCATTTTCCGATGTTTCTCCTCTCTATAGAGCCTACTTTGCAGCGCGAAGTGATTGCTGTTTTGTTATCCCATCTGCTGTTTTTCGGGGCAAAGGGGGAGTTTTTCGTTTATGGAAGTGCAGTTTCGGAGTTCAAAACGGCAGTTTTTTGGAACTGAATTGTCACGATTTTTTCTTGAACACGGATTACTCTGATTACTCGGATGCGCTGCGAGATAAAGAGGTAATCAAGTAATCAAATAATCGAATAATCAGATATGAACAAAACCATTGAAGACATTTTCAAGGACTGGATATGCTAGGAGAAAAAAGAATTATGAAGAAGGGAAAAATATTTTTGGAGAACAAATAATTCTTTTTGGAGAACAAATATCGCGAGATGAAGAAGGAAAAAATATTTATCGAAAAGCAACAATTCTTTTTACTCTAAGAAACCTGTTTAATGAGAAACGTGCATTTATTGTTTAACTCCGCTTCGCTAAAGAAAAACTCTAAGGATTTAGAGTTAAACAATAATCTTGCGAAGTTAAACAAAAAACTCGCTGCTGTTTTAAATAGAAAAGGAGTGTTGTAGTGAAGCGTGAAAAAGGGAAGCAAGAGGGCTTCAACTGTCGTGTGCCTGATGAACGTTCATCCTGAAAGACTGGGCAAAAACAAAGGAGCCGCAGCGTTGGCTGCAGCTCCTCAGCGAGATTTTTCGTACCGAACTCGGCGGATTACTTACGCAATCCGAGAGCCTTGATGATGGCGCGGTAACGCTCGATGTCGTTCTTCTTCAGATAGTTGAGAAGGGCGCGACGCTTACCTACCAACTGGGTGAGGGCTCTGGCAGTACTATAATCTTTACGGTTCACCTTGAGGTGCTCCGTCAAATGGGAAATACGGAAGGAGAACAATGCTATCTGGCTCTCAGCGGAACCGGTGTCAGTGTTGGACTTCCCGTATTGTCCAAAGATCTCTTGTTTTTTGTCAGATGATAAATACATGAATGTATGGTTTAATGAATAAAAATGCCTTCCCTTTTTGGAAAGCGGGTGCAAATGTACGGATATTTTTTGTTCTGGCAAGCACTTTTTCAAAAAAAACTGTAATTTTCAGCCCAAAAGGGCGTATTTATTTGATTTTTCCACCTATGTAACATAATTTTGCACCGTTTTTTCAGTAGACTATCACACACAAGGATGCAAGATATCAGGAATATTGCTATTATCGCTCACGTCGACCACGGGAAGACAACGCTCGTCGACAAGATGATGCTTGCCGGACACCTGTTCAAGAACGATCAGGCTACGGGCGAGCTGGTGTTGGACAACAACGACCTGGAGCGAGAGAGGGGCATCACCATCCTGTCGAAGAACGTTTCCATCATGTACAAGGGGGTGAAGATCAACATCATCGACACTCCGGGACACAGCGACTTCGGCGGAGAGGTGGAGCGAGTGCTCAACATGGCCGACGGCTGCCTGCTGCTGGTGGATGCCTTCGAGGGTCCTATGCCGCAGACACGTTTCGTGCTGCAGAAGGCGCTGCAGATAGGGCTGAAGCCTATCGTGGTGGTGAACAAGGTGGACAAGCCCAACTGTCGTCCCGACGAGGTGCACGAGATGGTGTTCGACCTGATGTGCAACCTCGATGCCAGCGAGGAGCAGCTCGACTTCCCCGTAGTGTTCGGCTCTGCCAAAAACAACTGGATGGGTGAGGACTGGCGTACGCCAACAAACGATATCACCTATCTGCTGGATGCCATCATCAAGTACATCCCTGCCCCGCAGCAGCTGGAGGGCACGCCGCAGATGCTCATCACGTCGCTCGACTTCTCGTCGTACACAGGGCGCATTGCCGTAGGGCGCGTGCACCGAGGCACCCTGCGCGACGGCATGATGACAACCGTTGCACACCGCGACGGAACGATGGAGAAGGCTAAGATAAAGGAACTGCACACGTTTGACGGGCTCACGCACAAGCGCACGAGCGAAGTGGGGAGCGGCGACATATGCGCCATCGTAGGACTGGAGCACTTCGAAATCGGCGACACCATCTGCGATGCCGAGAATCCCGAGCCCTTGCCTCCCATCGCCATCGACGAGCCCACGATGAGCATGCTGTTCGCCATCAACGACTCGCCCTTCTTCGGGAAAGAAGGTAAATATGTAACCTCACGCCACATTCACGACCGTCTGCAACGCGAGCTGGAGAAGAACCTTGCCCTACGCGTGGAGAAAGCCGAAGGGGAGGACAAGTGGACCGTGTTCGGGCGCGGCGTGCTACATCTGTCGGTGCTCATCGAGACCATGCGTCGCGAGGGATACGAGCTGCAAGTGGGACAGCCGCAGGTTATCTACAAGACTATCGACGGCGTGCGCTGCGAGCCTATAGAAGAGCTCACCATCAACGTACCCGAGGTGTATGCTAGCAAGATGATAGACATGATTACCCGTCGCAAAGGCGAGATGCTGTCGATGGAATCGCAGAGCGACCGTATCAACATAGAGTTTGAGATTCCCTCTCGCGGAATCATCGGCCTGCGCACCAACATCCTCACCGCCTCGGCAGGAGAAGCCATCATGGCACACCGCTACAAAAACTACCAGCCCTACAAGGGCGACATCGAGAGACGTACCAACGGCTCGATGGTAGCTATGGAGAGCGGCACGGCGGTAGCATACGCCATCGACCATCTGCAGGACCGAGGCAAGTTCTTCATCTACCCCCAGCAGGAGGTGTATGCAGGACAGGTGGTAGGCGAACACGTACACGAGAACGACCTTGTCATCAACGTCACCAAAGCCAAGCAGCTTACCAACATGCGCGCCAGCGGCTCGGACGAGAAGGCTCGCCTTGTTCCACCCGTCATCTTCTCGCTGGAAGAGGCGCTGGAGTATATAAAGGAGGATGAATACGTAGAGGTGACACCCAAGTCGATGCGCATGAGGAAAATCATTTTGGATGCCCTCGAGCGCAAACGCGCTGCGCACTAAACAGCACCCAAGGAAAAGTAGCACCCCACTGAAACCATTGCCTACGCCGATGAAGACAATCCACACCCTTCTGCTCCGCATGCTGCCTCTGCTGCTCTGCACAGGGCTGCTTTGTGGCTGCAACGGAAAGAAAAACGTCTTCACGCTGAAGGGCAACATGCACTCGCTGCACAACGATACGCTCCTCATCTACGGTGCCGACGACTGGTATGAGGGCCTCGACAGCGTACCCGTGCGCAACGGACACTTCACATATAAGGTGAAGGTCGACACAGTCACCCCCCTGTGGGTGGCCTTTCCCAACGGCTACCGCACCATCGTGCTGGCAGAGAAGAACACCGTCACGGTGCTTGCTGGAGATTCGGCTGCCGACGGGTCTTTCACGCTAAAGGGAGGAGTGCAGAACACCATCCTTCAAGAGTTCTACACGCTGACGCTTGACAGCACCCTCACGCACGAGGCGATGCTGATGAAAGCCGACTCGTTTATTACCAGCCATCCCTTCGACGAGGCAGCCATCGTGCTCATGCGTAAGTATTTCGTGGATATCCCCGAGCCTTCGCACGCCAAGATCCGCCGACTCATCGGTGCAATGAGCGGAAACCTTCAGGACAACAACTACCTGGTGGCGCTCAACCAAGCGATGGATGCTACGAAGAGCACCGCCGTGAACGCTGGGCGCTTCACGCTGCACGATACCATCAACAAGACGATAACGCCCACGCACTTCTCCGACTCGTGCATTCTGCTCACCTTCTGGGCTTCGTACGACGAGGACAGCCGCAGGCAGCAACGCGCCTACCGCCCGCTCGTCGATACTTTTGTCAACCGCCCCTTCGGCATGCTGAGCATATCGCTCGACCTGAACCGCGAGGAGTGGCTGAAAGCCATACGCGAGGATTCAACCACCACATGGATTCAAACAAACGAATTCAAAGGATGGAGCCTCGACCTTGTGCGTCAGTTCAGCGTGAAAGACCTTCCTTGGAACGTGCTCACCAATGCCCAGCGCCGCGTAGTGGGTACAAACATCTACGGCGACAGCCTCAAGAACAAGATAAACGAGGTGGTGGAGCAGCAGGAAAAAAAGAAGAAGGAAGAGGAAGAGCGCAAGAAGGAAGAAGAACGTAAGAAGAAGAAAAAAAAGTAGCTCTATGCTCCGCGATAAACACACATCCCAAACGCTGCTGCACACGCTGATTGTCATCTCATTCGTGGGCTTGATTATCGGTTGTGCCTCCATAGGCTCGCCCGACGGAGGACCTTTCGACGAGACACCTCCCGTCTTTCTGGGCAGTACACCCGTGCAGCATGCCATCAACGTGGACCAGCAACGCGTGACACTCGAATTCGACGAGTACATTAAGATAGAGAAGGCCAGCGAGAAAGTCGTCATCTCTCCCCCGCAAATCCAGCAGCCTATCATCAAGACGAGCGGTAAGAAAATCATCGTTTCCATCGAGGATTCGCTGCGTCCGAACACCACATATACTATCGACTTCAACGATGCCGTTGTGGATAACAACGAGGCGAATCCCCTCGGCAACTTCGCCTTCACGTTTTCCACAGGCGACCATATCGACACGTTGTGCGTCTCGGGACTTGTGCTCGATGCGTCGAACCTCGAGCCTGTGCCCAACATCCTTGTGGGTCTGCACAGCAACCTTGAGGACAGCGCCTTCACAACCCTCCCCTTCGACCGTGTGAGCCGTACGGATGCCGACGGGCATTTCACCATACGCGGCATAGCAGAGGGAAAATACCGCGCGTTTGCCCTGCAGGACATGAACCAGAATTACATCTTCGACCAGAAAACGGAGATGCTCTCGTGGCTCGACTCGCTGGTGATACCCAGCACTGAGGTGCGCATGGAGCCCGACACAACGTGGATTGACTCCCTCACCATCGACACCATTCGCATCCTGCCTGTCACGCACTTTCTTCCCGAGGACCTTGTGTTGCTTGCTTTCACCGAGACTCCTACCTTCCGCTATCTGCAGAAGAGCGAACGTCCGACACTCAACAAGTTCACCCTCCTCTTCTCCACCCCGGGCGATAGTTTGCCGCTGATTGAGCCGCTGAACTTCCCTGCCGACTCATCCTACATCGTTCAGCCCAACCCTACGAACGACACCATTACCTACTGGATGCTCGACACCACTTACTTCTACCAAGACACGTTGTCGATGGCTATCACCTATATGGCAACCGACACGCTCGGCATGCTGTCGCCACAGACCGACACGCTGCAACTGGTGCCCAAGAAGACGCGTTCAAAGTATCTTGAAGAAGAAGCAAAGAAGCGCAAGGAAGAAGAGAAGGAACGTGAGAAAAGACTAAAAAAGGGCGATTCCACCGAGGTGAAGAAGCCCGAACCCGTGCTTCCAGTAAAGTACGGAGGAGGCTCAGCGATGGACATTAACGCCGTATTCACCATCTCCTTCGACGAGCCGCTCAAATCGTGGAACGATACCGCCCTGCACCTCTATCGCAAAGTGGACTCGCTCTTCGTAGACGAGCCTTTCGTCTTCCGTCAGGTGAAGGACAAGCTGCTGCAGTATGAGCTGCTTGGAGAATGGCGCCCCGAACAAGAGTACAAGTTCGTTACCGACTCGGCAGCATTCAAAGGCATCTACGGCCTACCTTCGAAGAAAAACGAAACAAGCTTCAAATTCAACGCACTCGACAAATACAGTTCGTTTACCCTGCGCGTCATAGGGGCACAAAACTTCAACGCTCCGGGCTCAATCCTACAGGCACAAATCGTTGACAAGTCAGAGAGAGTAGTGCGGCAGACACCCGTCGTGAACGGTACGGCTAACTTCTATTTCCTCCGTCCTTCAACCTACTACGTGCGCCTGCTTTACGATCTGAACGGTAATGGCGTATGGGATACGGGACTCTACGAAGAACATCTCCGCGCTGAGCCAATATATTACTATGGAAAGGCAATCGAGATGCGCGAGAACTGGGACTATAGCGAAGACTGGAATCCGTTCGACACTCCTGTGGACAAGCAGAAGCCCTCAGAGATGAAGAAGAGCAAGAAGGAAAAGAAGGAAAAGAAGTCGAAGAACGAACAGCGCGAGGAACAGAAACGCAAGCGCGCCGCTGGGCAGAGTTCGGGGGGCAATAACAACTTCGGATTCTGATGTGCGCCTCTCACAGCTAAACCTTTTGCCCAGGGAAAAGTCTAAGATATAGAACTTCCTGCTTGCCGGACGAAAAAAAGGAACAGATGAAAAAAACATATATACTTGCTCTCCTCATTGCCTGTCTGATGCCTGCAGCCCTGCACGGCACGGAAAGCAATATGACGCATATGGTTGCTGATGACGTCAGCACTACGCTCATCGACGGAGAGCGACTCTCCTACTCCCTCTTCTTCAACTGGAAGTTTGTGTGGATAAAGGCAGGCGACGCTAGCCTCACTACACAGAGTACGACCTACAAGGGGCAGAAGGCCTACAAGTCAACACTCCTCGGCAACACCAACAAGACTGCCGACGCCATCTTCCGCCTGCGCGATACGCTCACAACCATCGTGAAGCCCGACGCTACCCCCCTCTACTTTGTGAAGCATTGCCAGGAGGCAGACGACATAGTGTATGAGCGTGCATGGTTCTCCCAGCCCGACAAAAACACCTATAAGGCAAAGCAGACAAAGGTTTACGTCGACGGGCATGAGAGAAACACCGAGTTTTCGCGCGCCACTCCCATCTTCGACATGATAAGCCTCATGCAGTATGCCCGCACGTTCAACATGCTCAGCCTGAAGAAAGGCCAGCGCCTCGTCTATCCGATGGTCACGGGCAAGAAGGTTGAGGACCAAACGCTTATCTATCTGGGCAAAGAGTCGGTTACCAGGCTTTCTGGCGACAAAACCCTCTGCCATATTTTCTCGCTTGTGCAAGCAACAGACAAGGGAGTCGAAGCAGAACTTCTGCGATTTTTCATCTCCGACGACGAACGACACATTCCCATCCAGATTGACATCTCGCTCAAGTTCGGCACTGCCAAAGCGAAACTAAAATAAGCTGGCAGAGCCTCACTTTTTCCAATACTTTCCGCTGTTTACTATTTTCATTCCCGGGGTTTCGGCATCTGCGGGCCTTCCCGAAAGGTCATACATCTTATCGGGCATCTTACTCTCATTCCTTTTGTAGGTAGCTATCGAAGTGTCTACAGCAACAGTCATCTCGCTTAGTCCTCCCATTTCATTCGCAGCACGCACTCCCCAGACGCCTTCTCCCTCGCCTACGGCATAGCTGTTCGATGTGGTGAAGTCTACTATCTTTCCGTCTTTGCAGACAGCCCAGCAGAGCACATAATCCGATGCTTCCCACGAGAGCATTCCTTCGGCAATGCACACATTTTCAGGTGCGGGAGCCTGTTCGGTAGCTTCGGTTGGGTCCCATCCGTCGGTGCTGCCCAGAACGTTTTCTATCGTCAGCTCGGCAGCCTCTTCCGATGTCAATACAGGGTTGTTGTTGGTGTGCGTCTTGGCAAATGTCGTCTTTCGTTTTGACACATCGATAGGCAAGCCCGTTACAGAGCGGGAGTTGTACTCAGCAAACCTGTCAGGCCAGCCGTCAGACATCTCTGCCCAACCTTCATCCGACACTTTTGCCTTCATAATGGTGTTCACGTATAGCGCGCGAGGGGTTCCCGAGCCCCAAGGACGACCCAAAGTAAAGGAACCGCTCACGTCAGATTTCTCGCCCGTTATCGTGCAGTCGAGGAACACATAACCGTACTTTCTGGGCACGGAAGGAGCCGTGATGTAACCTCCGGAGACACATTGCCGCAATTCAACGCCCTTCCACACAACGTCGCCCTTGCCGCACAGATAGTCGGTACGCCCTCGCATAACGCCACCTTCGAAATAGAAGCGCCCGTTCTGATTGTTGGAGCAGTAGGTATCCTGATAACCATAGAGGCAGACATTCTTCATGATGGTCTTGTCTGAATTGTCCTCCACAGCCTCCCCTCGCCCACAGCCGTCGTTCAGCCCGTTGCGGAGCGTAATGTCCTGCAGATAGGTGTTTGTCGCCGTCTTCTGCAGGTAGAGAACCGTCACGTTATGCAGTCCCTCAATGGGATAAGCCGTTCCGCTGGGGGTATTGTCCTTGAGAAGGTTTTTCACGACTGTTTCGTCGCGTTCCTCTCCAATGATAGAGACGTTGGGCGAATCAAGGTAGGTGATAGGGTTTGGGAGGCTCACTCCGCTGCTGTTTGTGATAAACTCCGTGTCGCTGTAAGGAAGCAGATAAGAACCTCTCTTCACGAAGATGCGGAAACGGCTACCTTTATCCTTACGAGCGTTTGCTGCTGCGATGGCTTCCTTGAACGTGCCGTCGTCGGGCACCACGAAATCGTAGAGCTGTTTCTTTATCGGATTGCGACTTCGTGTGGTAAAATGAAGGGTTATATCGTCTGCAAGCACATTGTTGCCCGACATATCTGCAACCGAGCCTCCGCGCAGCACAAATGTGTATTGCGTGCTGTAAGCCAAGCCAGCGTATTCAGCCATAATCGTCTTGCCCGAAGCGGAGAACCTCAACGCCTTGCCGTCCAAGAGAGCCTCAGCGCCCTCTTTGAGCTGCACTTTCTTGTCGAAGGTGAGCACTACCTTTCCGTTTGCCGAAGCTGTGGCATCTCCTTCGGCTGGCACCGACGAGAGGAGCACGGGAGCTTTTCCGTCGTCGACGGTAGCGTGCGTGCCAAAGATAAAGATGTTTGTAATGGATATTCCGTCGTTTGCCTGACTCGTGCCGTCCACTTTCGACTCCTTGTCGGCAATCCAGCGGATGAAGAGTCGGCTCTGGTTGTCTGCCTCAGCAGGAAGGGCAAACTCGCCTTCCTTCCAACGCTTCACGCCCTCCATGTGGATAGAGCCCGCTTTGTGCCACTCTTCCCCGTCGAGCGAGTACTCTATGTTGTAGGTGGTGTGGGCATTGTAGTTGTAGAGCATCTCGCTCGAGACAATGATGTCGGTAAACTCCGACGCATCCACGCACGTCTGCCAATAGTAGGAGCCCAAGGGCTGATCTGTCGTCCACGACACAGCGGCAGGCTTCCCTTCGTATCCGCCCGCAGCCTCCTGGCTCTTGTCGAGCCATCCTTTGGTGACACCCGAGGATGTGCGCAGCACCAGCTCATCCAGCTCGTTGCCCTCGGCGTAGAAGTCGGCGATGCGCTTGTCGCTTCCCTTGCGGTAGAAGTCCCAACCTGCGATGATGTCAGTGAGCGGAACAAACACGGCATCAATCTTTTTGTCGCCATCCATGATGAGCTTCACCTCGCTCGTTGTCTGCCCGTCGCTCCAATGCGAGAAAGTGAGTATCTTGTTGCCCCAGGCTGTGAGCGTCACCTCCGTTCCTTCTTCGTACATGAGCTTGCCGTCAACCTCCGTGGGAGCAGGTGACAGCTGCACCATATAGTCGTTGGCACCGCCCTCTACATTGCACTCCAGTCGATAGGTATTCAACTTGTCGTAGTTTGCCGTAAGCACCGCATCGCGCTCCACGATGTACTCAAACGACTCTTTTTCCGACACGACGCTTCCCTTCTCGTCGGTCCAGTTCACGAAGCGGAATCCGAAGTGGGGAGTTGCGCTCAGCGTGACGGGTGTTCCCTTGTCGAACGACGTGTCGGAGGGCGACAGGCTGATGCTGCCTGCCCCTTCGGGATTGTTGAGAGCCGTGAGCGAGAAGCGCTCCACATCCTCGCACGTGCCGTTGAGGATGCCCTCTATCTGCACGTTGGCAAAACCTCCTTCCTTGCCCGAATTTACGCCCATCGTCATCTGCAGCACCAGTTCGTCCTCTGTGCTGAAGCGCTGCTGCTGATCCTCCGACAGGGCTATCTCGAACCAATTGGCATAGTTCGGCTCCGAGCCGTACTTGTCCTCATCCTTCGTCTTGTTGTTGCGCGCTGCGGTGTAGGTACCTATCGTCTGCGAGGCGCCGTTTGCTGTCAGCGTCACGCCCACGCCGTCCTTCACATCGGTGCCGAAGCGCTGGATGTTGGCACTCACCTTCGTGGGCGTAAACGTCAGTCCCTTAGCTGGTTTCACCGTCCATCGCACGCCCTTCGTAGAGCCCGACGGGCGGAGCTTGATATACGTCACTCCGGCAGGAGAGCCTGTGCCCGTGCCGGTAACTTCCAAGTCGCCCAAGTCGACGTTTACGATGGTGAATCCTTCTTCAGGCTGCGCCTCGTGGCTGTTTGGGCTGAGCACAGAGGAGAAAGGCCACGTCACCCGAGCCTCCACGTTGACGTACTCGTTTTCATCCGTCAGCTGCGCTCCCGGGAGCCGATTCCCGTCGTTCACACCACTCTTCATCAAGCTGCCCCCGAAGGCAGCAACGCTTGCCATCAGGCACGCAGTAAGCCATATGGTTCTGTTTTTCATCGTCTTGTTGATTTTTCGTGCATAAAGATAGGCACAAAGCGGAAGATTTCAAAGCCTTTCGCTCAAAAAGTGGCACAGAGGCCTCTTTTTCCATCCTATTTACGAACGAGCGGAAGCCAAAACCCTTGCGCCACAAGTTTTTTTCTCCTACCATTTTGTTGCACCAACACGTTGTGCAAGGTGTCCCAACACGTTGTGCAAGGTGTCCCAACGTGTTGCGCAAGCTTTCCCAACGTGTTGCAACAACAATTTTCCCAAGGAAAAACGCGCGGAATCCCCTCTCGTCCTCTTTCCGTTCATCCAAAATCCATCGAAAGAAAGGCAAAGAAAAATTCATGTTTCTTCTCCTCTTTCAATAAAGCCCGTTCTTCCACATATCTTTGCACGTCTAATCCCGCTGAAAGTCAATCGGTAAACATAGTACTGCCCACGTGAGCATCATCTTGGGGCAGAATTAACTGTGCTTTCCACAAAAGGACATATAAAAAACGTCAGGCTTGCAAATCGCAAGTCTGACGTTTTTTTCTCCTCAAAGGGAAAGAGGGAAGCAAGAAATGCGTAGTCCCTTCTTTTGTCAGCAGACTTCGCTGCCTGGCTTCACTTCGCGCTCAACGGTAGTAACGGAGAGCTTACCGCTTGCGTCGAGGGCGGAGAGAATCATTCCCTGGCTCTCGATGCCGCGTATCTTGCGCGGAGCAAGGTTGGCGATGAAGAGGACTTGCTTGCCTACCAGCTCCTCGGGCTTGTAGTGCTCGGCGATGCCGCTGAGGATAGTGCGATTGTCGAGTCCGTCGGCAATAGTAAACTGCAGCAGCTTGTCTGCCTTAGGCACGCGCTGACAGTCAAGGACGGTACCCACGCGGATATCGAGTTTGGCAAAATCATCGATGGAAACGGTGTTTTTTATCGGATTGGCCCGATAGTTTGCTTCCATGTTGGCACGCTTCCTTTCGAGCAGTCTCTGCACTTGAGCGTCAACAGCGGCATCCTCAATCTTCTCGAAGAGGAGCTCTGCCTGCCCCAGCTGATGACCTTCGGCAAGCAGTGTGGTGCTTCCCAAATCGTTCCAACGGAAAGAGTCCATAGCGAGCATCGCACGCAACTTCTGGCTACTGAAGGGGAGGAACGGCTCGAAAGCAATTGCCAGGTTTGCGGCAAGCTGCAGGGAAAGGTTCAAGATGGTTCCTGTGCGTGCCAAGTCGGTTTTTGCCAGCTTCCAGGGTTCGGTGTCGGCAAGGTATTTGTTGCCGATACGAGCCAAGTTCATCGCTTCCTTCTGGGCATCGCGGAACTTGAAGTTGTCGAGCAACGACTCAACTTCGGCTTTCACGTTCACAAACTCCTCAACGGTTGCTTTGTCATACTCGGTCCAAACGCCCGCAGCGGGGACTTTTCCACCGAAATACTTCTGCGTGAGCACGAGGGCGCGATTGATGAAGTTTCCATACACGGCAACAAGCTCGTTGTTGTTGCGTGCCTGGAAGTCCTTCCAGGTGAAGTTGTTGTCTTTCGTTTCGGGAGCGTTGGCTGTGAGCACATAGCGCAGCACATCCTGCTTGCCTGGGAAATCATCGAGGTACTCGTTGAGCCACACAGCCCAGTTGCGCGAAGTGGAGATCTTGTCGTCCTCAAGGTTGAGGAACTCGTTCGAGGGCACATTGTCGGGCAGGATAAACGAGCCTTCTGCCTTCAGCATCGAGGGGAACACGATGCAGTGGAACACGATGTTGTCCTTGCCGATGAAATGGATGAGGCGCGTGCTGGGGTCTTTCCACCACGTCTCCCAGCTGCCAAGCTCGGGATGAGCGTCGCAAAGCTCTTTGGTGTTAGAGATGTAGCCGATGGGTGCATCGAACCAAACATAGAGCACTTTCCCTTCGGCTCCCTCTACGGGTACGGGAATACCCCAGTCCAAATCGCGTGTGACAGCGCGGGGATGCAAACCTCCGTCGAGCCAGCTCTTGCATTGCCCATACACGTTCGGACGCCACTCTTTGTGCTCTTCCAGAATCCACTTCTCCAGCCAAGACTGGTATTGATCGAGCGGAAGATACCAGTGACTCGTCTTGCGCTTCACGAGCGGATTTCCCGTGAGGGCATTGCGGGGATTGATGAGTTCTTCGGGCGAGAGGGTGCTGCCGCATTTCTCGCACTGATCCCCATAGGCTCCCTCCGAATGGCAGCGGGGACATTCGCCCACAATGTTTCGGTCGGTGAGGAACTGATGGGCTTCTTCATCGTAGAACTGCTCGCTCTCCATCTGCACGAATTTTCCGTTGTCGTAGAGTTTGCGGAAGAAGTCGCTGGCAACTTTATGATGCGTTGCGGAAGTCGTACGGCTGTAGACATCGAAAGAGATGCCGAAGCGCTCAAACGAATCCTTGATGAGCGAATGGTAACGGTCGACGACATCCTGCGGAGTGCATCCTTCCTTTTTTGCGCGGATAGTTACGGGCACGCCGTGCTCGTCACTTCCCCCGATGAAAAGGACGTTTTCGCCTTTCAGCCGAAGGTAGCGTACGTAGATGTCGGCAGGAACATACACGCCAGCCAAGTGGCCGATATGCACGGGCCCGTTTGCGTAGGGCAGCGCCGATGTTACCAAAGTTCTCTTGAATTTCTTCTCTTCCATTTCTTATGATGTTTTCGTTTGCTCTATCTGGTTAAAAAATCCGATTTTTCCCGATGGAATGGACGTTTTTTCCATCATCGCCCCATCTTCCGTCACCCACGCTTCCATCATTCTATCCGTCTCCGTCGATGTCAGCGCAGAGGGCTCTGAGAGGGCAAATCTGATTTCGGCGCCAAAATTACTACAAAAAAGTCAACAATCCATCAAAAGAAGAAAAAAACACGCGCTATGAAGAAGGGAAAATTTTTTCTTCCTTCTTCATACGGCAAGAAAGTCCTTGTTTATTTGGAAAAAGGAAAACGATTTCTTACTTTCGCAGCAGATTACCTGACTATCAGAAAGCCGGCTTTAGAGAATTTCTGAAATGACGAACTGAAGAAAAACCATCCATAAAATGAAAAAGGAATGAAACAAGAAATCAATCCCCAAGATAGTATCCGCGCTAATGCTTTCGATTTATGGATGTCATCACCTATGCCGATGGTGACGTTAATGAAGACGTTCGATGTAAGTCGTATCGTGAAGATAAGTAAACATACCGGCTTGAAATTCAATATGCTCCTGTGCTGGTGCATCGGAAAAGCTGCCTGCGGTATCAAGGAGTTCTATCTATTGCCTGAAAAACCACAAACGAGCAAGAGCTTGAGCACCAATGGAATGCAACAAACTCAGGAATTACAGGGAAAACTGTACCAGTTTGATAAGCTTGCCATCAATGTTATCGTAGAGAATAGCAAAGGGGATATCAACTCATGCGACATTCCTTATTCCGATGACTTGCAGCAGTTTAACAGCGATTATCTGAGGCTTACGGCTCAGGCTGCCAATGAATGTCAAAGCTCTTTTCTGGTGGACTACATGATTATTGGCACATCCACGCTTGTGCAGACAGAACTCGACTGCATCGTCAACCAATACAGCGGCATATTCAACAACCCCTTTCTGGCGTGGGCTAAGTATCGAAAAGGACTCTTCAAGACAACGCTCCCCGTTTCCTTCCAATTCCATCATGTACAGATGGACGGAGGACAAGCCGCACATTTCTTGGATGAACTGCAAAAAACTATCAACACAGTCAAAGCATCATCTACTACTTGACAGGCTTTTTTTCACTCTCAAAAAACAAGGAATATGAAAAAACTTCTCTCTCTCGCTGCATGCTGCCTCTTCTGCATCAGCAGCTTTGCACAAATCACGGAGGATTTTACCCCCAATCCCCTCAATCGTCCGGGCGAGCAATACCCGATGGTCAACTCTCAGGGATACGTTCGTTTCCGCATCAAAGCGCCTGAAGCACAAAGCCTGTCCGTTTCGCTCGGCAAGGGCGGCACAAAGCTCACAAAGGGCGAAGACGGCGTTTGGACAGGAACGACAGCCTTGCCCGAAGATCCCGGCTTCCACTACTATCATCTCTATGTCGATGGGGTTTCCGTCCCAGACCCTGCCACGAAAACCTTTTTCGGCGCAGGTCGTTGGGAAAGCGGAATGGAGATTCCCGCTCCCGACAGCGGCATCTATGCCTTGAAAAACGTGCCGCACGGCAACGTTCAGCATATTTTCTTCCACTCTCCCAGCACCGATAGCGAATACCCCGCTTTCGTTTATACGCCTCCTACCTACGGAAAAGAAAACAAACGCTTCCCCGTTCTTTACCTGCAGCACGGATATGCCGAGAACGAGACATCGTGGTCTAATCAAGGGCACGCAGGGCTCATCATGGACAACCTGATTGCCGAAGGAAAGACAGAGCCGTTCATCATCGTGATGACATACGGAATGACAAACGAGGTACAGTTTGGACGCATGCGCGAATTTGATGCGAAAAACTTCGAGACTCTTCTCATCGATGAGCTCATTCCCTATGTCGACAGCCATTTCCTCACCCTCACCGACAGAAGCAACAGGGCTTTGGCTGGCTTGTCAATGGGCGGATTCGAGACAAGGCTCATCAGCGGACGTCGCCCTGAAGTCTTCGGTGCCTATGGGCTCTTCAGCGGGGGCACCTACAGCCCTGCCGACTGGGAAGACAAGCCCACGCCCGACCTTCTCTTCATCAGCTGCGGAAGCAAGGAGAATCCCGACAGGGTGATGGAATCGGGACATCAGTTGAGAGATGCCGGCTACAATGCCGTTTCATACGTATCGGAGAAAACAGCACACGAATTCCTCACTTGGCGACGCAGCCTCTACGAAATGGCCCAGCTCCTTTTCAAGCCCGAAACCTTCCCCACAGGACGTCGCAGCAGAATGGTGGAAGAAGGAGGACAAGGCCCTTACAAAGCTATCATGAAGGAGGCAGAAACGTTGAAGGCACACACTATCTTCTGCCCGAAAGACCTCTCTCCTTTCAACAAGAAAAATCCCCTTCCCGTACTCGTGTGGGGCAACGGTGCCTGCACCAATTCTCCTTGGGAGCACTACAAATTCCTCAACGAAATTGCTTCGCACGGCTTCCTAGTGATAGCTACAGGCTATATTCCAATGGACGACAGCCCCTATCGTGGAGAGATGTCTACCACCCAGCAGCAGATTGAGTCCATCGACTGGGCTATCGCACAAAACGCTGACAAAAACAGCCCATTCTTCGGGAAGATAGACACCAAACATGTCTGCGCAGCAGGAATGTCGTGCGGAGGACTACAGACGCTCTTCAATTGCGCCGACCCACGCATCTCAACGCTGATGATATGCAACAGCGGATTGTTCACCAACCCCACGACAGCAATGCCTAACATGCCGATGCCCGACAAAAGCAAGCTGAATGAAATACACACGCCCGTCATCTATATCCTGGGAGGAGAAACTGACATCGCCTACGGCAACGGAATGGATGATTTTCATCGCATTACCCACGTGCCTGCCTGCGCTGCAAACTATCCCGTAGGACACGGGGGGACATACCGTCAGCCTCACGGAGGAGAGTTTTCGATTGTTGCTCTCGATTGGCTGAAATGGCAGCTCAAGGGCGACAAGAAAGCTGCTAAAACCTTCGTGGGCAAAGACTGTACCCTATCAAAGCGCGAAGGTTGGACGCTGGAAAAGAACAAGCTGATGAAGTAAGGCAAAGAGTCTGCCCACTCTCGCTTGCAAAAGGGAAGCTGTCTGTAGCCACGTTGCGCGAGCCTTCAAGTTGTCGCACACGTTGCCGTCCGTCAGCAGTGCTCCCTCTGGCTGGCTTTCTCCCTTCGTAACCTCCTCTGCGGGTCTCTTTTTCTGCTCCATCTTCCAAAGGACGGACGAAAAAAGAGTCGCGAGACACGGTTTTTCTCCTTCCATTTTGTTTCACCAACACGTTGGGAAAGGTGTCCCAACGTGAAGGGTAAGGTGTCCCAACGTGTTGAGCAAGCTTTCCCAACGTGTTGCAAAAACAAAATCTGTTCCTTTGCAACCATCTTGAAAGGATATTTTTCAGCTCAGCAGAAAGAGTGAAAGGCGGAAAGTAGGGAAAAAGTGTGTGTTTCGGCTTGAAAAAAAGAAAAGGAAAATGTGGATTTGAGAAAAAAGAGTTATTTTTGTCATGAACATTTACGACTGACCAAAAAGACAAAAGACAGTTATGGGAAAGTTTATCAAACGGTATGCGCTGGAAATCTACACCGTTCTAGCTATGATGTTTATGGTTGTCACGGCCTTCATGGGCAACTTGTCGACTATTCAACGGTTTGTGGTGGTTCTAAATTTCCTTTTCATCCTTCATGAGTGGGAAGAGGGGGTTTATCCCGGAGGCTTCGTCGACCTAATTTCGTCGCTTATCGACAAGGATGTGTCGGCAGAGACTAAAAAGGCAAGCCGCATCCCTACGGGAGTGCTTCTCATCACCCTCACCTTGCTGCCGTTCATCTTCGACAAGACGCCGCTATTTGCTGTGTCGATTGCCGTTTTTGCCTGCATGGAGGGTTTCGTTCACATCATGGGCATCAAGATTTTCGGCCTTAAGAAGAAGTACACTCCAGGTATGGTGACTGCCGAGCTGGAGGCTGTCGTCGGAATAGCGCTCATCGTCTACCTGGCTGTCAACCATCTGGCTGCCTGGTACGACTACGTGGGCGGATTCTTCCTCTTCATCGCCCTTTTTGCCTGCATGCAGAAGACGCTTACGATGATGGTAGGCATCCGCTATCGGGATATGCCCAAGCTGATCAGAAAGCAGTTGCAGCAAAGGCGACGCGAGAAGGCTGTATAAAAGCACGTCGGCTGAAGGCTGCGCTGCTGCTTTGCGCAATACAGCTCGCATTTGATGATGTCTGAGGCTTTTCCTTTCCTTTACTCATACGGACAACCTGGAGATTTGCTTCTTACTTTTCCTCCTTTTGCCCCAATGTTATCCAGCGGAAAGCATTTGTAAAAAGTAGGTTCTGCGTAGCATCGATGAAAGCATCATCCCCGTGCCCCATATTGAGGTAAATCATCCTGTACTGCTTGTTTGTCCAAACAATGGGGAAGTCTCCAAAATTGACGATATCCTTTATTCCCAAAGGATAGTTTTTGGGTGAAATGGAAACCAGAACCTCAACGTTCTCATTTGCGCGAGGAGAGGGCGAAAACTGATAAAATTCGCTTGCAGGCACAACAAACTGGGAAGGCAGATTGCGGGTAACGGGATGATGTTTCGTTTCAACATCAACCAGCGCGGGCTGTGGAGGCCAGTTGTTGCAGAGAAACGTTCCGCAGCCGAGGAACTGGTTCAGCCAAGGCCAGTCGGTATGCTTGTCGTTATAGGCAGAACCGTGAAAACCAATCCATCCCCCACCCTGCTCCATATAAGCCTCGAAGGCCTTGCGGGCTTGTTTGCTCTGGGGCAAAGTGTTAAGCATAACAACAACATCATATTTCTTCAGCGTATCAAGACTCGAAGGGCATTCGGTTCGGGTGTCATACCTGAATCCGTCGCCATAAGAGAGCTTGTGGAAGAACTGCAACGCCTGTTTGTCAAACTCCACATGAGCTGATTCTGCTGAAGGATTCCAGATGAACAAAGCATTGAACCGCACTCTGTTGCCTGCATAATCGGCAGGATAGGGAGTCGGTTTACCGCGCAAGAGGACATCGCAAATGGTGTTCCTCAGCTTCTCCTGCCTCTCGTCTCCATATTCCCAGTACATGCCTCCAAGCAACTGATGGTCAATGATATACTGGCACTTAATTCCTAATGAGCGCTCGTTGTCGCAGCTCATTTCGAGATTTCCATCCTTGTCAACGAAATAAGGAACCATCGACTGCTCGTGCCAAAGCTTTGTGGCTCCCTCGAGGCTATCGACTTGCAGATAATAGCCTTTCACTCCACGCCCGTAAAGCGGCATACCCATAACCAGTTTCTCGTGCGGAACGCCCGCTTTCAAGTGAGCCTCAATGGCTTCGGATGTCGTCATCCACTTAGTTATCTCCGAAGGATAGAGCGCGGTGTGGTGATAGGGAGGATTTCCCATATCGTACGACATCACGTTCACCATATCGAGGTATGAGATGCAACTGGGGAAGTCAATGTATTCTCCGCTTGCAACAGTAGCGCACGTCAGCAACTTGCTTTCGCCCAGCGCGTTACGAAGGTCACGCATCAGGAGGGTAAAGTTCCGCGTGTCTTCGCGCGAAGATGAGATGCCTGCCGAAGACTGCGTGGGGTACTCCCAGTCGATGTCGATGCCGTCGAGCCTGAATTGCTCCACAACTCTTTGGCAATCTTTGGCAAACGCCAGCCTTGTGGAATCCGTTGCTGCCATTTCGCTAAACCTTCCGCTGCCCCATCCGCCAACGGAAAGCAGCACCTTGAGACGCGGGTTTTGCTTCTTCAAGTCAACCAGTTGTCTGAGTCTCGGCTCGTTTTCGACGTTTACCCCGTTGAAGGACTTGTTGACGTGCCCGAAGGCATAGTTGATGTGCGTCATCACCGTAGGATCGGGATTCGTCTTCGAATGCGACGTCACATAGGCAACCACCACGTATTCGTTTGCCAAAACGGTCAGATTTCCAACGATTAGCATCAGGAAAAGTGACGACAAAACCCATTGCAATTTCCGCTTCATTTTTTTCTTTCTACAAAAATTTTTTTTCTTTCTACATATCGCCGTATGAAGAAGGGAAAATTTTTTTTCCTTTGAGCATATTCCGCTTTTCTGCACTTCCCTTGTGCGATATCTCTTTTGCTTCAACTCGTGCATGAGGTACTCAATCCACTAATGACTCTCAACGCACATCTACCCCCATCTTCTTTCCTTTTCCTCTTTCTTTATAGCAATCCTCTTTTTCCTAATTGAAATGCATCAAGAGCTATACTCGATACATTCCCTAACTATCTGAGGCTCATCTCTCTGCCCAGTCGTCTCTGTCGAGATTGCGATAGCCTATAGCTTCGGCAATGTGGTGCGACAGGACTTTCTCGGAGCCTTCGATGTCGGCAATAGTGCGTGCAACCTTCAGGATGCGGCTGTAGGCACGCGCCGAGAGGGACAGTCGCTCCATAGCAGAGCGTAGCAGCTCTTTCCCTTCGGCATCGGGCTCGGTAAACTTGTGAATCATGCGTTCCGTCATCTGCGCATTGCAATGAATGCGGCTCCCGTTAGGCGCTGTGTCAGTAAGAGAAGAGAACCGCTCTTCCTGCATCTGCCGCGCACGAACAACTCGCTCACGAATGACGGCACTCGGCTCTCCCGGCTTCATCTCTGCTAATTTCTCGAAGGGAACAGGCGTTATTTCGCACTGAATATCAAATCTATCCATCAAAGGCCCGCTTATCTTGCCGAGATAGCGCTGAACCTGCGCGGGAGTGCAAACGCAAGGGTGCGTTGGATGATTGTAGTAACCACAAGGACAAGGATTCATGGAGGCTACCATCATGAAGTTTGCCGGATAGTCTATCGTGTACTTGGCGCGCGAAACGGTGATGTGCCTGTCCTCAAGAGGCTGCCGAAGCAGCTCAAGGATGTTTCGCGGGAACTCAGGCAGCTCATCACAAAAGAGCACTCCATTGTGCGCCAGGCTTATCTCGCCCGGCTGGGGTGTGGCTCCTCCTCCCACGAGGGCAACGGAGGAAATGGTGTGATGGGGCGAACGGAACGGGCGTGTAGATATCAGCGAAGAGTCGGCTCCCAGCTTGCCTGCCACTGAATGGATTTTTGTCGTCTCGAGGCTCTCTGCCAACGAGAGGGGAGGCAGGATAGAAGGCAAGCGCTTGGCCATCATCGACTTACCCGAGCCGGGAGGGCCGATGAGAATGATGTTGTGTGAACCGCTTGCCGCTACTTCGAAAGCCCTTTTCACGCTCTCCTGTCCCTTAACGTCGGCAAAGTCGAAGTCAAAACTGTCGTGATGGGCAAAAAACTCCGCGCGTGTGTCGACAATTGTCGGAGTGAGTTCCTCCTCTCCGTTGAAGAAATTGACAACCTGCATCAGATGATCTACTCCATACACTTTCAGCCTGTCAACAACTGCAGCCTCGCGGGCATTCTGCGTGGGGAGGATGAAGCCGTCGAACCCCAGCTCCCTTGCCTTGATGGCTATGGGCAGAGCACCCTTGATGGGTTGCAGGCTGCCGTCGAGGCTCAGCTCTCCCATGATGACATAGCGCTCAAGGCGCTCTGAAGCCACTTTTCCGTCGCCTGCCAAGATGCCTATCGCCAAAGGTAAATCGTAAGCGGAGCCCTCCTTTTTTATATCGGCAGGAGCCATATTGATAACAACCTGCCCACGGGGGAAGCGCAATCCGTTGTGCTCCACAGCCGAGAGGATGCGCTCGCGGCTCTCCTTGACAGCATTGTCGGGCAAGCCCACGAGGAAGAACTGCACCCCGCGCGTAACGTTTACCTCGATGGTAATCATCGTGGCATCTACGCCTATGACGGCAGCTCCGTTTACCTTTACAAGCATACTGACGAGTGGTTTTAGAAGTTCATTGCCAGCAGTTCATCGGCATACTGCCGCGTGTTGCACAAGCGCGGCACCTTGTGTTGCCCTCCCAGTTTGCCCTTCTCTTTCAGCCAGTCGTGGAACAAGCCTTTTCGCGCTACAATCACTTCTAACGACTGTAGGGTGATGTCTTTATAGCGTTTTGCCTCGTAGTCGGAGTTGATTTCGCGCAGAGCCTTATCGAGCGATTCGGCAAAAGCATGGATGTCGGAAGGAAGGGTGTCGAATTCCACAATCCACTGATGGCGGCACTTGGCGTTACCATCCATAAAGACAGGCGCTGCGGTGTATTCGTGCACGCGGGCTCCCGTTTCGGCACACGCCTTTTTGAGTCCCTTTTCGGCATTGTCGACAATCAGTTCCTCGCCGAAGGCATTGATAAAGTGCTTGGTACGCCCCGTGATGACAAACTTGTATGGATTTTTCTGCGTGAAGCGAACCGTATCTCCCAAGATGTATCGCCAAAGTCCGCACGACGTGCTGATGACCATCGCGTAGTTTTTGCCCGTTTCGACGCCCCACAGGGGAACCACAGTGGGATTTTCCTTGCCAAACTCGCTCATGGGGATAAACTCGTAGAACACCCCGTAGTCTATCATCAGCTTCATAGCCGCATCTGTGGGGTCATCCTGTATGCCGAAGAAACCTTCGCTGGCGTTGTACGTCTCTTCGTACCTCATCTTTTCGTTGGGGATGAGCTGCTTGTATTGCTCAACATAGGGCGTGAAGGCTACTCCTCCGTGGAAGAAGACTTCAAGGTTGGGCCACAACTCACAAAGGTTGTTCTTGCCTGTGATGCTGAGGGTATGTTTCAGTACAGCCATCATCCACGAGGGAACTCCACTTAAGTTGGTGACATTCACGTCCTTGACGGCTCGGGCTATTTTGTCCATCTTCTCCTCGAAGTCGCTGATAAGCGCCGTTTCCTTGTCGGGAACGCGCAAGAGATTTACTGCCGGATTGATGTTTTCGATAAGTATAGCGCTCAAGTCTCCCACTAGGCTTTGGGGCAGATTATAGTTGGGTGCGTGGCTTCCGCCGAGGATAAGTCCCTTGCCTCCCGAATCGAAGAGACAACTGTCGGAATAGCGTTGCAAATAGATTGCTACACAGTCTGTTCCGCCCTGATAGTGTGTGTCGCGAAGCCCTTCGTTTGAAACGGGGATAAATTTGCTTTTATCGTTTGTAGTGCCCGATGATTTGGCAAACCATTTCACTTGTCCGGGCCAAAGCACGTCTTTCTCTCCGTGACGCATGCGCTCAATATAGTCTTTCAAGTCATCATAGTCTGACAGGGGTACTCGGCTTGCAAAATCTTCGTAGCTGTGAATGGAATAGTATCCGTATTTTCCCCCCCACTCCGTGCGCTCGCTCGACGCCACAAGCCTGCGAAGAACCTTCTGCTGAAGGGCTTCCGACTTGGTGTCGTAGTCGCTGATTTTCTGTGCGCGAGGCAGCAGGAAGAGCCTGATAATAGATGTCTGCATCGTTTGTCTGATTCAAAAAAATTTCAACAATTTGCAAATATACAACGACTTTTTGAAATCTTAAAAACTTAGGCCCGAAAACAGCAAAAACTCTCCTTCTTTTTCGGGAACCGACAATGAATTACGAAGTAGGAAGCACGCGATATGAAGGACCGACCGAGCCTCAAAGGCAAAGCAAAGTTTTCTGGAGTTCAGCTGAGTCACAAAAGAAAAAGAGCAAAACTCAAGGGATTTTTTTTGTTCTCGAAAAATATTTATGAAGAAGGGAAAAATTTTTTTGGGCAAAGAAAAAATTTTTTTCGAGAACAAATAATTCCGCTAGCAGAAACGATCCTTTTCCTGCGTTTTTCGAAAACCCAGAAACATCCTTCTCTTTAGAAAGGAGACTTCGAAGCCAAACCCGCTCATCTCTGGCACCAACGGGAAATGTGCTCTCGTATCTCTCTGCGGATTACACTTTTCAGCATTTTATTTTCACTCCCAAATTTGGCATTTCGCTCCGCTTGTATTATCTTTGCGGTGCATAACAGAAACGATGAATTTCAAGTACGATGTAGTTGTTATCGGTGCGGGGCACGCAGGATGCGAAGCTGCTGCCGCTGCCGCAAACATGGGCTCGAAGACATGCCTCCTCACGATGGACATGAACAAAATCGGGCAAATGAGCTGTAACCCCGCTGTTGGAGGAATAGCTAAAGGGCAGATTGTCAGAGAGGTAGATGCCTTGGGCGGATACATGGGTCTCATTGCCGACAAGACGGCGCTCCAGTTCCGCATGCTCAATCGATCAAAGGGTCCCGCCATGTGGAGCCCTCGCGCACAGTGCGACAGAGGGAAGTACATCTGGGCTTGGCGCGAAGTACTCGACAGCATCGACAACCTATCCATCTGGCAAGATGTCGCTACCGAACTGCTTGTGGAGGACGGCAGGGCGACAGGCGTTCGCACCCAGCTAGGTGTGACTTTTCACGCGCAGTGTGTGGTGCTCACAGCTGGCACTTTTCTCAACGGGCTGCTACATTTCGGAGCTGTACAGATTCCAGGAGGAAGAGTGGCCGAACCTGCTGTATATCAGCTCACTGAGTCTATCACCAAGCACGGAATTCAACAGGCGAGAATGAAAACGGGCACTCCCGTACGTATCGACAAGCGAAGCGTCGACTTCAGTCAGATGGACATACAGGAGGGAGAAAACGACTTCCACCGTTTCTCCTATATCAGCACTCCTCGCAAACTCAAACAGCTGTGCTGCTGGACCTGCTTCACAAACGATGCTTGCCACGAGATTCTTCGCCAAGCACTCCCCTACTCTCCTCTCTACAACGGGCAGATTCAGAGCATAGGCCCGCGCTACTGCCCAAGCATCGAGACGAAAATCGTCACCTTCCCCGACAAAGAGCAGCATCAGCTGTTCCTCGAGCCTGAGGGGGAAACGAGCAACGAACTTTACTTGAACGGCTTCTCCTCGTCGCTGCCCATAGATATTCAGCTGCAGGCACTGAAGGAGATTCCTGCCTTCCGCAACCTTCGCGTCTATCGCCCGGGATATGCCATAGAGTACGATTTCTTCGATCCTACTCAGCTGCATCATTCGCTTGAGTCGAAGGTCATCCGAAATCTCTTCCTGGCAGGACAAGTAAACGGTACCACAGGCTACGAAGAGGCTGCGGGGCAAGGAATCATTGCCGGAATCAACGCTCATATCAACTGTGAGGGAGGAGAACCTTTCACGCTCGGAAGAGACGAGGCATATATCGGCGTACTGATTGACGACCTCGTAACCAAAGGCGTCGACGAGCCTTACCGTATGTTTACGTCACGTGCCGAATACCGCATCCTGCTCCGACAAGACGACGCAGATGCCAGACTTACCGAGAAGGCATACAACATCGGCTTAGCTAAACGGAACCGTTACGACATCTTCCGCAAGAAAACGGAGGATATCGAGCGCATCCTCGAATTCTGCAAGGGTTATTCCATCAAGGCAGACAAGATAAACGGCGTACTCGAGAACATGGGCACTACCCCACTCCAACACGGTACCAAGCTGATGGAGCTTCTCGAACGCCCGCAGCTCTCTCTCGAAGGGCTTGCTCCTCACATCAAAGCGCTCAACGAGCTGCTGCAATGCATTGATGTGCGAAAAGAAGAGGTGACAGAAGCTGCCGAGATTCAAATCAAATATAGCGGCTACATCAAGCGCGAGCGCATTATGGCGGAGAAGATGAAGCGACTCGAAAACATCCATATCAGAGGACATTTCGACTACAGCTCCATCCAATCCCTCTCAACCGAAGCACGACAGAAACTGCAGAAAATCGATCCTGAAACCCTCGCACAAGCGCAACGAATACCCGGCGTGTCGCCCTCCGACATCAACGTCTTGCTTGTGCTCATGAAAAGATAAAAAAGAAGAAAAACAAAATTGTTCCACGTGAAACATTTTTATAACGAAAAAAATATGAATAAAGAATTCCTTCTCAAAAACCTTAGAACTGTCCCCGATTTCCCGAAACCTGGCATCCGGTTTTACGACGTAACAACGCTCTTTAAGAACTACGAATGTAACCACGAAATCCTTGAGGCAACGTACGAAATATACAAGGATAAAGGCATCACGAAAGTTGTCGGCGTAGAATCAAGAGGATTCGTGTTAGGATCTGCGCTTGCTATGAAATTGAAAGCTGGATTTATTATGGCACGCAAGCCAGGAAAGTTACCCGCTGAAACCATCAGCGAAAGCTATTCAAAGGAATATGGCACAGACACAATCGAGATACATAAAGACGCTATCGACGAAAACGACGTTGTGCTGTTGCACGACGACCTGCTTGCTACCGGAGGAACGATGCTTGCCGTTTACAACCTGGTGCAGAAATTCCATCCGAAGGAGACTTATATCAATTTCATCATAGAGCTGCCGGCGTTGAAGGGAAGAAGCATCTTCAATCCGCAGACAGAAATAACCTCGTTGCTCGAATTGGAGGGCGACTAAGAAGCTGACTCAGATGGTATGGGAGCCTTTGAAAGCATACTGAAGAAAAACGAATACCTCAGAGGGATTGTCACAAATCTGCCTGAGGGACCGGGATGCTATCAATACCTCAACAAAGAAGGCACCATCATTTACGTTGGAAAGGCAAAAAACCTAAAACGCAGAGTCAGTTCCTATTTTAATAAAGAACAGACAGGAAAAACCCGAATTCTGGTTTCACAAATAGCCGACATTCGCTATGTGGTTGTGGAAACGGATGCTGATGCGCTGTTGCTTGAAAACAACTTAATAAAAAAGTACAAACCACGCTACAATGTACTTTTGAAAGACGATAAGACATATCCGTCGATTTGCATCAGCAATGAGGAATTTCCGAAAGTATTCAAAACGCGCAACATCATTCCCAAAGCAGGGCAATATTTCGGGCCTTACAGTCATGTGGGAATGATGCACGAAACACTTCGATTCATAAGGGAAAACTACCGCATTCGCACGTGTAACCTGCGATTGACAAGCAAGGGAGTGGAGGAAGGTAAATTCAAAACGTGTCTGGAATATCACATCAACCGCTGTTCGGCTCCTTGCGTGGGGAAACAGACTAAAGAGGACTACCTCGCTCAAATAAAAGAAATACGCGAAATATTACGCGGAAATTCACGCGGGCTTACGGATAGTTTGTTGAAAGAAATGAAGCGCTGCGCAGAGAATTTGCAGTTTGAGGAAGCAGAGCTGATCAAAAAAAGATATATTGCCCTTCAGGCGCTAAGGCAAAAGAGCCAGGTTGTCAGCGATACCATACATAATGTAGACGTTTTCAACATAGATGCTGATGAAGGAAGCGCTTATATTAGCTATCTACACGTAACGAATGGGGTTATCAATCAAGCGTTTACATTTGAATACAAAAAGAGGATAAACGAGGATTTAAGCGATTTGCTTAGCTTGGGAATAGGGGAGATGCGCAGCAGATACAAAAGCGAGTCGAAAGAGATAATTGTTCCTTTGGATTTAGACATAGAGCTTGATAATGTGACGTTTACGATTCCAAAGCAGGGAGATAAGAAAAAACTGCTGGAATTGGCAGCAATGAACGTGAAGCAGTATAAGCTGGATAAACTGAAGCAAGCAGAAAAACTCAATCCAGAACAAAAACAGACGCGCATACTGAAGGAAATCCAGCAGCACTTGAAGTTGGAGCGAATTCCTTTACACATCGAGTGTTTTGATAACTCCAACATCTCGGGAAGCGACGCTGTGGCAGCTTGCATCGTTTTCAGGAACGGGAAACCCGCAAAGAACGAATACCGCAAGTATAACATAAAAACAGTAGTAGGGCCTGACGACTATGCCTCGATGAAGGAGGTAGTGAGAAGGAGATACACTCGCTTAGTGGAAGAAAATCAAGAACTTCCAGATCTTATTATAACCGATGGAGGAAAGGGGCAAATGGAAGTTGTGCGAGAAGTTATTGAAGATGAACTGAAACTAAAAATCCCTATCGCAGGACTTGCCAAAGACAACAAGCACAGAACCAACGAGTTGCTATACGGATTTCCTGCGATGAAGATTGGATTGAAGCAAGATTCTTCTCTTTTCCGCCTGCTTGTCAAAATACAGGATGAGGTTCACCGATTTGCTATCACATTCCACCGAGATAAGCGTAGCAAACATCAAACAGCATCGGCGTTGGATAAAATCCCAGGAATAGGACCCAAAACCAAAGAAGCGCTTCTTAAGAAATTCAAGAGTGTGAAGAGGATTAAGGAGGCTGGTTTTCAGGATATTTCAAAAGTAATAGGGGAGAAAAAGGCAAAATTAATAGTGGAAAATCTAAAATAAGGAGAAAACATCTTATCTTTGCAAAAAGGAAAGTTAGGATCATGAGAGTTGTCATACAAAGAGTTAAGAAAGCTTCCGTAAGCATCGAAGGGAGCATTAAAAGCGCTATCAACAAGGGAATGATGATTCTCGTGGGCATTGAGGAACAGGATAATGACGAAGACATCCAATGGCTTAGCAAGAAAATCATAAATCTGCGGATTTTCCCTGATGAGAATGACGTCATGAATCGAAACATCCTTGAAAGCGGAGGAGACATTCTGGTAATCAGCCAGTTCACGCTGATGGCATCGACAAAGAAAGGCAATCGTCCTTCCTACATACGCGCTGCCAAACCAGAAATATCCATCCCGCTATATGAGAACTTCTGTGCAGAACTGACATCTCTGCTTCAGAAACCCGTTTCAACAGGAGTTTTTGGTGCAGATATGACAGTAGAACTCATTAACGACGGGCCTGTGACAATCTGTATAGATACCAAAAACAAAGAATAAGGAGCTATCATGAATACGAAAAAAATTGTCGAAACTATCGCCATCATCGGAATGGCTATTTTCGTTGTTGGAATGATCATAAGCCATTTTATCCCACTAGAGGCAGTAGAGCATATAAAATTTGCCGGCGCTCTACTCATATTAGTGAAGTACATTTACAAACTATTTCACTTCCAGGAATACAAAACCGACAACTTAACTTTTCTCGGAATAATAGTTGTGCTATTTTTTATTGCTTTCATATTCAAAATAGTAAAAGGATTATGACGCTAGACGAAGCACAGAAAAGGGTTGACGAATGGATTCAGACGTATGGAGTACGCTACTTCAGCGAGTTGACAAATATGGCTTGTCTGACAGAAGAAGTAGGAGAACTTGCACGCGTAATCGCAAGAAAATATGGGGACCAATCGTTCAAAGAGGGAGAAAACCAGGACCTTAGCGAAGAGATGGCAGATGTGCTGTGGGTTCTTATTTGTCTTGCAAACCAAACCGGAGTGAACCTGACTGAGGCTCTTGAGAAAAGCATTGAAAAGAAAACGAAACGCGACAAAGAAAGACATATAAACAATTCAAAATTAAAATGATATGGCAGAAAACGAAAACATCCTAAAGAAGGAATCTGCGGTAGAATTCCGCGATAAAAGCAAGTATGACGAAATGCTTGATAAATACGAAACGAATATCAGCGACGAAAGCGTAAAGGCTGAAGTTCAGAAATTGATAGATGAAAAGCTTGCCGAAAACGACACCGAAGAGGTGAAGAAGCTGCTTTTCAACTGCATAGACTTAACGACGTTGAAGACAACAGACAGCGAAGAAAGCGTGTTGAAATTCACCGAGAAAGTAAATGACTTTGAAGACAAGTACCCCGATCTTCCCCCAGTAGCAGCCATTTGCGTCTTTCCAAACTTCGCAAATATTGTCAGCCAATCGCTTGAAGTTGAAGAAGTTGGCATTGCATGCGTATCGGCAGGATTTCCTTCCGCGCAGACATTCCCTGAGATAAAAGTAGCCGAAACAGCCCTCGCGCTGAAAGACGGAGCCACAGAGATTGACATCACGATAAACGTGGGCAAATTCCTTAGCGGAGATTACGAAGGAATGTGCGACGAAATCACAGAGCTTAAAGAAACTTGCGGCAGCCACACGATGAAGGTGATATTGGAAACGGGAGCCCTTGGGAGTTGCGCTAACATTAAGAAGGCATCCCTGCTGGCAATGTATTCTGGAGCCGATTTCATCAAAACATCAACGGGCAAGCTTGAGCCGGCAGCTACCCCCGAAGCTGCCTTTGTGATGTGCAAAGCCATTAAAGAGTATTTCAAAGAGACAGGTATCAAGGTGGGCTTTAAGGCAGCAGGCGGAATAAACTGCGTAAAGGATGCTGTCATATACTATACAATAGTGAAGGAAGTGCTTGGCACAGAATGGCTTAACAACAAACTTTTCCGCTTAGGAACAAGCCGACTGGCAAACATTGTTTTGTCGGAAATAGTGGGAGAGAACACCAAATTCTTCTAATAGAACAAAGAAAGAATTATGAAGAAGGAATACGGCGATATGTAGAAAGAAAAAAATTTTTTGAAGAAAGCATATCGGGATATTCCTTACCCATATTCTAATAGGTGTAAAGCAAAAGCGAGCCTCATGAAGGCTCGCTTTACTATATAATAAAAGAGGAGAACTATTTCGTTCGGGTAACAACTGCTGTCAAATAGGCACGCAATGATTCCAAAACTTCCGCATCACCTTCCTTCGGAAGAATGTCAAGTGCCTGTTGACGGAGCTCGTCCATTACCTTCTCGGCATACTCTATTCCTCCGTTTTCAATAGCGAAAGAAGTGAGTTTTTTCGCCTTTTCATCGGTAATTTCGGCTTCTCCGAGCTGATGCACAAGCTGCATAATCTCGGCATTTTCGTGTTGCTTCAACGCATAAAGAAGAGGAAGCGTCTGCTTACCCTCGCGAATATCATTTCCCGTAGGCTTTCCTATTTCCGATGAGTCGAAATAGTCAAAAATGTCGTCCCTTATCTGAAAACAAAGTCCCACCAACTCTCCGAAACGCGCCGATTTCTCAATCTCCTCGTTTGAGGCTTCTGCCGACATCGCTCCCAAGCGAGCGCAAGCGGAAAAGAGAGAAGCTGTCTTCTTTTTGATAATGGAAAAATAGATTTCCTCCGTCACCGAGTCCGAAAAGCTAAAGTGCTGCTGCAGAAGCTCTCCGTCGGCAAGCTCCTGAGCTAATCGCGACACCACGCGAGCCATTTCGATATTCTCGATGAGAGACATGTACGACAGGCTTGTTGCTAAAAGAAAATCGCCCGAGAGCACAGACACCTTGCTTCCGAATAAAGCCGGAACAGAAGGCAATCCCCTTCGCTCGGTGCTTTCGTCAACCACATCGTCGTGAATTAAACTGGCAGTATGGAGCAGCTCCAGAGATAGCGCTGAGTTGTATGTAGCATCGGAAACGCTACCGTAAAGGCGCGCAAACAAAAGCGTAAGGATAGGGCGCATCTGCTTGCCTTTGCGCTGAACAACATGCCTCAGCACATCCAAAAGCAGAGGGTTGTCGGTATCGACGAAGTGACTGAACATCTGCTGGAAATGCTCAAATTCGCTCTTAATCGGTTTTAGTATAACATCAAGCTGACTCATAACTTCTGCAAAATTAGTAAAAATTAGGAAATCTGCATTTTTTTTCTTACTTTTACCCCAAATTTTCATGAAATGGAAAAACTTTTTCTTCTTGATGCCTATGCGCTCATCTATCGAGCCTACTATGCGATGATTCGTTCTCCGAGGTATAACTCCAAAGGAATGAACACATCGGCTATTTTCGGATTTGTCAACACGCTGGAAGACGTGCTGAACAAGGAAAATCCCGACTACATCGGCGTAGCCTTCGATCCGAAGGGGGGAACCTTCAGGCACGAGGTGTTTCCGCCCTACAAGGCTCAGCGCGAAGAGACGCCCGAAGACATCCGTCAGGCAGTACCAATCATAAAAGACATTATCGCTGCCTATCGCATTCCCATACTCGAAGTGCCGCGCTACGAGGCAGACGACGTGATAGGCACACTCTCGAAAAAAGCCGATGAAAAGGGCGTTTTTTGCTATATGATGACTCCCGACAAGGACTATGCTCAACTCGTAACGAAGAATGTCAACATCTTCCGCCCGAAGATAGGAGACAAGCCGAGCGAGATACTCACGCCCGAAAGCGTATGCGAAAAGTACCAACTCACGAGTCCTCAGCAGATGATCGACTTGCTTGGGCTGATGGGCGACTCGTCGGACAACATTCCCGGATGCCCGGGAGTGGGGGAGAAGACTGCCCAGAAACTGCTGCAGGAGTTTGGCAGCATCGAGCAGCTGATAGAGCGCAGAGAAGAGCTGAAAGGCGCGCTAAAAGAGAAAGTCAGCAACAACATCGAGAAGATAAAGCTCAGCAAAATGTTGGCAACAATCGTGAGAGACGTCCCCATCGAACTGAACCTCGAGGAGCTCCGGCGCAAGGAGCCCGATGTAGCTCGACTGAAGGAAATCTACACCGGGCTCGAGTTTCGCTCGCTGCTCGGAAAGCTCGAAGGAGAAACGAAAATTTTCCCTTCTTCAGCGCGCGAGATTCCTTCTCCAAAAAAAATTATTCCTTCTCCAAAAAATATTTTCCCTTCTTCTCCCGACTTGTTTGAAAGCGCAAACGAGAGGAAAGAGCAGACAGACGGAAAATCGACTTCCGCGCAAAACCGTACATCGCAACTCGACCTTTTTGCCGAAACGGGGGAAAGGACGCTGTTTTCGCCCTCTGAGAATGAAAAAAACACGGGCGAGGGGACGGGTGCTGCAAATTTTTCGATTCTCAGCGACTTAAAATCCACTCCTCACGATTACCAACTGGTTGATAGTCAAGAGAAAATGGAGCATTTTTTGGCAATTTTTTCTGCCGAAAAAACTTTCGCATTTGACACCGAAACAGACAATGTCAACGCTATCAACGCCCGTTTGGTAGGAATGAGCTTCTGCCGCAAGGAGGGAGAGGCGTTTTACATCCCCGTGCCCGAAAACGAGACGGAAGCGAGGCGGATTGTCGAAAAAGTGAAGCCCTTGCTCGAAAATCCGAAGACGATAATCATCGGGCAAAACATCAAGTACGACTACACCGTGATGCTCAACTACGGAGTAGAGATGGAAGGGCCTTTGTTCGACACCATGATTGCGCACTATGTGCTGCAGCCCGAGCTTCATCACGGGATGGACTACCTGGCAGAAATCTACCTTCACTACCGAACCATCCATATAGAGGAGCTGATAGGGGAGGGGAAGAATCAGCGCAACATGCGCGACTTGTCTCCCAACGAGGTGTATGAATATGCATGCGAGGATGCCGACGTCACCCTGCGACTGAAGAACGTGCTGGAGAAAGAACTCAAGTCGGCAGATGTGGAAAATCTCTTCTACAACATCGAAATGCCGCTCGTGCGAGTGCTGGCAACAATGGAGCGAAACGGCGTGAGGGTCGATACCGACTCGCTGAAGGAGACGGAACGATTTTTCACCGAGCGAATGCTGCAGATAGAAAAGGACATCTATCAGCTGGCAGGCATCGAGTTCAACATCGCTTCGCCCAGACAAGTGGGGCAGATTCTCTTCGACAGGATGAAAATTGTTGACAAGCCGAAGAAAACGAAAACGGGACAGTACGTCACGTCGGAGGAGGTTTTGGAATCGCTGCGCAGCAAGCATCCCATAGTGGAGAAAATTCTTGCCCACCGAGGGCTGAAGAAACTCACGGGAACTTATGTGGAGCCTTTGCCCACGCTCATCAATCCCAAAACGGGGCGAATACACACTTCTTTCAACCAGACGGTGACGGCAACAGGGCGTCTCAGCAGCAGCAATCCCAACCTGCAGAACATACCCATCCGCGACGACGACGGGAAACTCATCCGCAAAGCCTTCATACCCGATAACGGATGCGAATTTTTCTCTGCCGACTACAGCCAAATCGAGCTACGCATTATGGCGCATCTGAGCGGAGACAAGAACCTTATCGAAGCATTCCTCGGGGGCGAAGACATACACGCTGCCACAGCTGCGAAAGTATTCAAGAAACCGATTGCGGAAGTTACGAAACAGGAGCGCTCGAAAGCCAAAACGGCAAACTTCGGCATCATCTACGGCATATCCGCTTTCGGCCTTGCTGAAAGGATGGGTGTCTCGCGCACCGAGGCAAAGGAGCTGATACAGAACTACTTCCTCACGTATCCCGACGTGCAGAAATACATTGACGAAAGCATCGAACGGGCACGCTCCAACGGGTATATCGAGACGATTTTCCATCGGAAACGCTACTTGCCTGACATAAACAGCCACAACGCTGTGGTGCGCGGATATGCGGAAAGGAATGCTATCAACGCTCCTATTCAAGGCTCGGCTGCCGACATCATAAAAGTGGCGATGAACAACATTTACGAGCAATTCAAGAAAAACCACATCCGCTCGAAGATGATTCTGCAAGTACACGACGAACTAAACTTCAGCGTCTTTCCCGAAGAGAAGGAGATTGTGCAGCAAATCGTCATCGAGTGTATGCAAAACGCTTTTTTGATGAAGGTTCCTCTGATTGCCGACTACGGATGGGGCACCAACTGGCTCGAAGCGCACTAAGTTTTGGAAATATCCGCATAGACGAATTAACCCTTCTTGCGCGAGAAGATTGAAAAACACTCTGCTGAAAATAGTTGTCGCCTTCGTCTTGGGTATCGGAGTTGTCGATGCTTTGGAGTATCGCGCGATAAGCCTCTCGCAGCAAGCTTACGCTATAGCTATTGCTGCGTGCATAGTGCTGCTGGCTGGGTTGTTTTTCCTTATCCCCAAGAATGGAAAAAACGCTCTGAGGATGTTTTTCACAATCGGTGTGTTGCTTTCGTTTGCTTTGCTGGGGGGCTTTCGATATCAGCAGATGCACGATAAAGTAATGTCTGAATGGCCTACGGAAGAGAGGGTGTATGAGGGAAAAATCACCGAAGGCCCTACGGAAAGGAAGAAGACAAACCGCTATGTCTTACTCCTGAACGGCAAAACCGTTTATGCTTATCTTCCCAAAACGGCACACTACGAAGTGGGGGAGACGCTCAGGATAAAAGCCCGAGTTAAGGCTCCAGAGAACTTCGAAGGCTTGGATTTCGACTACGCGCGCTTCCTCTATCATCACAAAGTGGCAGGAACCATTCCTTATGTCAAAGAACGAGATATTGAAAAGATAGCCGACAGACGAGGAGAGAAGGCTTTTCTCACAAGAGTCTCCTCTCTGCGAAGCCAAATGAAACGACGCTATGCGCAATTCGGATTTCAGGAAGAGGAACTCGGCATCGTTACCGCGCTTAGTGTGGGAGACAAGAGCCTGCTTTCTGATGCGCAGCGCGATGTCTTCTCCACAGCTGGCGCAAGTCACGTTTTAGCGCTGTCGGGCTTGCATGTCGGCATCATTTACATGCTTCTGAGCGGGCTCTTGGGAAGGAAGCGCGGAGAAAGACGTTGGCGTTTCGTGAAAGAGGTTGTCATCCTCCTGTCGCTGTGGCTCTTTGCGCTGCTTTCGGGAATGTCGCCCTCGATAACAAGAGCTGTCATGATGTGCACGATTTATTCCCTTGTGAAAATGCTTGGAAACAACAACAAGCCCATTGATACCCTACTGCTCACAGCAATGATTATGCTTCTTTGGCAGCCTTTCCAGCTGTTCGACTTAAGCTTCCAACTCTCTTTCGCTGCGATGCTCGGCATCCTTCTCATTCCTGCCAGCCGATCGGGAAACTATTTCGTAAACATCCTCATTCTCTCCGTTGCGGCGCAGCTTGGCACCCTTCCGCTTACACTTCATGCTTTCGGCGTCTTTCCCGTCTATTTCCTATTGACAAACCTTATCGTGCTGCCCCTCACGTATGCTGTCATGATGTGTATTGTCCTTTGGTGGATGGTTTCGTGGACACCTCTTGTTGCTTGGGCAACGCCAGCGCTCAGTTGGCTTGTGGGAAAGATGAATTACGTGATAGGCAGCATTGCTTCTCTTCCTCACAGTCAACTTCACGTTGGGAAAATCAGTTGGACTTCAGTGCTGATTCTATATATCGTTATTGCGCTGATTGTCTTGCTTCTCCGACGATTCTACAAAAACTATTCCACCATCCGCTCTGCTATGAAAATAGAAACATAATCTCCTTTCGCGCTACTCAATATGCCATCCGTAGAACATCATCCTCTCGCTCCATTCCTTCCCGAAAACGCCAAAGTTCTTTTCCTCGGAAGCTTTCCTCCCCAAAGGAAACGCTGGTGTATGGATTTCTATTACCCGAACTTTATCAACGATCACTGGAGGATCGAAGGGGAAATCTGGTTCGGGGACAAGAATCATTTCGTTGACATTGAGCACCATACGTTTCGCAAGGAGGAAATCGTGCGCTTCCTTACCGAGAAGGGCATCGCCTTTTATGATACTGCGGAAAGCGTCATTCGCCACAAAGACAACGCTTCGGATGCCTTCCTCGAGATTGTGAAACCTACCGACATTCGCACGCTCCTCGCTCAAATCCCTCTCTGCCAAGCTATTGTCACTACGGGCGAAAAGGCGTGCAGCACCCTCTGCAGCTATTTCTCTATCGACAGGGTGCCGAAGCCAAACACCCACATCGTCATCCCAAACCTCACGAACGGGGTAGGAGAGAGCATCACGCTCTACAGGCTTCCCTCCTCATCGAGAGCTTATCCGCTGGCTTTCAGCAAAAAAGTGGAGGCATACCGGCAAATGTTTCTCGACGTCTTTCAGTAATTCTCGCTGCGTTTTCTTATCTAAAAAGGCACGCACTTTTCTGTTGCCGTTTTTTTCTTTGAGCTTACGGAATTATGAAGAAGGAATAAATTTTTTTTCCTTCTCGAAAAAACTTTTTTCCTTCTCGCGCGCAAGGGCTACTTTTTCCAGAAAACGGAGGTGATATCGTTCATCTTCCCATCCCCGTCAATACGGTAGAGATGCTGGTTTGTGGTAGGCTTGCGAAGGCTCCCGCACGAAGGGATGTAGGGCCCAAGCTTGATGTAATTCCACGTCTGCGGCTTCATCCCTGAAGGCAGCGCTGCGCACCCCGAGTACCATGCAAACTTGAGCGTGGGGTATAGCTGGCGCACTTTCGACACGAGGGCAGCCAAAGCTTGCGGATCGTTATCTCCTCCCATGAACGACACGCACGTGATGCCCGGCGAGAAGCGGTTTATCAACGTCGACACCGCCTCCAGCGTCAGTTCCTCACCGATGTCCAAGCGCAGCTGAGGGCTATGGCATCCTTCGCAGCGATTGGGGCAGAGCGACATGTTAAGAGCCAATGTCACCTCACCGGGAACTTCGCTGAAGACAATATCGTAATCCGTGTATTTTAGCATGTTATCTCTTCCTTCACTCTTGCGTAATAGCGACGCGCGGCTTCCTGCTGACGCGGCAGCGAGAAGTTGGAAACGCGTTTCATGTAACCGATAACGCGCGTCAGGTAGTCGACGTTCTTGCTGTGGCAAACGGGACACTCGTGCAGATAGCGCTTGTCGATGTGATGACAATCGTTGCACATCGTGTTGGGGATGTTGAAAGTGAAATAGTTACATCCCTCCACAGCAGCCACTCGCAGCAGCTGACGATACTGCTCCTTCGAGAGATGCTCCTCCAGGTTCATGTGCAGAGCAGAGCCTCCCGTGAGGTGCTCCACATAGTCGCGCCCGTGCAGACGGAACTTGTCGAGCACATTCAAAGTGGAATCCTCCACTATATAGAAATAGGAGTTGTAGCAGTCGCGCGGTACGATGTATCCGTCCTCCCTGTCCCACTTGGCGTGCTTCACGCCCACGTTTTCGGCAGGAATCATCTCGCAGTTGAAGAGCACGTCCTTTGAACGGTACTTCTTGTTGTAGCGCTCGATGAGTCCCAGCACATCCTGCACAAAGCGCTTGTACTCAGGATTGTCGTTGATGGTGATGCCGAGAAATTCCGCTGCCTCCACAAGCCCGTTCACTCCGATGGTGAGGTATTGCCTGCTCAGGTTGATGTATCCCGCTGTGAAGAGGGGAAGCATCCCCTTCTCGTTGAGCATCTTCAGGTTCTCGTTGTAGCCGAGCTGCACCTTGTGGACAAGGTCGACGATGTCTTCAAGGTACTGCATGTAGTTGATGCCTCCCTTTACTGCATACTGGATGCATCTGTTCAAGTTTATCGTAAGCACGCTCTTCGAGCCCGTTGACACGCCACCGGCGCCCAGCGTGTAGCTGAAACCGTTGTCCTGTATCTCGTTGCGCAGACGGCAGCAGCTCGACAGCGAGTCGGCGTTGTCGCTCATGTAGGTAAAGAACGAGTGCCCCTCGGAGTACATCTCAGCCGTAAAGTCTCCCCATTCCTTGTCGATGACGTCTCCGTCCTTGCACAACAGAGCCATCGTCTCCACAGGGAAGGTGAGCATCGTCTTGGTACGCTCTTGGTTGAACCACTTCATGAATCTCTTCTGCAGCCAGCTCAACGATTCCCACTTGGGTTTGCTCCCGTCGGGGAATACGAATTCGCCGAAGAGGCTCTCGAAGTAAGGACGGTCGTAGTATGAGATGTTCCAGAACACCGATTGATAGTTGCGCGCGCCGGCTGGCTGGTTGATAGAATAGACAATCTGCTGGAAACAGTCGCAGATGACCTTGTCGATGGTGCGCTCCTTTGTCGAAACGTCCACCTTCTTGTCGGGATGCAGGTAATAGTCTTCGCCGTACTCCTTGCCCACAAAGTAGTTGAGATACATGAGGAACTCGGGTGTGGCGCACGCTCCGCTCAGCATGCTCGACACCATGAACACCATGTTGATGAACCCTCCGCAGAACGCCTTCAGGTTGGTAGGAGCCGTAGAGTTTCCACCTATGGGACGGAGCCCCTCGAGGAGCCAGGGGTACATCGTGATGGAGGCGCAGTAGTTTGCCAGACTCGTCTCGTCGTTTTTGTAAATGAAGTGTTCGTTCAGCAGACGCAGGTATTTGTCAGCCAATTCCTTGCCGTACATCTCTTTCAGCCGCTCGGTGAGCATACGGCGATTGAGGCGGATGAAGCTCTGCTTGGGCAGCTCGCCGATGAGCGTGGCTATGTTTTTCTGCTCCACGTTGGCGTTGGCGTCGAACTTGCTGCCTGTAGCTGCGTTGGAGGCGTTGCAATAATTAATAAGGAAGGAAAGTTTGTCGAGCACTTCGCGATCTTCGGTGTGCTGCTGACGGTAGAGCATGAACGACTTGGCTACAGCAAAGTATTTCTCAGCCATCAGGGCTACCTCCACCTGGTTCTGGATTTCCTCCACGCTCATCCCGTTGGCTACGTGGATGCGCCCGAGGATGCTGACGAGATCTTCTTCTGTGGCGAACGAGCCAACCGACAAGAAGGCCTTGCGGATGGCGTTTTTGATTTTTTCAATGGAGAACGACTCGCGGCTGCCGTCTCTCTTCACGATTTGTATTTCCGAACTGCTCATATAATTAGTTTTAATTTCACTTTTCCTTATCGGTGCGGCAGCGCGGGTAGAGGGCGAAACAAGGCGGAAAGCTCACTGAAGGGGGAGCGTTTTATGTCCGTCTTAGTAGCTTTTTACCCGAAAGCCGCTAAAAACATCTTCTTCATTAAGGCAGGTCTTCTGGCTCGTCCCGGCTATCGGCGCCTTCCCAATGCTTCTCCGCACGGGTTCGTCGCATCAGTGGCGTTGTCGCCGACTCCTTTTTCTAGGGCTCACAGCAGCGGGAACTGCTGCCGACTCTCACGGCATTCCCTCTTACGTTCCTCCCTGCAAACAGTTCGGAAACCTTAACTCAACCAATAACGCTGCAAAGCTACTGCTGTTTTTTCAATTGACAAAATTTAAAACCAATAATTTGTGAAGTTTTCCAAAAAAAATTTTAAATAGTTGAAAAACACATATTTGAAAAATTCGTATTGTTGAAAAGTTTTCCGTTTTGGAAAACTTTTAGTTACAACCATTTACATCTCTTCTCCAAAAAGGAAGACTGAGAGATATACCTAAGCAATTGAATACTATGTGGAACAGCTTGTCAGACTCCTTTCCTTATTATAATGTCTTGCGTTGACGATGAAGAACGGGCGATGGAGTTTGCTTTGCCCAAACGCGATTTTTCTTTCTTCATAATTTTTTTTGGAGAAGGAAAAAATTTTTTTCCCTTCTTCATATCGCGAGATGAAGAAAGAAAAATCAGACTTGCAGAAAAGCGCCTCACCGCTTCCCTTCTTCATGCCTCATAAAACTCTTTCGGGCAAAAAAGAAGGGTAGAGGAAGTGTCTTTTTTGACAAAATATGACAAGTTGTCCGTTAATTAATTTAATCTATCTGCCAAAATGACTGTAATGTAGACAAAAAAGTTCTCTTTCGGGCATTGGCATCAAAGTTGTTTGATAGGAGAGTGAACGGCTGAAAGAACCGAAGGGCATAAGCCTGAAAGATCTGGAGACCGAAAGAAAAATAAAAAAGTAAAACAATTAAAATAGAATTTGGAGGTTATGATAATGCTACCTATCAGAAGAAACAATCAGGAATGGATTCCGAGTATTTTCAACGAGTTATTTGACAACGAGTGGCCTGTACGTTCGTACAATGCTCCGGCAATGAACGTAATCGAAGGCGAAAAGGAGTATAAAGTGGAGATTGCTACTCCGGGTATGACGAAGGAAGACTTCCACATCCA
The DNA here is from genome assembly GCA_017650105.1 of Bacteroidaceae bacterium. Taxonomy (GTDB): domain Bacteria; phylum Bacteroidota; class Bacteroidia; order Bacteroidales; family Bacteroidaceae; genus UBA1189. Next base: position 81,881 of record JAGCFO010000006.1, on the reverse strand, counting down.
TCTCGACGACGACGAGACGCTGGTTATCAAGATGGAGAAGAAAAACGAGAAGGAAGACAAGAAGGACAACAAGACCGAGAAATACCTGCGCAAGGAGTTCAACTATGTGAAGTTCGAACAGAGCCTCGTGCTCCCCGACGACGTCGACAAGGAGAAAATCAGCGCTGGCGTTACCGACGGCATCCTCTCTATCACCCTGCCTAAAATGGCACCGAAGGAAGTTGCCAAAGTCAACCGAGTGATCGAAATCAAATAACATTTCAACGCTTAAAATTGGCACTTGAGTGCTTCACCATCGGGCTAGAAATACTTTAGCCCGATGTTTTTTGTTTAAAAAAGCTGAAAAAAGTTTGGAATTAAATTTTTATTTCTACCTTTGCGATGTAGTTTGAATGAATAGCGAAACTTTTTATTAACAAATTAAACCAATACGACTATGAAAAGACTCGCCCTTATTGCACTCGTTGCAGCAGCTTTTGCAATGAACATGCAAGCTGTAAACAATGCTTCTTGGGATAAGAACAAGAAGAAAGCTGTTGTTGAAAATGCTCAGCAAATTCAGCCAGTTCAGCAGAATAACGCCGCAGTTCCGCAGGTTAACGCTCAGCCGATGCAGCAGAACAAAGCTGCCAAGCCAGCTACTACCAACGGCAAGATGAACAAGAACAACAACCGCTGGAACCAGCACAACACCGGCGCTCCTACCGAGCAGAATGCAAATGCAACCATCAACAACATGCAAATGCAGACAGCTCCAGTTCAGAACGGACAAGTAAACAACATGAAAATGTCTACCGACAACGTGGCTACAGGAGTACAGAACAACAATACTCCTAAAGCTAACAAGAGGACCGTTCCCACTACGCCCGTTCAGAACACTATGAACAACAAGAAGGCTGACGCTAAGAAGATCGACAACAAATAAAAACGTTGACTTCTACGGAAAAACCTTAACGGGGGAGCTGCCAACAGCTCCCTCACGTTTTTTAAAGGAAAATAGTATTGGTTTTATCAACAAAAAACACTAACTTTGCAAACCATAGAGAATCTAAATTGAAATAAGAATATGGCACTACAATGTGGAATAGTAGGACTGCCCAATGTAGGTAAGTCAACCCTCTTCAACTGCCTGTCGAGCGCAAAGGCTCAGGCAGCCAACTTCCCCTTCTGCACCATCGAGCCCAACGTGGGAGTTATCACCGTTCCCGACGAGAGGCTCAACAAACTGGCAGAGATTGTTCACCCGGGGCGAATCGTACCAGCAACGGTTGAAATAGTCGACATTGCCGGACTGGTGAAAGGCGCAAGCAAGGGCGAAGGGCTGGGAAACAAGTTTCTGGGCAACATTCGCGAGTGCGACGCAATCATTCATGTTCTGCGCTGCTTTGACGACGACAATGTTACGCACGTCGACGGAACCGTGAATCCCGTGCGTGATAAGGAGATTATCGACACCGAACTGCAGATTAAGGACTTGGAATCGGTGGAGCAGCGAATACAGAAAGTGGAGAAACAAGCCAACGCAGGCGACAAGGCAGCAAAAGTGCAACTTGGCGTACTGAAAAAATACTACGATGCACTCAGCAAGGGCGAGAGCGCACGCACGGTTGAGTTTGAAACAAAAGATGAGCAGAGGGCTGCTCACGACCTATTCCTCCTGACGGCAAAGCCCGTTCTTTACGTCTGCAACGTTGACGAAGCAAGTGCAGCTTCGGGAAACAAATATGTGGATGAAGTGCGGGAAGCAGTGAAAAACGAAGATGCCGAAGTGCTCGTGTTGGCAGCCAAAACAGAAGCTGACATCGCAGAGCTGGAGAGTTTTGAAGACCGACAGATGTTTCTGGAGGAGGTGGGGCTGCAGGAATCAGGAGTAAACCGCCTTATCAAGGCTGCCTTCAAACTGCTCAACCTCGAAACCTTCATCACCGCAGGCGAAATGGAAGTAAAAGCCTGGACATATCACAAGGGATGGAAGGCTCCACAATGCGCTGGTGTCATCCACACCGACTTTGAGAAGGGATTCATCCGCGCCGAAGTCATCAAATATGAAGACTATATTCACTACGGCTCAGAAGCAGCCGTACGCGAGGCAGGCAAGATGGGAGTAGAAGGTAAAGAGTACGTAGTGCAAGACGGAGACATCATGCACTTCCGCTTTAACGTCTGATAAAAGAGTATCACTAAGAAAACTACCACACTATGGCAGCAGAACTGAAAGAAACTCCGATGATAAAACAGTTTCTTGACCTCAAGGCCAAGCATCCCGACGCCGTGTTGCTGTTTCGGTGTGGCGACTTCTATGAAACATATTCCACCGATGCCATTACGGCAAGCAGCATACTGGGAATAACACTCACTCGGCGCAATAACGGGAAGAACGGAGCCGAAGCTATCGAGATGGCAGGATTTCCCCACCACGCCCTCGATACTTATCTGCCCAAGCTCATACGTGCAGGGAAGCGCGTAGCCATTTGTGATCAGCTGGAAGATCCTAAGCTGACAAAAAAACTGGTTAAGCGAGGAATCACAGAACTTGTCACACCCGGCGTAACCATCTCAGATACCGTACTGAACTATAAGGAAAACAACTTCCTGGCTGCCATACATTTCGGGAAAGGAGCTTGCGGAATCTCGTTCCTCGACATATCTACAGGAGAATTTCTTACTGCCGAAGGCACATTTGACTACATCGAAAAACTCCTCTCCAACTTCTCTCCCAAAGAAGTGCTCTATCAGAGAGGAATGAGACAACAGTTTGAGAGCGTTTTCGGAAATAAGCTCTGCACCTTTGAACTTGACGACTGGGTATTCACAGAGCAATTTGCGCGAGAAAAACTTCTCAAACACTTCCAGACAAAAAATCTGAAAGGATTCGGGATTGAACATCTGAGAAATGGAATCGTCTCCGCAGGAGCCATTCTACAATATATGGATGTCACTCTCCACAACAATATCAAGCATATCATCCGCATCTCTCGTATAGAGGAAGAACGCTATGTGAGGCTCGACAGATATACCATCCGTAACCTTGAGCTGCTGGCTCCTATGCATGAGGGCGGAGTGTCGCTTCTTGATGTCATAGACCAGACAATAAGCCCGATGGGAGGACGACTCTTGCGCCGATGGGTTACATTCCCCCTCAAAAACACAAATGCCATAAACGACAGACTTGATGTTGTTGACTATTTTTTCCGCGAACCTGAGCTGCGCGAATTGCTCGACAATAACTTGCACAGAATAGGCGACTTGGAGAGAATCATCTCAAAAGTAGCTGTAGGGCGTGTTTCACCACGTGAGATTGTTCAGCTTCAGCAAGCGCTTCTTGCTATCGAACCTATTAAGAATGCTTGCCTCAGCTGTGATAATCCCAATCTGAAATATATAGGAGAACAGCTCAATCCCTGTGTTTCTATCCGCGATAGGATAGGAAGAGAAATTGTTCCTAATCCTCCTCTTTTAATTAATAAGGGAGGCATCATATCGAGAGGAGTTAACAAAGAGCTCGACGACTTGCGCGATATCGCCTACAGCGGAAAGGAATATCTAATGAATATTCAGCAGCGCGAGATTGAGGCAACGGGAATTTCAAGTCTCAAAATAGCCTACAACAATGTCTTCGGCTATTATATCGAAGTGCGCAACACATTCAAAGACAAAGTGCCTGCCGAATGGATACGCAAACAAACCCTCGTGAATGCCGAAAGATACATCACGCAGGAACTGAAGGAATACGAGGAAAAAATATTAGGCGCTGAAGACAAGATACTTGCCCTTGAAACAAAACTTTTCAACAATCTCATCGCGGACTTGAACGAGTTTATTCCTTCCATTCAGGTGAATGCAAACATGATTGCCAGACTTGACTGTCTGCTCTCATTCTCATCTGTTGCCAAAACAAACAAATATATTCGCCCCGTTGTAGACGACTCTTTCGTTATCGACATCAAGCAGGGACGTCATCCCGTGATAGAGCAACAAATGCCGATAGGCGAAAAATACATAGCTAACGACATTTTTCTCGACTCTGATAAACAGCAGATTCTTATCATCACAGGACCCAATATGGCTGGAAAGTCCGCCCTTCTACGGCAGACAGCCCTCATTACCCTACTGGCTCAGATAGGATGTTTCGTGCCTGCCGAATCGGCACACATCGGAATGGTGGATAAGATTTTCACTCGCGTAGGAGCAAGTGACAATATTTCAGTCGGAGAGTCAACTTTTATGGTTGAGATGACAGAAGCGTCTGACATTCTCAACAATCTGAGCCCAAGAAGCCTCATACTATTCGATGAATTGGGAAGAGGCACAAGCACTTACGACGGAATATCAATTGCTTGGGCTATCGTGGAATATATTCACGAAAATGCACGAGGACATGCTCGCACGCTTTTTGCTACGCATTATCATGAGCTCAACGAAATGGCACGCTCGTTTTCGAGAATAAAAAACTACAACGTTGCCGTAAAAGAGATAGACAACAAAGTGATTTTCCTGCGCAAGCTGGTAGAGGGGGGCAGCGAGCACTCATTCGGAATTCACGTAGCCAGTATGGCTGGTATGCCTAAAAGTATCGTACGTCGCGCTTCAAATATCCTGGCTCAGATGGAGAAACAAAATCAGAACGAAGGAATAAAAAAGCCTGTGGATGAGATAGCTACCTCGCGCGAGGGATATCAGATGAATTTCTTCCAACTCGACGATCCTATCCTCTGTCAGATACGCGATGAAATTCTCGGACTAGATGTCAACAACCTTACTCCACTTGAGGCACTCAATAAATTGAACGACATAAAGAAAATAGTCAGCGGCAAGTAAAAGCAATCGTTTATTCTGCTTCTCACTTTTCAACTTCTCGGTGCATTTAAAGTGGATAACTCCTACATTTTAAAGGGGAAAACTTTTTGAAAAAATTTCTTTTTTCTCTTGGCAGTTTCATTTTCTTTCTTCTTTAAAAATTATGTAGAAAGAAAAAAATTTTTTCCCTTCTTCTTATCATTAAGTTTTCAACTATTATTTTCCTTTTTACACCTCTTTTTTCTACTTTACTTTTTCAACCTTTCATTTTTCTTTTCGTTGTTAATAACCTCTTTATTTATCTTCAAGTTCTTATATTTCTTATCTTTGCAAGAAAAATAAAAAACTTAGTTTTGTGAATCAAATGTGGAAAAGCAATTCATTTCAGTTGATAACTCTTAGACAACTTTTTTAACTCTTTTTTTTCAACTCAATTCACCTTATATTATCATCATCATACAATTTTTAAAAAATAAAAAAGAAAATAATCTATATTTTAATATTGTTTGAAAAAGAGGATAAAGTGAATATCCCTTTCTTTATCTGTAAAAAGAAAAGGATACAAAATAGATGAAACTGATTATTTTTACCTGATTATCGCTATACGTGTAACGATGCCTTCTTTTCCGTCAGAGGAAGTAGCTAGTACGTGATAGATGCCCGAAGGAACTCTTTCTCCCGTTGTGTAGCACCCGTTCCATCCGAAGCTGCCTCCCAGGCTTATTCCTTGTGCTACAAGACGCCCGGCAGTATTCACAATTTTTACAGTGCTATTCTCTTTCAGTCCTGTTACGGTGATTATTCCTGTATAGTCGGGCATTACGGGATTTGGGAATGCGTAGACGCTTTCCTTGTCAAACTCTTCTGCTGGTGTGGTAGCGTCGCTTCGATACGAAATGAGCCCTTTATCGGTTCCTATGAACACTTCTCCCGTGCTTCCTTTGATAGCTATATCGCGTATGCTGTTTGACAAAAGAGGACTGTTGTCGGTAGTGAAATGATGAATGGTTTCAAGTCCGTCTGCGCTGATAAGATAAATGCCGCTCGACTGAGTTCCTATCCACTTTCTGTTGGCTTCATCAATAGCTATACAAGTGGTATAAACTGCATCGAGAAGATAATCTGCATAGTTTGTACCGTCGTTGCGAGGCACTTTAATCTTCGTAAACGTGAAGTTGTTGTTGAAATAGTCCTTCGGATTATAGATGATGTAAGGTCCCTGATTGGTAAGCACCCAAATGGTACCCTCCTTGTCTTCTGCTATATCGTAGATATAGTCGATAGTAGTGAGATTTCCGTCTTGATCTCGGAAAGATGGAGAAATAAAGCGAGTGACATCGTCTGCAGTATTGAATGGAGTTCCTTTGTTGTCGATGCAGAAAAGTCCCGCATCCGCACGCATCACTACCACCCATATCAGCCCGTTTGAGTCAAAGAGAATATCTGTAACGGTTGGTTGTTCTTCCAGTTCGGGATAGAAGATGTCTATGATCTTTCCATCTTTCTGCATCACCTTAAGGGGCGATTTAGCGTGACTGTTCGTTATCCACAGATTACCTTGTTTATCGTACTGCAAGCGGCTTATACGCGTGTAGAAAGGCACTTCAGGCACTGCTGTTTCGAGCGAACTGTTGCTGCTGTTCAGATTATTTACGAATTTCCCTTCCTTGAATTCGTAGATGCCTTGCCCGTAGGATGAAATGTAGTGATGAGAATTGTCCAAAGGGTCTTGAGCAATGCTTGTGACGTCACAATATCCGCGTTTCATTATCGAAGCATCCACCAAGTTTTCTTCCTGGAAGATGGTCCATGACTCATCTTCAAATATCTCTGCCGTACCTTTCGTGAAAACGATGTCAAAATAGTTGAGTGCTCCTCCTCCCACAAGCAGACGCTCTTCATCGGTGAATTTGAGGTAGTCGCAGTTGTTTCTCATAGGACTATTTGGAATCACGCTCGAAACATTCTGTGTGAGAGTTCCGTTTTTATCTGCAGCAAATCCCTTGAGCCCTTCGTTTCCGCAAGCCGTCCAACATTCATCGCCAGAGAGAATGAAATCTTCCGTGCTTTCCTCTACATTATAAGTAGTAGGATTGCTCAGATTTCCTTCAAAAACAAACACCTCTTTATCTTTCTTGATGTAGAGTTTATCGTCCGACACGCGCATCCAATTATATCCCTTTCCATCGAGGATTTTCTGGATTTTTCCCGTTTCGCTGATAGTGAAAATGCCAGCAGAAGGACGTATGCCAACGAATGTATTTTTATAGGTTACAAGCTGAGAAAAGTAGATGTCGTTGAGAAGTTTCCAGTTATCAGGATCAAGCAAATTTTTGCTGATGTCTCCCCCTATGATTCCATTGGTGGTAGCAGCAATGATCTGTGAAGTGTTTCCCGTGCAGCTGATAATCTGCGAGGAAGAAGGGTAAGTGTTGCTGAATTCTTTTTTCTTCAGATTGACGACAACTATTCCGAAGTTGGTAGCCAGATAAGCATTGCTCCCCGCGATGGAAACGTCGTGAATGGTAGGATCGTAAGTGATTTTCTGAAAGAAATCCGATATGTTATATAAGGAGTCGTCAGCTTTCAGCAAGTCAATGTTTGCGTTGTCATACACCAGAATGAGAGCATTTTCTTCGTTGCATTTCAGCATGAACTTAATGTTCACGTCGCTCAGTCCTGTTGCCTTGTTGTAGATGTCGACAAACGTGTCTTTCGGATAATACGCATAGATGGAGCCGCTACTAAGCACGAATATTTTGTCGCCCAGTTGCAGGCATCGAGTGGCATCGTGATAAGCCATATGAGCCCTCCATTCTCCCACAGCCAGCTGTGCCTGCATGCAACCGATGCTGCACAGAAGCAAGAGGGTAGTGATGAAAGACTTTCGTTTCATATCAGATGCTCAACTTTAGTCGAAAGAATGTTTTCCTTGTTGTATTGTCAAAACAGCTAATGCTGTCAGTTTTCTACTCTTTATTCTTAAGGAAGTCAGCGAGTTTTGCTATTGCGCGAGCTCTATGACTTATCTTGTTTTTCTCCTCACCTATTTCGGCAAGTGTCTGGCTATATCCCTCAGGCACGAAGATAGGATCGTATCCAAATCCGCCTTCTCCTCTGCGTTCCTTGATGATAGTACCGTTCACTATTCCTTCAAACAAATGAATGTCTTCACCTTGTATTAACGCAACGATGGTGCGAAATCTTGCCTTGCGATTCCTTTTTTTATTCATTTTTAGCAGAAGTTTCGACATATTCGCTTCCGAATCATGTCCTTCTCCCGCATATCGTGCAGAATAAACTCCGGGTTCCCCATTCAATGCATATACTTCCAAACCCGTATCGTCGGCAAAACAATCAAGCCCGAAGTGCTGCTTCACATATTGCGCCTTCTGAAGTGCGTTTCCTTCGAGTGTGCCGGCTGTCTCGGGAATGTCTTCGTGCAGATTGATATCAGCAAGCGAAAGCACTTCGTAGTCGTTGCCCAGTATGGCGCGCACCTCTTCCAGCTTGTGGGCGTTGTTGGTAGCAAACACGAGTTTCGTTTTCATAGGAGGATGAGCGTTTATTTCACCTTTATCTTGTCGAATCCCTTGCCGTAGACGCCTATCACGTTGCTTTGCGATACGAAAGCCTTCGGATCGATATCCTTGATAGCGCGGAAGAGACTTACGGAGTCTCTTTTCTTTGCAAGCACCACAAGTACCTTCATCGGCTCCTTGCTGTACCAGCCCATACCGTCGAGCACAGTTACTCCGCGATGCATGTTCTCGTTGATGTAGTCGGCAATCTCTTGGTGTTTGGTTGAGAAAATGAAGAACTGCACCGACTGCCGACTGCTGTTGACGTAGTAGTCAAGCACCAAGCTCATGAGGATGAGTGCGACGTATCCGAAGAGCACGCGCCGTATGTCGTGGAAAACGAGGTAGTTGCAGCCGATGACAATCAAGTCGCTGAGAAGCACGATGCGCCCGAGGGATACATCGTGATTCTTGTTAATCATTGCTGCTATGATGTCGGTACCTCCCGTGCTGCCGTTGTTGGCAAAGCAGATGCCTATGCCCAATCCGCACAGGCAGGCGCCGATGACGCACGACATGAAGTTCTCGCCTTCGCCCAGTACCATCGGGTTTCCCAGCCGGGCCATCGTGCTGTTGCCTATCTGCAGCATAAGGGTCATCACTATGACGGCATAGATGGTCTTGGTGCAGAACTTCCATCCCAGCACCCTGAGAGCCATCAGCAGAAGCATAGCGTTGAGTACGAAGTAGGTTGCCTGCATGGGAATGTGGAAAGGCATGTGCTGCGTGCCCAGGTCAACAAGCGCGGCAATACCGGTAACTCCGCCGAGCGTCACTCCGTAGGGCAGCATGAAGATGGTCCAACCCCCTGAGTAGCAGAGAAGTCCTATGGCAATAGCAAGATAATCCTTCAGCTCGCGCCCTGCCTTCGTTTGTAGGAATTTAGTGTTCGACATAGGTTAAAGGGAAAGAAAAGTGTGGTTTCTTTTTAATCTGAAAATATGCTTTGAGTAAAATGAATTATGAAGAAGGGAAAAAAAATTATTCTTTCTACATATCGCGAGATTTGTTCTCCAAAAAATTTTTTCCCTTCTACATAATTAGCCGACGACAACGTTTACAATCTTGCGCGGAACGATGATGACCTTGCGGATGGTCTTGCCTTCTATCCAGCGCTTGGACAGCTCGTGCTCGAGCACAATCTTCTCTATAGCGGTGTTTTCCATATCAACGGGGAGCTCGAGCGTGAAACGCATCTTTCCGTTGAACGAAATGGTGTAAACCACGCTGTCTTCCTTCAGGAATTCCTCGTTGTAGGCAGGCCACGTTGCGTCGCACACGCTACCGCTCTTGCCAAGCAGCTGATGCAGTTCTTCGGCTATGTGAGGAGCAAACGGAGCAATAGCGACTACAAGCGGCTCGAGGATGGCTCGTTTGTTGCACTTGAGCTGAGTAAGCTCATTGACGCAAATCATAAATGCGCTGATGGATGTGTTGTACGAGAATGTCTCGATGTCGCCCGTCACCTTCTTCAGCAGCTTGTGAAGCGACTTGAGCTCTTCCTTCGAGGGAGCCTCGTCGCTCAGGCATGCTTCTCCGTCTTTGCCGAAGAAGAGAGCCCAGAACTTCTTCAGGAACCTGTGGCAGCCGTCTATTCCGTTCGTGTCCCAAGGCTTGCTCTGCTCTACGGGTCCGAGGAACATCTCATACAGGCGCAGAGTGTCGGCTCCGTAGCGTTCAACAATCATATCGGGGTTCACAACGTTGTACATACTCTTCGACATCTTTTCAACAGCCCATCCGCAGATGTACTTGCCGTCTTCGAGAATAAACTGCGCGTCGTTATACTCAGGGCGCCAAGCCTTGAAGGCTTCGATGTCGAGCACGTCGGCCGACACGATGTTCACATCCACGTGGAGCGGAGTGGTGTCGTACTGGTCTTTCAACCCGAGAGAAACGAACGTGTTGGAGTCCTTTATGCGATATACGAAGTTGCTTCGTCCCTGTATCATGCCTTGATTGACAAGTTTCTGGAAAGGTTCTTCTTTGCAGCTGTAGCCGTAGTCGAAGAGGAATTTGTTCCAGAAACGGCTGTAGATGAGGTGCCCGGTAGCATGCTCGGAGCCTCCCACGTAAAGGTCAACGTTCTGCCAATATCTGTCGGCCTTCTCGCTGACGAGAGCCTCGTTGTTGTGCGGGTCCATATAGCGCAGATAATAGGCAGATGAACCGGCAAATCCGGGCATCGTGTAGAGCTCGATAGGAAATACGGTCTTCTCATCGATGAGAGCCTTGTCGACAATCTTGCGTTTCTGCTCGTCCCAAGCCCACACCTGAGCGTGCCCGAGAGGAGGTTCACCCGTTTCGGTAGGAAGGAAGTTTTCCACTTCGGGAAGCTGCACGGGCAGACAATCTTCGGGAATCATCGTGGCGATTCCGTTCTTGTAATACACGGGGAAAGGCTCTCCCCAGTAGCGCTGACGGCTGAAAATGGCGTCGTGAAGACGATAGTTGACTTTCACACGCCCCAGCTTGTGCTCTTCCACATATTTCTTTGTGGCAGCTATGGCCTCCTTTACGGTAAGTCCGTTGAGGCTGAAGTCAATGTAGGGAGTAGCGTCTTTACGAGGACTGTTGGTGACGATTCCCTCCTTTGCGTCGTAGCTTTCCTCGCTTATGTCGGCACCTTCGATGAGCGGAACGATGGGAAGTCCGAAGTGCTTGGCAAAAGCATAGTCGCGGCTGTCGTGTGCAGGCACAGCCATGATGGCTCCTGTGCCGTATCCGGCAAGAACATACTCGGCAACCCAGATAGGAATCTTCTCACCCGTGAAAGGATTGATGGCGTAAGAGCCTGAGAAGACGCCTGTTATCTTATGGTCAATCATACGCTCGCGCTCGGTGCGTCCCTTCACGTAAGCGATGTATTTCTCCACATCTGCCTTCTGCTCGGGAGTGGTTACCTTCTGCACGAGCTCGCTTTCGGGAGCCAGCACCATGAAAGTGACTCCAAACATCGTGTCGGCACGGGTAGTGAAGATAGTGAAGTGTTCTTCCGAGTCGGCTATCATGAATTCAACCTCCGTACCCTCGCTTCGGCCTATCCAGTTTCGCTGAGCTTCCTTTATGCTGTCGCTCCACTCGATGGTTTCCAGTCCGTCGAGCAGGCGCTGGGCATAGGCACTCACGCGCAGGCACCACTGGCGCATTTTCTTCTGTTCAACGGGGAATCCTCCGCGTACCGACAAGCCGTCCACCACTTCGTCGTTGGCAAGCACGGTACCGAGTTTCGGGCACCAGTTCACCATCGTCTCTCCCAGGAAGGCAATGCGGTAGTTCATGAGCACGTCGCTCTGCTCCTTCTCGCTCATCTTCTTCCACTCTTCGGCAGAGAAATGGAGTGTTTCGCCTTCTGCAACATCCAGTCCCTCGGTGCCACATTCGTTGAAATGCTGAATCAGCTGCTCGATGGGCTGGGCTTTCTGGCAAGCGTTGCAGAAATAGGAGTTGAACATTTTCTGAAATGCCCATTGTGTCCACTTATAATATGCAGGATCGCAAGTGCGGATTTCTCTGTTCCAGTCGAAAGAGAAGCCTATTTTGTCGAGCTGCTCACGATACCTGTCGATGTTGGCAAAAGTGGTAACTTCGGGGTGCTGTCCCGTCTGAATGGCATACTGCTCAGCAGGCAGGCCGTAGCTGTCGTAGCCCATAGGGTTGAGCACGTTGAATCCCCGCTGACGTTTGTAGCGGGCATAGATGTCGCTGGCAATGTATCCGAGCGGGTGCCCTACGTGCAGTCCTGCTCCGCTGGGGTAGGGGAACATGTTGAGCACGTAGAACTTCTGGCGCGTTTCGTCTTCCGTCACTTTATAGGTGTTATGCTCCACCCAATACTGTTGCCATTTCCTTTCGATTTCCCGAAAATTATAGTCCATTTTGTTCAAGATTTTTATTATTCTTCCTTTTTGGATTGAAAAATTTGCGCAAAGTTACAAACTTTTATTTGTTTTATGTAATTTTGCGATGTAAAATTGATTGTCAACGTCTTTATTCCTCTTATGAAAGAGCAGCACACTCACGTTCACGAGCATACCGCCGAAGGAAACATCCTTGTTGCCTTCCTCACAAACCTGGCTCTCACGCTGATAGAGCTTGTGGGTGGGGCGCTTACCAATTCGATGGCTGTGCTCAGCGATGCTATTCACGACTTGGGTTGTACGCTCACGCTTTGCCTGGCTTGGGTGTTTGAGAAGAAAAACTACTCTCTCGCCGGAGCCCTCGTCAATGCTATTGTGCTGACCATCAGCTCGGTTGTCGTCATCTACGAAAGTGTCACTCGTCTTTTCCATCCCGAAGAGGTAAGCGTGAAGGGAATGTTCTGGGTGGCTCTGATAGCTATCGTTTTCAAGGGCTTTGCCGTGTGGCGCACACGTCACGGGAGCAACCTGAACGAGCATCTGGTGTCGCTCCATCTGCTGGGCGACTTCCTGGGATGGATTGTCATCCTGCTCAACAGCATCCTGCTCATGTTTGTCTCCATCCCCTGGCTTGACTCCGTGCTGAGCATCATCATCACCGTTTTCATTCTCTACAACGTGGTGTATAACCTTGTTGTCACCCTCCGAAACCATTCAAAATAATTATATGCTGAACACACTTCTCTACATTGTCTGGAATCCTCCCGTCAAGCTGGGCCCTATCCGCTACTATTCGTTGCTTTGGATTGTGGGCCTGCTGGTTGCCTACCTCATCGTGCGCAAGCTGTATAAGGAGCAGCACATCAAGGACTCCTACTTCGATCCTCTTTTCATCTACTGCTTCATAGGCATCCTCGTGGGTTGCCGCATAGGGCATTGCCTCATTTATGAAGCAGGCTACTATCTGAGTTCGTTTCCCCATTTTGTGGAGATGATACTCCCCGTGAAGTTCATGGGCGAGGGATTCTCGGGCATGAAAGTAACGGGATATCAAGGCTTGGCCAGTCACGGAGGCACCGTCGGCTTGATGCTGGCCCTTCTGCTCTATTGCTACAAATACAAGATCAGCGCCTGGCGCGTGCTCGACACGATAGCGATAGCAACACCTACTACCTGCTGCGCTATCCGACTGGGCAACCTGATGAACAGCGAGATTATCGGCATCCCTACGGGCAGCGACTTCGGATTCATCTTCACACAGGTCGACGGGCTTGTGCGTCATCCCTCGCAGCTCTACGAGGCTATCGCTTACTTCCTGCTCTTCTTCATCGGATGGTGGATCTACCGCAAGCACCCTCAGAAGGTGGGCTCGGGATTCTACTTCGGCTTCTGCCTGACGTGCATCTTCGTCTTCCGCATCTTCGTGGAGTTCACCAAAGGAGGCAACTTCCGACTGGCTCCCAACGACATCAACAGCGACAAAGCCCAATGGTTCAGCATACCTTACGCCCTGCTGGGTATTTTCTGCATCATCTACAGCATTGTTCACAAGCGCAAACCTGAAAATCCTGCCATTTTCCTCAGCGAGAAAGAGCTGGCGCAGGAGGCTGCTGCCAAGCGAAAGAAGAAAAAATAGAGCATTCGGAACACACGTTCCGATATGCTCAAAGCATACGGAATTTTGGAGAACAAATATCGCGATATGAAGAAGGGAAAATTTTTTTTCGAGAAGGAATATCGCGATATGGACAAAGAATAATTTCGCGAAGTCCTTCCTTCTCCGCAACTGCATCCCGAGAGCATGCAGAAAGAAAAACATCAGAACAGTATAACAGCAAAACATCATACCCAATGAAAACCACAGCCAAGCATATCCTCAGCAACGCAGCGTGCCTGCTTTTAGTGAGTGTCTTAATAGCATCCTGCGGAACGGCATCTTCGCGAAAATCCGCCAACCGCCACATCGTGAGCGTAGAGAACGTTGACGTGCAGACACCCGAAGGCACCGCCCCGAGGCTCCCTTGGCAAGTGTGGGTAACATATAGCGACGGATTCAAGGAGTGGAGACAAATCCGCTGGAACAACTCCTCGCGCTCCACCGAGGAGGAAGAGGCCGACGCCGCGAAGACTCCTGCCGGCACCACCTATACCGTGAAGGGCTTCGTGCTGGGCGACAACACCACCGAGAGCGGATTCCCCGTTACGGCAAACATTACCGTCGTTGCAACTCCCTGGGATGTGCCCAACCCGATACCTACTGTACGCCCGCTTCCCTTGGGCTGCGTGACGATAACGGGAGACAACCGACTCACGTCGAACCGTGATATGGAACTGCGCGAGATTCTCTCGTGGGACATCACCCAGCAGCTTTACAACTATCGCGACACATACGGGCTGCCCCTTGAGGGATACACCCGCTCCGACGGATGGGACTCTCCGCACACGAAACTCAAGGGGCACGGCTCGGGACATTACATGTCGGCACTTGCCTTCGCCTTCGCAAGCTGCGACGCATCGCTCAAAACTCCCGAGGGAACGAGCGTGAAGGACGAACTGCGCAATCGTATACGCCGTATGGTGGACGAACTGCGTGAGTGCCAGGAGCGTACGTTTGTCTTCGACGAGAAGCTGGGACGTTATCGCGAGGCGCGAGACTATGTTCCCGAGCCCGTCTTGCGCGAGATGAAAGGCAACTGGCAGGCTTTTGACGAGTACAAGAAAGACTACAAGAACTACGGCTACGGCTATCTGAACGCTATCCCCGCAGCCCATCCTGCCCTCATCGAAATGTATCGCGCCTACAACAACGAGGAGTGGGTATGGGCTCCCTATTATACCATTCACAAGCAGCTCGCGGGGCTTATCGACATTGCTAACAATATCGACGACTCTGCTATTGCCGACAAGGCTCTCCTCATTGCAAAAGATATGGGACTGTGGGTTTGGAACCGACTGCACTATCGCACATTCGTTCAAACCGAAGGCAGCAAAGCCGAGCGTCAGGCTAAGCCGGGAAACCGCTACGAGATGTGGAATATGTACATCGCAGGCGAGGTGGGAGGCATGTCGGAGTCGCTCGCACGTCTCTCGGAGATGGTTTCCGACGCACAGGATAAGGCTCGCCTACTGGAGGCAAGCAACTATTTCGACTCTCCTGCCTTCTTCAACCCTGTGGCTTCCAACGTCGACGACATACGCACTCGGCACGCCAATCAGCACATCCCTATGATAACGGGTGCGCTGCGCAGCTATCGCGGCAACGGAAACCCCTTCTACTATAATCTTGCCTACAACTTCTGGAATATGGTTCAGGGGCGCTACGCCTACGCTATGGGCGGTGTGGGCAACGGAGAGATGTTCCGTCAGCCCTATTCGCAGATTCTGTCGATGAACACCAACGTGATGAGCAACTTCCGTCGCGAAATGTATCCCAATCCCGATATCAACGAGACGTGTTGCGCCTATAATCTGGCAAAGCTGACAAAAGACCTCAACTGCTACGATCCTGACAACGCCGCCTATATGGATTACTACGAGCGTGTGCTTTACAATCAGCTCGTCGGCTCGCTGCATCCCGAGCATTGGGCTGTCACCTACCAGTATGCTGTCGGCATGCATGCGCGCAAGCCTTATGGCAACGAGAACCCTCAGTCGAGCTGCTGCGGAGGAACGGGTGCGGAGAATCATGTGAAGTACCAGGAGGTAGCCTATTTCACCGACGACAACACCCTCTGGGTAGCTCTCTATATGCCAACTGTAGCACGCTGGGAGGAGAAGGGAGCCACTATTACCCAGCAATGCGAATGGCCTGCCGAGCAGTCGCTCATCACGGTACAGGGCAGCGAGCCGTTTGCTATGAAGCTGCGCGTTCCCTATTGGGCCACAGAGGGCTTCGACGTGCGTCTGAACGGCAAGTCGCTCCAGAAAACCTACAAGCCCTGCTCTTATGTGGAAATCCCCACGAGAATATGGGCTGCCGACGATAGGGTAGAGGTGATTATGCCTTTCACAAAGCATATTTTCTGGGGACCCGACAAGATGGACCTTGCTGCAACAGGCAAGAACGAGCCTCGCACGCCCTTCGATCCTCAATGGGTGGGGGCGCTCATGTATGGCCCGCTTGTGATGGCTACGCCCGACATCTCAGAGTGGAAAGAAGCCGACGTCACCCTCTCGCCCGACCTTCGGGAGATAGAACTGCTGGGAGCTACAGACAACGAGGGTACTGCCGGGCATGTGTATTCCTTGCAGCTCAATGTGCCCGATAGCGTAGAGGGCACACGTCAGATACGTTTCACTCCCGATTATTACCAGACAGATTTCTCTACTCACTACCTTCGTCTCAACGTGCAGGCAAAGAGCAAGGGAGCACGTCACAACAGTTTGGATAAAACGATGCTTGAGCAGCAACTGCAAGTTGCCCACGAACGAAAGGCAGCGCAGGAGGCTTGGGACGCTCTTTCCGTCAAGGTTCCTCCCTATGCTCCTTGGGCACCCAACGGTTATCAGCGCCTTCTTCAGCAGATGGAGACGGCAGAAGCCGTTCTTGCCAACACATCTCGTGATTTGTCGCAGCAAGAGATAAACGCTGCTGTCTCGGCCCTTAGGGTTGCTATCAACACGATGCGCCCAGGCAATCTTGCCGAGCCTGAAGACCTCTTCCTGCTGCTGCCCTTGGTTACCGATTCGAAGGAGAACATTCCAAACAAGACTACCGAGCTGCGCGAAGCTATCGACTATGCCGATATGGTTGTGCAGTACGTCAACGACGGTTCGGGCACGAAGGACCTCATCTCCAAAGCCCTTGACCGCCTGAAGGAAGCGCGCCGCACAGTTAGCACAGAAGGAAAGTAAGCCAACAAGAAGACTGAAATATCCGCGCTGACTTCTTGCTCTAAGCGTCGTGCGAGCTTTTTCCTATAAAAGCAAAACCGGCTAACAGATATTTTTGATTAATGTAATTCAATCAACGGAGTGATGGAAGAAGTAATCGTTAATCATTCGCTCAAGTGGCAAATCTTTCATTTGGTAATGTGTGGTTATGTCATCGCTGTCGGTACTTATTTACTACGGGTAGAGAAAGACAAAAGCTCTTTCTACTACTGTTTCCTTATTGCCTTGTTTTGCCTTTGGGGGCTCTACGAATTATATCAGCTTTTGAGAGAAAGAGTCTGGAACAAGCCTTATCTCATCATTACAGACAAGAGCATCGTCGTCGACAAGATATTTAAAAGGAGAGAAGTCTTTTTTTCTGATGTGGAATATTTTTCTCCCAGAATTAGACCCCCAAAGATAGAAATCCATTATCGCGAGGGAAAGACCTTTCAAAGAACTGCCTATTCCGGAAAACCTTTGCAAGAAATCTCTACTGACAACCCTTTAACTATCAAGAACCAAGCCCTTTGCAATTTACTCAACGAGAGAGTGCAGCGACAGCAACGTCAAAACTTCTGACAGTAACTTAGTCGAAGCAAAGCCCTATCCAAGTTCACAATGAAATGAATAATACTGGATTAGTAACCCGAAAAAACACAAGAAGGAGGCAGGGGAACACGATTAGTCTCGATAAACAATGTACAGAAAAGAAAAAGAAAACCATAAGTGAATTCCTGCCTCCTTTTTGCCTCCCTTTTCATCGAGGGCTGTTAAAAAGCGCATAGAAAGAAGCCTCGACAGAAGAATATGGAGAGACTTTTTTGTTGCACCAACACGTTGTGCAAGGTGTCCCAACGTGTTGTGCAAGGTGTCCCAACGTGTTGGGTAAGGTGTCCCAACGTGTTGCAAAAAGAGGGTTTTTTGCTCTCCCATCTGCTGTTTTTCGGGACAAAGGGGGCGTTCTTCGTTGCCGTAAGTGTAGTTTCGGAGTTCCAAACGGCATTTTTTGGAACTGAATTGTCACGTTTTTGAACACGGATAGGGGGGATGCCTTCGGAGATATGCCAAATTAATCAGATGATCAAATAATCAGATAACCCTTGAACTCTTAAACTAAGGATGCGATGCGCTGCGAGATAAAGAGGTAATCAGTTAATCAAATTATCAGATTTTTCATGTCACTCAAAAATGATGGAAAAGAAAAAAAGAGGGGATTTTTCCAACCTTTCGGGCTGGTTTTGCGTTTTTATTATGGAAACGCTCTCAAACGGGAGCAAAGTAATAACTTAAAAACAGAAAAAAAATGTTTGAGTATGGATTTTCTGTCCAAAACATTCTTATTGGACTTGGCATCTTTGTTGTGTTGCCGGTGATGATTGTCTGGCTAGTAAGCCGCGAAAAGCAAAACAAGACGAACCGCATGACGGAGGTTATGCTGAAAGCTATCGAATCGGGCACGAAGGTAGATGCAGAATTCTTCAAGAACAACAGTCAGAATCTGTCTGTTAAGGAGAAGATGTTGAACAGGCTTACTGTCGCCTGCGTCACCACCCTCTTAGGCGTTATTATCTTGTGTGTTGCTTTTGTGGTAAATGGTATTCACGACGAATTTTATGAAGACCTCTATTTATTGTTGATTTTCGCCGGCGGTGTTCTTTTTGCCGTAGGAATAGGCCTTTTCATCGCTTATTTTGTAGGAAAGAAGATGCTTGCAAAGGAGATTGAGGCAGAGGATAAGAGCCTGAAGGACGACAAATAACCGATGACTCGCGAGCAGTTCATCTCCGAAGTGAGAGCGTGTCAGGGGCAGCTGAGGCGGTTCCTGACGTCGCTGTGCGGGGATGCCGTTTTGGCTGACGATATTGCTCAGGAGGCTCTCGTGAGGGCTTATGTGGCTTCGGGGCATTTCGTAGGGAACTTCAAGGCTTGGCTGTTCCGGGTAGCCTACAACTGCTTCGTCGACAACATCAGAAAGCTGCCAGAGCCGACGGAAAGCCTTGATGCGCACGAAGTTCAGCAAATTGTCTCCGACGATGGGGAGGAGTCAGCTTTCCGTAAGGAAGAGCTCCTGAGGGCGCTTGCACGCATTCCCGAAAAGGAACGCACGGCAATAGTGCTTTTCTATTTCGAGGAACTGTCGGTCAAGGAGATAGCTTCCGTCATGCAGATATCGTCGGGAACCGTGAAATACTACCTCTCGGTGGGAAGGAACCACTTAAAAGAAATCATCCGCTTATGAAAGATTTTGAAGAATACTTACGTGAAAACAAGCCGGAGATGCCCGACGAAGGGCATTTCCTCATAGAGACAAATGCGCGGCTCGATGCCGTTGAAGGCATCAAGCGCATCGTTGAGCAGGAAAACCGCCGCAGAAAGTTTACGCTTGTGGCAACTCTCGTGGCAGGAATCATGATGGGCATCCTTGCGATAGTGTTAGTTAATCTCTTTCCCTTGCAGCCTTTGCGCATTGAAAATGGTTTTTGGGAAAAGTCGTTGCTCTGGCTTCGCAACTACAAGGAGGTCTTCTTCTTCCTTGTTGCCGTTTGTGCTACCACGCTGGGAATCATATCGATGAACCGAAGAGATGAATCTTTTTGGTAGCAAGAAGAACAACGCATAATAAATAGCCGGCTTTGATAAGTTTTTTAGAGCTTGAGGGAGGGTGTTACTGCGAAGTAGTGCTCTTCTGCCCTTCGTCTGACAGCAGTAGGAGGTATGCTGAATTTTCCCTTCTTCATAATTTTTTTTGGAGAAGGAAAAAATTTTTTTGAAGAAGGGAAAAATATTTTTGGGCAAAGAAAAAAACGGCATACTTAATCTCTGTCAGCCGAAGGGCAGAAAAGGTTCGTTTTTCGACTGTTTTCCCCGATGGAAAGGGCGATTTTTGATTGCGGAGCCTTCAGTATACACAATGTAGGAGAAAAGGCTCCCTGTTAATTTTTTGCCAAACAGACGAACAATTTGCCGAAAAATAGGTAATTTTGGAGCCGAAAGAGAAAAATCTAACGATATGCCACTAAAACATACGCACAAGATTGCCGTGATAGGAATAGGTCAGGTGGGCTCTTCGGTCTGCTACGGCCTTATCAATCAAGGCATTTGCGACGAGCTGGTGCTCGTCGACCGCTACAACGAGGCAAAGGCGCAGGGCGAAGCGATGGACCTGCGGCACAGCATCGAGAATATGAGCCGCAACATGAAAGTGTATGCGGGCGACTACTCCGACTGCGGAGATGCCGACATCGCCATTTTCACGCTGGGCACCTCGCAGGCGTCGCTCAAGAAAGACGAGAGAGGCCTTGTGGTGCGCTCGTCTTCGCTGGAAGCAGCATGCAAGATGATTAAGCCTGTGGTGAAAAACCTGATGGACAGCGGTTTCGACGGATACATCGTCTCCGTCACCAATCCTCTCGACACCATCACGCGCCTTATCTGGAAACTCTCAGGCCTTCCCTCCAATCAGGTGATAGGCACAGGCACGGCGCTCGACTCGGCACGCCTCAAGCTCTTCCTGGGAGAGCTGATGAGCGTCGACCCGCACAACATCAACGCCTACGTGATAGGCGAGCATGGGCCTTCGCAGTTCGTTCCCTGGAGCATAGCCAGCGTGGGAGGCAAATCGATGGAGCAGATAAAGGCCGACAACCCCCAGCTGTTTGTCAATGTCACTTACGATGACATACAAGAGCGTGTGCACAGCGCTGGGCCTCAGGTGGTTAACCTGAAAGGCTACACCAGTTGCGGCATAGCGTCGGCAGCGATTGCTATTGCGCGCGCCATCCTCTTCAACGAGAATCGCGTCATCCCCGTTTGCACCAATCTCGACGGACATTTCGGCTTCTCCGACGTGTTTACCAGCGTGCCGGCAATCATCGACAGCGACGGAGTGAGGGAAATCATCGACCTGCACCTCACGCCCGAGGAGATGGAGCAGTTCAGGCATACGGTTGATGTCATCAAGGCGCAGGATGCCGAAGCGACGAAGTTTGTATAATCCCACTCAGTCAATCAAAAAGATAAGATAAAATGTACTCGTTTCTCATAAGCGTAGTTGCCTTGCTGTTAGGCTATTTCGTTTATAGCCGCCTGGTAGAGAAAGTTGTTGCGCCCGACAGGAACAAGCCCACGCCCGCTGTTACGCACAACGATGGAATGGACTACATTCCTATGCCCACGTGGAAGGTGTTTATGATTCAGTTTTTGAATATTGCCGGCACGGGGCCCATTTTCGGCGCCATCATGGGGGCAAAGTTCGGCCCCTCGTGCTATCTGTGGATAGTGTTCGGCTGCATCTTTGCGGGAGCCGTGCACGACTATCTGTCGGGCATGCTTTCGATGCGGCACGACGGAGCTGGGCTGCCGGTTCTGGTGGGCGAGTATCTGGGACGTCGCACAAAGGCTGTGATGCTTGTCTTTACCGTGCTGATGCTCACCCTTGTGGGGGCTGTGTTCGTGTATAGCCCAGCTGTCATCCTCGGAGGGATGACGGAAGGGATGACAGGCAACGTCACGTCGTCGACAATGATTTGGGTAGTTGTTGTGTTTGTCTACTATGTGATAGCAACGTTCCTTCCTATCGACAAGATTATCGGCAAGATCTACCCTGTGTTTGCGTTTGCGCTGTTGTTTATGGCTGTGGCGCTGCTTGTGTGCCTGCTTGTGAAATGGCCTTCGCTGCCCGAGTTCTGGCAAGGTCTGGGCAATCGCGCGCCTTCCGTAGGAGTGAAAGGGCAGAGTATCTTCCCGTGCCTGTTCATCACCGTTGCGTGTGGAGCCATAAGCGGTTTCCACGCTACGCAGAGCCCGCTGATGGCGCGTTGTCTGAAGAATGAGAAGCTGGGGCGCCCTGTGTTCTACGGCTCGATGATTACCGAAGGACTTGTCGCCCTCGTGTGGGCTACCGTTGCCTCGTATTTCTTCTTCGACGGAGGTGCGGCAGAGGTAGGAGGCGATATGACGACAGCTGCTCCTGCCGTAGTGACGCTTGTGTCGAAGAAGTGGCTGGGAGTATTCGGAGGCGTGCTGGCTATACTTGGCGTTGTGGCAGCACCTATCACGAGCGGCGACACCTCGCTGCGTAGCGCGCGACTCATCGTTGCCGATGCCTTCAAGCTCGATCAGAAACCTTGGCGCAACCGTATCGTCATCAGCTTGCCCATCTTCATAGCAGCAGCGCTGCTCATCTGGTTCAACATTTCCGATTCGCAGGGCTTCAACGTCATCTGGCGCTATTTCGGATGGGCCAACCAGACGCTTGCCGTGTTTACGCTTTGGACTCTGACTGCCTGGCTCTCCAAAGAGCGCAAGGGCGTGTGGTACCTTCTCACCCTCATCCCGGCATGCTTCATGACGTCGGTGACGCTCACGTTTATCCTCACAGACAGCACGGGCTTCCGTCTGCCGGCAACCACGATTCCCTATCTGGGCATAGGGCTTTTCGTAGTGAGCTTGATGATATTCTACCTCCTTGTTTCGCGCAAGAAGAAGAGATAGCACCTTCTCCCGCAGAGCAGAGAATCTGGCAGAATTTCCTGCCGAAAAACCGCATTTCGCGTTTTTTGGAGCATTCACTTTGTGAGAAAAATTTTTTCGACAAAGAAAAAAAAATTTTTTGGAGAACACATATCGCGCGCTGAAGAAAGAATAATTTGAAAACATCCTTCAACCGATGCAGAAGACGAAGATAACCGAGATGAACAGGCTCAGCACCGAGCAGTTCCGCAAGGCGCAGAAGATGTCGCTCACGGTAGTGCTCGACAACGTGCGCAGCTTCCACAACGTGGGGGCTGTTTTCCGCACGTCGGATGCTTATCGCGTGGAGCGCATCCTTCTTTGCGGAATGACGGCCTGCCCTCCTTCTGCCGAGATACATAAGACGGCGCTCGGCGCGGAGGATGCTGTCAACTGGGAGCATTTCGACGATACCCTCACGGCAATTGAGAATCTTCATTTGGAAGGATACACGGTCTATTCTGTTGAGCAGGCACACGGCAGCACTCCTCTGCAAGAGCTCCGCTTGGCGCCCGAAGGCAAATACGCTATCGTGCTGGGGCACGAGGTTTTCGGCGTGGAGCAGGCAGTTGTAGACGCCTCCGATGGCTGCCTCGAGCTGCCTCAGTTCGGCACCAAACACTCGCTAAACGTTTCCGTTACGGCAGGCATCGTCATCTGGGAGTTCGCTCGCCAACTGCTGCTGAACGGCGAATAAAAGGAAAACAATCTGATAGAAAAAAGCCCTCTTCATTAGAGTTAAACTTTGAGAAATTATTGTTTAACAATAAATCCGTAGAGTTTAACAATAAAAATTTATTGTTAAACAATAATTTTTGTATTTTAGGAACCCTTATAAAGAGCAGATAATAAGGCGTTTGCTTTCGATGTTCGCAAATCGTTTTTTACCACTTTTTCCTTATGGTGAAAGCTTGTTGTAGAGTGCTATACCTTTAACCGTCAAAAGATATTTTTGTCTTGGATGCCGGGGTGAGTTAGGATACAAAAGACGGACATATTGCTCTTCAATAGCAGGGTTGAGATACACTATCAGGAAGTTATCACGTCCTTTCAATGATAAGGCCTCCATTTTTTCTTTTACAGACTTGTGCTGTACTCCAATAGCAAGGACCAGTTGCTGTATATTGTGATTGTCTGTATCAAATTGATAGAGTACTTTATCCGAACTTTGAATTGCTGGTAGAGTTCAAGACATAATGGTTTTTCAACTCGCCAGAAGCTCGTGTGTTATCACCTCACAATCTCGATTCTCCAACCCATGTTCAAAGCCTTGTTGATTTTATCCAACATTTTCTTTTTATCTTTGGTACTGCTATGAGTGAGAACATAAAGTCCTGGAGCAGCTTCGCGCTGAGCATGACCATACTTTTTGTCTTTGGTTGTAGAGACCACATTGATACGACAGAATCGCACATCCAATTCACGCACCCTCATTAAGCCAGCTTCTATGATAGCAGATGTGAAGGTTGTGGCTGCATCGTGCTCTTGTAGTATTGAGCCGTCTTTCCGTCGAATGCAAAGCCCTGTCTTAGGGGCTATCTGTGTTCTTTTATTCTTCCTTGGCCCAAACTCTTTGTGCTCTACCTCTGGATCAGCTTCCAGTCGTTTAGCGTCTATCAATTGCGTGATATTTGTCTTACGAGACAATGATACGCTTATAGGCATACCCGGATGATAGTCAACTACCAGAACCAATTCTCGTTTCACCTGCTTTAATGCAGGTTCAATGGTTTCCGTTACCACAGGAAGAATCTCTTTCTTGATAATTTCTTCTTCCAGTTCACTCACTTGCCTTTCCAAATCCTCATTCAGAGAGAGGCCTTCTTTTCGCAATGTTTCCATTGCCTTGTATAAATCGCCGAGTCTTGACATAATCTATTCTTTTTTATAGTGAGAAATTTCTCAGTGGATTATTACCGAGGTTGCCATATTATCCATTACGGTATCAAGAGCCCTCTATATTCAAGGTCATGCTTCATAATATCTTCTGTATGATGGATGTCAAAGTCTATTTGCTTCAGACGCTTTTCCTTATCTTCATCTGTATGCTGATTGTCTTGCAGTACACTCAGCTTCATTTTAGCTTTGATGTATTCCATACCATTATGAATCGTCAATGCACTGATAGGTGCATTAGAGTTGAATAAGTTAACGAAACATTGCCCTGCAAGCAGGTTCCCCCACTCTTCATATTTCTGCATGTCGTTTAGACATTGCTCTATTCTGTTGTCTTGTAAATGAACCATACTTTTTATTGATAAAGACGTTCTCATTTCGAGCTTCCTACTAATAATCTTGTAGTTACCCACTAACTCTTCTTAGTTACCCATTAACCTAAAACTATCTGAGTCATGATGTCTTCAATTCATTTTATACATGCTTCAATGAAGAGCTTCCCAAAATCCGTCAAACGAATGAAACTTTCCTTAACATCTATGGATTTAAATTGATTAGGGACAAGTTCGTTTCTTAAATCATCTAACCTATTCCTTTGATTTATCTTCTCATAATTATCCTTATTTGTTTTATATTCTCCTGCCATATCAGAGAGAATTCCCAAACTAATAAGATTCGAAAGATATGCATTCATATTTTGGGGGAAAACCAAATTGGCATTGTCTTCTAATAGAGTCAAATGGTGTTTAATGGTAACGTATCCTTTCCCGTACGTGACATTAGCATTAAAGGTACAATATTCCCAATCCCTTCTCAATTTAAAGCACTTAATAATTCGTGCTTCATCAGGCGAGATTCTTTCAATAATTGATACAAATGAAGGATGGGCAGTATTAGCCATATCCACACTTGAAGCATTGGCTAACAAAGTGGTGAACATATCTGCAATTTCTTCATTTGTTGTGTAAGTAAGCTTTTCTATTATTGGTGTTCCAATCTGAGGGTGGACCTCACATCGTTTGTCCTCTGGTATTCTTTCCAACTTCTCCTTATACTCATCTAGATTTTTCTTAAAATTCATTTTCAACTTTTCGTTTTTCAGTTTTAGAGGTAATAGTATTGCAGTACTGAACTCAAATACAGTACCTAACGCATTACCAATTGCCTTTACACTTGGCTGTGCCAAATCTTGGTACAACTCCCCTAAGATATTAGGTGTTGCTTTTACTATATCAACAATTTCATTAGCCATATTTATTTGTCTCTTTTGATAATTGATTCTTTTACTGACTCTGGCAAGCCTTCATATAATGATTCTATTTCTTTCGGCTCTGTAATCATTCGTTCTGTGATGATATTTATTAGTCGCATTAGCATTGTTGATGTATTCTTATCATCTACATCGAAAGATATCATACCTGGATGAACTGCTTTGTTACCTACAACTCGAACAACATCTAATGCTTGTTGCACGGATTGAGGTAGTCCTTTTTTTACAAGGGCACCTATATTCTTATTTATATCCCTATCTGTTTCTCCTAATTCATTACAAAGCCTATCTATTGCTAATCGCAATAACGCACAAGCAGCTCTTGGGGACTTGTTGTATATTAGACCCGCCTCATTGTATAATTGCTTCACGCTTTCAGGCATATCAGCATTTGGCTCTTCTGCAATTATGTCAGGATAAACATAATCTTTGTTTATCCAAATAATCTTTTTTCCACAATTAACACATTTAGCGATATAGAGTTCGTTTAAATATTCTTTTCCTCCCGTTCTAACCTCTACGACATTTCCCGTATCTTCGTGAAAATGATGGAAACTCCATCTCATTAAAGATACCGTATGACAATGAGGGCACGTAAAAGATTCCTTATTTCTTTCTGGAGCTATATATTTCTTACTCATATCCATTGATATTTAGTTATTAATTCAATCAATTACCTATGTGATACTTCTCATATTCTTCCCGTGTAATTGGAGTCTCTGGATCTATGATGAGGACTTCATCGTAAGTCAGGCCGTAGAGATGATAGACGAGGAGGTCGATTTCTGATTCTTCTTTTGAAGTGTCAGCATCCGACAACTTGCCTTGAAGAATTGCATTGACCAGTTCTTCTATCTGTACCTTTTGTTTTTTTGAAGTGTTGGGAAGTTTGACTTGCTTCACATATTCCGCTTTGATAGCGAGATTCAAAAATTTCGTAGCGAAAAGATAATTCATGAGTTTCGAGTTGAGAATGCCTAACAGGTAACGCAGGGAGTCCTCACTATGCTTGGGAATGATGAAATAGATTCCTTCCATTCCATATACGCCCGTATCGTCCAATGTGGCAACGATTCTGGTTTTAAGACTTTCGTTGCGAGTGCGTTGGATCATTATCTTTTCCTTGATATCCAACTCAACTTTCACTCGTGGCCATTGCAGCCCATACCAACGAATTACACCCCTCCTCACTTCTCTCCGTTTCTCAAGTGCCTCTTTGAAACACAATAGCCATTCCTTTGTTTGGAGGTAATTATCAATCTTTACATCATTATCTATATAAAGTATTCTGCGTTCACGACTTCTTACTTTGTATTTTTCCAAGTCGCGCCCGTGGCATAATGGATGCAGAAGTGAGACATCTACATTCTTTTCCAGTGCATCTTGTAACGTATCGAAAACAAATGCGGGGTTGTTTCCTGTCACGATGCCTTGGAACACCGTATAGTGATTGCCAACAATGTCAAAATCTGGATTGAATAGCTTATCGAAAATCTCGCTGCCTTGGTCATCGCCAATGCTGATTACATTGTTGTATTTCTTAAAATAGTCAGCAGGCACTTGGTGTGTCTTTGGGTTGGAGAAATCTATTGCCTTAGTCAGTTTTATGTTTTCATTTCTCTTTTTATTGCAAATGAGTATTGTCGTGTCTACTGTTGGGGCATTGAATACGTCACCACCAGTATATCGGACTTCGCTCAACCACTGATGATCCAAAATAATGTCTCTTATCTTCTGATAACTCATATTTGAATGGACTACCGAAGGGATGATAAGTGTAACAACACCTTCTGCAGACGTAAGTTTCAGAAGTCCCAGTTCCAAGAAAAGACAGAACATGTCGCAGCGTTTAAAAAAACTCTCGTAGATCTTTTTGTACTGTTCCTTTTCCCCATCCGACATTAGTTGGACATTGACATACGGTGGATTACCAATTACAATATCAAATCCTGTGAAGTCCCCATTCTCATTCAAGAGCGCAGGGAACTCGAAGCGCCATTCAAAGGCTTGGTCGTAGATTTTGTTAGATTCTATTTCGGCTCGCTGTTGCTCTAAGGCTTTCAGTTCCTTTTGCAGAGCCTTGATTTTCTTCTCATTCTCTTTTTTCTTGTCACCAAAAAAATCATCCATCTGCAAGTTGGCTATAGCACCGCGGACTTTAGCAATCTTTCCTTTTTCTTTGTCGTTGAGTTCTGTCTTGACAGCACGCTTGATGTCCTCAATTCTCTTGCGGAAATCATCTTTTTGCGTGTGGTCGGAAATATCGGTATAGTCATAGACCCACTGGCGATAGTCGTCCAAGGTGTAGTGCGTGCCATTCTTTTGATTGTAGTCCTTCAGTACATTCTGGAACGGAGCATCAAGGGCAAAGCGATGCAGCAGGGAGTCGCCGCACATAATTTTATAGTCGAGGTTGGGTAGTGGCTGCGGCTCGTTCTCGTCAACAACCAGTGCCAACCAGAAACGCAGACGGGCTATATCTACGGCGCCTTTCTCTATATCTACACCATAGATGTTGTTCTGAATGATGTCACGCTTTACCTTGGCATAGGAGAAATCTTCGTTCTTACCAATGAATCCATACAACAGGTGACGGCAATCGAACAGGACATTCAGCACACCCATAGGGAATGCACCTGAGCCAATGGCAGGGTCACAGACTTTTACTACAGACAAAGCTTTGTTGACCAGTCTTGCATTCTCTTTGTTTTGCAGAATCGGCTCCACCACTCTTTGTTTGATGAGGGAGTCGATGGCGATATGCAACTCTTCAGGCGTATTGCTTTTCAGATACTGGGCAACGCTCTCCTTGCTCATATACTGCACAATCTCTTTGGGGGTATAGAATGCGCCTTTGTCCTTGTTGTCCTCCAGCAAGTTCTCGAAGATATGGCCAAGCATTTCCGGGTCGATGCCGATTTCTGAGTCTTCTGGATCGTTCTCGTCGATGGTGAAGTTATACATGGCGAAGAAATCCATAAGTTCCTTGAAATAGTCGTAGGGGAAATCAATGTCTTTCTTGTCTAATTCGTCCTTATCGAAAAGTCCACCATTCAGATAAGGGATCATGACGTTATCACCTAAGCGAGGGTCAGCGAGGTCATTAGTTCTGCGCTCATTGAGGGTGTTGAAGAACAGCGGTTCAAGAACATCGCTCAGCAAGCGGTCGTTACCCTCATAACCCTCTATTAAGTGGTTCAGATAGAACTTGTCGCCACCGTTCCAACCTTGCTGATTGGCAGGTACGCCCATCCAGCCCTTCTTCTGCAAGAACTGAAGGAACACCAAACGGCCTAAGAGTTTCTTCACATAGTCGCGGTTCTCTTTTGTGTCGTCATTGATATGCTTGAGGAACTTTACATAACGATCCTTGTAGCCATTGAAGAAATCCTTGTTCAGACGCTCCACCGAGAAGGCATCCTTGATGTTCTCAAACGAAATACCATTACGCTGCAAGACATCGAAACGCCCAACAGGAGTATTGTAATAGTTGTCACTTTCTCCGAATACATAAGTAAAACGCTTGGCAGCAGTATTCTCGCCCTTGATGTCGCAGACAAAAGACAATCGCCAGACAGAGCCACTATCAAAGACTACGAGGGCGGCGTCAAACTCACCCCAATTCGGATTGATAAACGACTTGACGAGATTGCGCAAACCAACACGTTTCCGAGCCACATTGCCATGTTGAATCTGATAGTAGAATAAGCCTATGCGGTAGCTATCGGTTGTATCGATAGCTCCCAAATAGTAGCCTTGTTCTTCATCAGCAGTGTTGTCAATACGTTCAGGTTCAGCTTTCAGCTCTGTTGCATGGAAATATCTACGCAACATGGTTTGCCATTCATCTTTATTGAATGGCTGCTGGAATATCTGGCGGAGGGTGTCTTTGGTATAGGTAGTCATAATGGGGCTGTTTTATGTTTATTTTTCTTCTTCAGGTTCTTCGGGTAACAGGAAATCGTTGGCTTTAGCTGGTGAGATGATGCTATGTCCCAACTTGCTTTCTAACTGGTTACGTGCCGCTTTGGCAACGCTTCCTCCATCCTTTGCCACTTTTGTTTGCTGACGGAAGCCTTTCGGGTCACGCTGTTTGGAAAGTTCGGTGGCAGAAGCCTCTGCCAGCATGTTGAGGGCTATTTCAAGGTTGGTCATGTTGTCGCGCAGGTTCTCTTTCTTCAATCCTTTGAAATGTTTGTATTGTTTGGTTGTGAAACCGCTCCATTCACGAGTGATAATGTCAGTGAGCGAGGCATATTCCAACCCTTCCTGTACACCTGTGCGTTTCCATTCATCGGTAAGTTCTTTTCGTACCTCAATACTTTTGATGCGCTGATTAATCCATGCATCACTATAGCCTAAACGCTTGTAGTCGATGATGGCTTGATCGATGCTTAGTTCCGGGTCTTGCATCTGGTCTATACGCTGTGCGGCCACCTGAGCCATCCACTGCTTAAATGGTTCTGCCTTGGGCGAGGGTATAGACTGAATGATGCGGAAAAGCTGTTCTGTATCAGCCACATCGGTGAGACGCATCTTACCATCAGATGCTTTCATCTTCAACTGGTGACAATTTGTCACCGTTTCATTTCCCTCTTCTTTTAATCGTTGCTTAAGTTTGTTCCAATACTTTCGGGCTGTTAGGGCATCCTTACTATCAGTAAGTACACCACATACATCTACTATAGAAAAATACCATTTCTCTTCCTTGTCGTCCCATACGGTACGGACTTTGCGTTGCTCAAATATTTGAAGGGCTTCTTTCTGGCTCATATTTATTGTGGGTAGAAGTAAAATGAATGTTTGAATTATATTCTAACATTTCTCGCCATGACAGAGCTGATGCGAGCATCGCTCTGTTTATTTGGCTTAAAGAAATGTTTCGGAAATGATGATTTGTGGGTCGCTGACTTTAGGTACCGCCTTTTCTTGCATCTCGTTGCTCATGGTTTGGTACTCATCAATGAGTTCAGATAATGTTCGTTTCAGCTTGGCTTCGTCTGTCTTGATTTGAGTTTTGTCGCCCTTATAGGGTTTAGAGAGATCACGCAAGCGACGAGGCAGTTGGGTGTATATGCCTTTATTAATATAGTCCGTGAGGATATGGCATTGTACCTTTGTTGTGTTGTCTGAGATTACTTGCGTAATTCGACGCAGAAAGTTAAGGGCTGTCTTTGAAATATTATCAAGGTCGGTGCGGTTGATGGAAGAATCATCAGCAGCTTCTACATATTCCTTGGTGTATTTGCCTAATGCACGGTTCACGTGTTCGTAGTTCTTACTATCAGCCAGGAACGGAGCGGCTTGTTCTTCTGGCTTTGCCTTCAGATATTTGATGGCCTCCAAGAAATCGATAGGCTTTACTGTCTTATCGGTAGCAAGATAGAACTCGGTCTTGACATCGGACGAGACATAGACAATAGACTTATCTGTATGTTTACCAATATTACGAGCCACACGACTCTTCAACGGCAATTGCTTCACTTTGTCGTACAGTTCGCGGTTATTATGATAGACTTCACGCAGTTCACGTATTAATGCCAGTTTCTCGTCCATGCTATCCTTTACATTGCTGTCGAACATCTGGAACTGCTTGACAATTTCTTCCTTGGAATAAATCTGCACATCCTCGCCAAAAGCAGAGTGAAAGCCTTGTAACTTGACAAGTGCATTCTCATAGAGCTTGATTTGTTCATTACCCTGGGGTGATGGGTAGAACATATAGTTATAGATAAACTCAGCTACAGAGCCGATACGATTTACACGTCCAATGCGCTGCATCAAACGTGAGGCATTCCAAGGGGAATCGTAATTGACAATGATATGAGAACGATGCAGGTTGACACCTTCTGCCAACACATCAGAGGTGAGAATAATGTTATACTGGTCTTTCTGCACTTCGCTATTGGCATCGAAATTCTCCTTAATGATTGTAGCCTTCTTGTCGCGATTCTCGGCAGTAATGGTCAATACATCTTTTCTTCCAAGTTCTTTTTCCAATCTGTCTTTGAGGTAATTCAGGGTGTCGACGCTTTCAGAGAACACCACCAACTTACCTGATACATTTCGACAATCAAAGAATTCTGTTTCAAGTTTCTGGCGGAACAAATCAAACTTCTGGTCATCGTGTTCCTTCTCCCAGTCGGCATTTAACGCTTCAAGCACTTCCTTATCGTGACGAAGCATCTCAATGAAGTCAGGCTCGAAATCATCAGACTTATATAGGATGTCGCTTTCTTGATAGCCTTTCTTCATGGCCAGTTCGATGATTTGATCAAGTTCCATGCCCTTTGCCTGCAATTCTTTCACATTTAGCTCTGGTGCAATGATGACCTTGTTTTCTGCAAACATCTTCAACATATCATTTGTAATGCGAAGTAAGGTTGCCAAAGATAGTTTGAAAGCATGGAAACTACTTTCCAAGCGTTTCACCATGTGAACGCGATAGATGCCTGCCAGCGTTTGGCCAACATGAACAGCATTGCGGTACTTGGCCCGATATTCTGGCTTCAGGAACTCCACCGCACGATAACGAGCATAATACAGATGTGGGTCAAACTTGTCATCAGATAGAACATTTAAGGTATAGAAGAAACGCTGGCTGGTATCAGCATCCATCTTATATTCGAGTGAGATAGGAGGCTGAGGTTTAGGGAAGATTATTCCCTGTGTCTGCAAATCCTTCTTATATTCTGGATCATTCTCAATATTGTGACGAGTACGACGAACCGTTACCTTGTCAATCACTCTTTCACGAATGACCTCATATATTTTGTCAACATCAGCTGTCACATCCCTTGTTTCGCGCTCTTTCATCAGGATTCTGTAGGCCTTAATGTACTCTGCAAAGAAACCCTTCAGGTTGGGAATGCCATCAATAGTGCAGTTTTGGCTGTCTTGGAACAGTAGTAGCAGATTGAGCAAGTCGTCAGGACGGTTATTAAGAGGTGTTGCTGAAAGCAGCATCACTTTTTTACGTTGACTCTTCAATAAACCAGCATTTACACAATCAGCTTTACATATCTTTTGCAGCTCATCGTATTTACCTGCACCATCGTTTCGGAAACCATGTGCTTCATCAACGATAATCAAGTCAAACTCTTCTTTTGCCTTATATTGCTCTTTCCCTTCTAATACACTAGATAGTTTGCCATTGGTAATGAACTGCGCCTTTCTGGAAATGCCAAATGACTTGAAAGTATTTTCCCAGTTTTCACGCAAAGCAGGAGGGAATACCACAAGAATGCTTGTGTTCTTGCCATTGGCCTCAATGAACCGTTTGGCAATCATTGTTGCAATCATTGTCTTGCCCAAGCCCACAACATCAGCAAGGAACAGACCATTATGGCGCATGAGCATCTGGAAACCTTGAATAACTGCATCTGTCTGGTATTTCAGTTCCATTACGCCATTGGGCAGCTGAATCGAGAAATCGTCCTCAATTTGGTCACCGAAAGTATCAATGAGTACCTTCAAATAGATTTCGTATGGGGTGGGTTGATAGCCTAAATAGGTTTTTTGCTTGATGCTCTCAACATCATCGATAGTCAATGTGATGGCTTCTTCCCATAATTTCTTAAACTCGGAATGGCAATAGTCAACGTCATCGAAGTCCTTCATGGCTACATTCAACTCATATCGAGGTGACTGTGTGGTGCCAAGACCAGAATCAGAAATATTAGAAGAACCCATAATGACCCAGCCATCAGTATTTTCATTATGGTTATGGGGAAGACATAGGTAGAACTTTGCGTGGAGATTCTTGGTGGCGTGAATCTTCATCTGGAGCCTGCCATCTACAAGGTCTTGGCACATCTGCAAGATACCTTCCTCCACCTCTGGAGCATATCGTGCATTGACGATGTCCTGTCTGAATTCCTCATCATAGATCATCTTTGCCTTTTCCTCGTTTTCCAGCATCAACATAGCTTTGTTGTGGCGACGGAATATATCGTCGATATTGATGCCAACTAATATTTTTATTTCCTCAACATCATTCAATTCCTTGCGTAGCTTAAAATAGCCTGAAGAACGGAAGAAACCAACAACAGCCAGGAAACGGTCGAAGTTGGCCATATTACATGCAATCCCTTTTAACTTGTCGAAAAGGGTATGACCTGTATCGTTATTAAAAAACTTACTGCTCATATTCTCTTGTTCACTTTTATATTAAGAGTTTACTTGTCATTGTTCTCATGGTAAAGAATTCGATTTATCTTAGCTTGACGTTTTATTGCGCTAAGTTTTTTGGAAATATTTAACAGGAACAAATGCAATAACGTATTCTTTGCAAAAATAGAAAAAAACAAGAGCATAACAAAAAGAGTCCACTCTTTTTTGTGAGTTAAACCTCTTTTTCTGTCGTTCCTTAACATATCCTAAGTAAACGTTGCTTTGCTCTGTAAGATGAAAGCGACCTCATTTTCAGCAAAGAGGGGAGGAATGTGAAAAAAAGGCAGTTTTTTGCGATTAAACTTGCCGATATCGGCAAAAAATGAGTATCTTTACCGCGGATTTCGATAAAAAACTTGCCGATAATATGGAATATATCTCAGTCAGCCAGTTTGCCGAAAAATATGGCATCAGCGAGCGAACAGCTCGCAACTATTGTGCTGCAGGTAAGATAGAGGGGGCTTTCCTGATGGGTAAAACATGGAATATCCCTGTCAACGCAGGATTGCCCACCAAAAGAAAAACAAAAATCAGTCCGTTGCTTACCCGTTTGCGAGAAGAGAAGGAAAGCAGGCTGAAAGGTGGCATTTATCATCGTACGCAGATTGACCTTACCTACAACTCCAATCATATAGAAGGGAGTCTTCTGACGATGGAGCAGACTCGCTATATCTTCGAGACCAATACACTCGGTATCACCACCGAGGATACTCGTGTGGACGATATAATAGAAACAATTAATCACTTCCGTTGCATCGATTATATTATTGATCATGCTAACGACAAAATTACCGAAGCACATATCAAGCAACTTCACTTGATGCTTAAGACTAATACTTCGGATAGCCTAAAGGAATGGTTTGCCGTAGGTAACTATAAGCGGTTGGCAAACGAAGTGGGTGGAGAGGAGACGACAAAACCAGAAGAAGTTCATCAGCGGATGAAAGAGTTGCTTGTGGATTATTATTCCATCAAACGAGTGGAGTTTGATGACATTCTTGACTTCCATGTACGGCTGGAGCGCATACATCCTTTTCAAGACGGCAACGGCCGAATAGGGCGGCTGCTGATGTTTTGGCAATGTCTCGGGAATGATATGGTACCCTTTATCATTACCGAAAAACTGCGCTTATTTTACTATCGCGGAATTCAGAACTGGGGACATATCAACGGTTTCCTTCGCGATACTTGTCTAGCCGCTCAGGATGAATACAAAAAACAATTAGAATACTTCAGAATTAAATTTTAGCCTTCTGTTATCCAGTTTTCTATTTTCCCGTCTGTTCAATAATGAAGAGCTTGTCGCTGGGGCGTATCTTGCAGGGAACCTTGAAGGAGACGGCAACACCTTTGGGGACAATCGTGACGGGTTTAAGGTCTACGCGCAGCTCGTCGGGGGTGACGTAGACGGCGCCTGTCGTGGGGCCTGTGATGAGAAGCTTGTCGCCGAGATGTATGTCGTGCGCCTCGATGAAGAATTCGCCCACGCCGAGTTTGGAAAAGTGCTTGACGCCCACGCCAGCGAAGACCTTGCGCTCGGTAGCTGCCGAGCCGTAGTGGCTGCTCCACTCTCCCAGGCGCTGTCCCAAGTAGTATCCGTTCCAGAATCCGCGGTTGAAGACGGTTGCCAAGCGTTTGTCCCACTCGTCCTTCTTCTCCTCGCTGAGAGAGCCCTCGACGGTGCTGCGAATAGCCTCTTTGTAGCACTCAACGACGGTGCGCACATATTCAGGCCCTCTGGCGCGCCCCTCTATCTTGAAAACCCGCACTCCAGCCTCCATCATCTCGTCGATGAAGCGGATGGTTTTCAGGTCTTTGGGCGACATGATGTATTTGTTGTCCACCTCCAGCTCGATGTCGCTCTCTCTGTCCTTCAGGAGGTATGTCTCGGGGATGGTTTCCTTCGCATTCGGAGAGGTTGCCGGCATGTTGTCGGCAGGAAACTCTGAGCGTCGCACGTCGTATCCCCTGCGGCAGACCTGCATGCAGGCACCGCGGTTGGCGCTATATCCCAGCTCGTGAAGGCTCATGTAGCATTTTCCCGAGATAGCCATGCAGAGGGCCCCGTGACAGAACATCTCAATGCGAATCAACTCGCCCTTGGGCCCTTTGATTTGCTCGCGGAGGATGGTCTCGTGAATGGCGCGGACCTGCTCCAGGTTCAGCTCCCGGGCGAGGACGACGACGTCGGCAAAGCGCGCATAGAAGCGTAGCGCCTCGGCGTTGCTGATGTTGAGTTGCGTGCTCAGATGCACCTCCTGCCCGATGCTGTTGCAGTAGCTCATGACAGCGACGTCGGAGGCTATGATGGCGCTGATACCTGCCTCGTGAGCGGCGTCAACAATTTGGCGCATGAGGACGATATCCTCGTCGTAGATGATAGTGTTGACGGTAAGGTAGCTCTTGATGCCGTGCTGGGCAGTAAGCGAGGCTATCTCCTTCAAGTCGCTGATTGTGAAGGTGGAAGCGGAGCGTGCGCGCATATTAAGGTAGCCGATGCCGAAGTAGATGGAGTCGGCTCCAGCCTGAATGGCTGCTGCCAGCGACTCGCGCGAGCCGACAGGCGCCATTATCTCAAAATCGCGGATATCATAGTTCATGAGTGCAAAGGTACGGAAAAAATCCGAGATATTTCTGCTGCCGGGAAGAAATGTAGGCTTCGGCAAAGGAAATCAGCTAAAGACGGCCTACGGAAGTCTATATCTAATAGGATAGAGGATGTTGGAGTTTTGAAACTTTTTTCTTATCTTTGCACCGAAAAGTTCACGCAACATGAAGATAGGCTCTATCGACTTGGGCGAAAGGCCCGTGATGCTGGCACCTATGGAGGATGTCACCGACGCTGCCTTCCGCCTGATGTGCAAGCAGTTTGGTGCCGACTTGGTTTACACCGAGTTTGTGTCGGCAGACGCGATTATCAGGGGCGTGAACAATTCGCTGCGCAAGCTGCAGGTGAACGATGCCGAGCGCCCCGTAGCCATACAGATATACGGCAAAGACATCCCTTCGATGGTGGAAGCGGCACAGATTGCCGAAGCAGCACACCCCGACATCCTCGACATCAACTACGGATGTCCCGTTAAACGTGTGGCAGGCAAAGGGGGCGGGGCAGGACTGTTGCAGAACATACCGCTGATGATGGAGATGACGCGCGCCATAGTCGACGCCGTGCATCTGCCCGTAACGGTGAAGACGCGCCTGGGATGGGACTGCGAGCACAAGATTATCGTGGAGCTTGCCGAGCAGCTACAGGACTGCGGCATCAGCGCCCTCACCATTCACGGCAGAACGCGAAGCCAGATGTACACAGGCGAAGCCGACTGGACTCTCATTGGGAAGGTGAAGGAGAACCCCCGCATGCACATCCCCATCATCGGCAACGGCGACATCACCACCCCCCGACGCGCCAAAGAGTGCTTCGACACCTACGGCGTTGACGGAGTGATGATTGGGCGAGCATCCTTCGGGCGCCCGTGGATATTCAAGGAGGTGAAGCACTTCCTGCAGACAGGCGAGGAGCTCGGCACACAGCTATCCTTCAGCTGGAAGCTCGACGTCCTTCGCGAGCAAGTGAGGCAGAGCGTGGCGCGCCTGGGCGAATACAGGGGCATCCTCCACATACGGCGCCACCTGGCAGCAACGCCCCTCTTCAAGGGCATACGCAACTTCCGCGACACGCGCATCGCTATGCTCCGAGCCGACACCGTGGAGGAACTGTTCCGCATCCTCGATGACGTTGAAGCCTCCTACGGGCATCTCACCGACGACGAGATATACATCTCGACGTGACGAAAGGCGCCTGAAATATGAAGAAGGAAAAAAATTTTTTGGAGAACAAATCTCGCGAGATGGAGAACAAATAATTTTTTTTGGACAAAGAAAAATGAAACGTCTATCCGTTTCGCTGATATCAGCAAAGAGAAGAAAAGAAAGTGTGACTAATAACTTATAAACATCCAGCTATGAAGAAAGTATTGTTTACGTTAGCTCTGGCCCTTGCAGCAGCAGGCGTCAGCGCTCAGGCTCCGGGCGAGGGAATGCCTCCCCGAGGCGGAATGTTCGGCGGACCTCCGCAGATAGATGTCAAGTTCGACGAATATGTGGCAGCTCCCGATGGATTCGACAAGGAGCGTGAAGGAATAGAGCACGGGACGGTGCAACTGATTGAGTATGAGTCGAAATCGGTAGGCACCACTCGCAAGGCAAATGTCTATCTTCCTCCCAAGTACGATGCTGACAAGAAGTACAGCGTGCTTTATCTGCTTCACGGAATAGGAGGCGACGAGAACGAGTGGATGTACGACGGGGGTGTGCCAAACATCATCATGGATAACCTCTACGCCGACGGCAAGGTAGCCGACATGATTGTGGTGATGCCCAACGGACGTGCTGCTAAGGACGACTCACGCTCGGGCGGCTTCGGCTCATTCCCTGCCTTCGGAGAGTTTGACAAGGACCTTATCGGAAGCCTCATTCCTTATATCAACAGTCACTTCAGCACCTATGGCGACAGAATGCATACTGCTATTGCAGGTTTGTCGATGGGTGGCGGACAGTCCCTCAATTTCGGATTGGGAAATATGGACGTGTTTGCCTACGTAGGCGGATTCTCTTCCGCACCCAACACGATGCGTGCCCCTCAGCTCATACCCGATGTAGAGAAGACGAAGAAGGAAAACAAGCTCCTCTGGATGGTGTGTGGCAGCGCCGACAACCTGATGTACAACAGTGCACAGCTCAAGGCTTTCTGCGATGAGAACGACATTCCTTGCACGCTCATCAATTACCCCGAGGGCAAGCACGATTTCGTGGTGTGGAAATATGGGCTTTATAACTTTGCCCAGCTGATATTTAA
Organism: Bacteroidaceae bacterium; assembly: GCA_017650105.1. Classification (GTDB taxonomy): domain Bacteria; phylum Bacteroidota; class Bacteroidia; order Bacteroidales; family Bacteroidaceae; genus UBA1189. The sequence continues at coordinate 43,064 of JAGCFO010000006.1, read as the reverse complement.
ATAAGTGTTCTCCCGCTGTTGCTTCTCTGAAGGGAAACACCCGCTGTGGGAAATACTTCCTGAGAGAAAGGAACATTGGAGGAGAAGAGAAACGGACTAAACATTCATAAACGAAAAAGAGAATATGGGAAATTTGCTTCAAGGAAAAGTGGCACTCATCACGGGTGCTGCAAGAGGAATCGGCAAGGCGCTGGCGCTCAGGTTTGCGCAAGAAGGTGCCGACATTGCCATCACCGACTTGGTGTATAACGACGCGATGCAGCAGACGATAGACGAAATAGCTGCCTTCGGCACGAAGGTGAAAGGATATGCTTCCAACGCAGCAGACTTCGCCGAGACGGAAACAGTTGTCAATCAGGTAAAGGAAGACTTCGGGCACATCGACGTGCTTGTCAACAACGCGGGAATCACGAAAGACGGGCTCATGATGCGTATGACAGAAGCCCAGTGGGATGCCGTGCTGACGGTGAACCTGAAGTCGGCTTTCAACTTCATTCATGCCGTAACGCCCATCATGATGCGTCAGCGCTCGGGCTCCATCATCTCGATGAGCAGCGTGGTAGGCGTGCACGGAAATGCCGGGCAATGCAACTACTCGGCATCGAAGGCTGGCATGATAGGCCTCACCAAGTCTATCGCTCAGGAAATAGGCTCGCGAGGCATCCGCGCCAACGTGTTGGCTCCGGGATTCATCCTTACCGATATGACGCTGAAGTTGCCCGAGGAGGTGCGCGCCGAGTGGTGCAAGAAGATTCCTCTCCGCAGAGGAGGCACTCCCGAGGAGATTGCCGACGTAGCTCTGTTCCTTGCCAGCGACTTGTCGTCGTACGTCACGGGGCAGGTTATCCAGATTGACGGCGGAATGGGAATGTAACTCCTTCTCTCCGTTTAGCAAGAGCCTGCGCCTCGTTTTCCGAGATGCAGGCTCTGCTTTTGGGCATCTTGTCACGTTTGTTCTGCCAGGCTTGCGCAACGTAGCGGAAGCTATTTTTATCCTCTTGTATACCGATGTCTCCCTCTCGCTTACGAACCTTTCCCTTTCGTTTACCGATATCCCTCTCTTGTCTTCCGATAAGCGGAGGAAAAGAAATGTCTTGCGAGGAACGGAAACAAGCGCGTCAGAGGAACATCACTTCCCTTCCGTGAAAGAGGAAGTTGCCCGCAACGAGGTATTCGCGGCAGGTAGGCGAGAACTGATCCTCAAAACTAAGGTGCTCGTGCCCCGCAAGGATGCAGCGCAGCAACGGCTCTGAGCGCAGATACTGGATGAATTCGCGCGTCATAGCATCTTCCTGCTGCGTTCGATAGTCGCCTGTTGCCTGGGGCTCTTCGCCAGAAGTCATAGGCCCCTTGCCTTTCCAGAAGCGGCAGGTAGCACGCCAGATGTCGGGCGTGAAGAAGGGCACGTGCATGCACAGCACGATGGGCAGCCCCTTCTCTTTCTCGCGAAGGAACAGCTCAACTTGCTTGTTGGTGACATATCCGTACACGTCGTCGAAGGTTATAAAGTTGACGCCGTTCACCACCTGGCTCTGGAAGCACACATCGAAGGGATAGACGTCTTGAAGGATAGCGCGAGTGTTGTCTTTGTATGCCTCGTTTCTCTCTTCCTTCGGCTCGCTCAGCCACATATCGGTGCTGAACTCATGGTTGCCCATCGTGCCGAAGACGGATTCGCCGAAATACTTGCGCACCAAATCGAAATTCGCCTCACTCTGCCAGTCAATGAGGTCTCCTGTATGGAGCACGTAGTCAACGTGCTGACGTGCCCACTGAAGGGAATCGCGCAGCGCTTCTTCCTGATGCCCTCCGAAGGTGAGGCTACGGCTCTCACGAAGTCGAAGCTTCTTCTCGTCCTCATGGTCGTATGCTGCCGTGAGGTGCGTGTCGGAGATATGCAGCAGGGAAAAAGGCTTCGTGGCTCCTATCCTCACTGTGGCATAACAGAGCGAGAGACGTTCATACTGCCCCCGTTTGGCAAACACGTCGGGCACTGCGTTCTCCTCCTCATCTGCCCACACGGGCAAGGCAGAAGTGGCTATGAGAACTCCGCTGCCTGCCAAGCGCTTAATGAAATCCCTTCTTTGCATAGTCCTTGGCGTTTTTCCTCTGTTTTTCCTATTCGATGATGCCGAACTCGGCTCCGCTGGCATAGTCGGCTCCGTTTTGCTCGCTAAGGGCTGTGAAGCGAATGTAGCGTGCTTTGACGGGCTTGTCAAACATCACGCTGTTGGTTTTCTTACTGCGTGGGAAAGAGCCCTTTGCCACAGGTTTCCCCCACTTCTTGCCGTCGGTGGAGACGTAAATCTCATAGTCTTTCACATCCCCGTTGGGGCTATCCTGACGCGGGAGATAGGTTACACCTTTGATGGTCTTCAGTTTTCCAGCATCAAAGTCAACCCAATGAGGGTAGGTGCCCATTGTGATGCTCCACATCGTATGCCAGAAAGTGGAGGGGTCACCGTCGGCAAAGGCTTCAGCGCTACCCTCAGAAGGCTCGATGGAGGAGGCGAATACGACGTCGAGCATACCTTCAGGCTTGGGGATGACAGGAATCTCGGGCACGACACAACCAGAGCTGACGGTTGTGCCCCCCTCAGCATTGAGCGGGCGGATGAGGAAACCGAAGCGCGTGGGCTCGGCAAGGGCTCGATCGACATTCAAAGGTCCTCCCTGCCCGCAACTGTTACCTCCAAGTCCTGTGACTTTACCATCGAGGGTAAGGAAGAAGTTCTCACGCTCGGGCAACTGGAAAGGATGGGCTGCGAGGGTCAAGTCGAGGGCGCTCCAGGGGCTCACGCTGAAGGAGAAGGCAGGAACAGACTCTTCGGAAGCCTCCGTATTCGGGGTACTCTCTCTCTGACTTGCAAGCGTGCAGTCGGCATTTGCGGGGCGCGGTGTTGTAGCAATGATGGAAGCTCCGGATTGTACCGAACGTCCTGCTACGGCAGAGCCTAATGTGAGCCAGCGGGTACCCTCGTGGTTGCCGTTCTCCTGCGGGAAGGTGTACTCTGTAGTCAGCGCTGCAGCAGGAGATGTCCAGAGTCCTATGTCAGCGCAAGTCATTCTGTCGTTGTAGTTCTCAATAGGTCCGCGCCCATAGTAGCTCACAACGTCAAGAGCCTTGGGGTATTGCATCACGTATCCCAAGCGTGCGAGAACTGTCTTCTGGCGATTTGAAGTGATGGCAGAAGCAAGCTCAATGCTGCCGTCGGGCCAGACAGTCCAAACCACGTTGCTGACAAACTTAAAGTCTTTTTCGGTAAAGGGATTGTCGGTCAGTTCCTCAATCTGATTGTGCCCGCTTGCCGTTCCCCCGTGCAAGCGCGCAGCCTGAGGAGCCTGGCTTGTGACGGTAAACGAGAGCGTAACGCTTCCGTCGGCCTGTTTCTTCACCTTAGGAGCCGATGCCTTGTGCTGCAGATTGTGGAGCCCGTTGGCAAACCATCCTCCCACAGCCCAGTTGTCGTTGTTGACAAAGGCGCGGAAGGCATTCAGCTTCGGCCCGCAGCCCTCGGGGATAACAACGGTGTTGCCGTAGCTGAGCTTATGGATGGTTCCCTGGTTCATGTCGAACTGCACGTCAAATCCGTCGCCTGTGATTTGGAGGAAGGGCGTTTTGGCTTGCGACACAAAATTGCCCGTTTTCATCGGGCTTTTTCCCGTTTGCAGAGTGGCAACGGAAGGCCTTGAAGGAGCTTTTTTCAAAGGCAGTTGTTCTTCTGCTACGACAAACCCTTTGTGTGCCCAAGGCAAGTCTTTTTTCTGAAGGAGCTGGATGTGGAGGAAGTATTCGCCATCGTCGGTAAGCGAGCGGAAAAACTCAGCCGGTAAGGTGAGCTCAAACGCGCTGCGCGGAGCCAAGCTGAAATTGAAGTTGCGCAATGACATATCTATCTTCTGCTTCTCCACTATCTGCCCGTCGCGCAGCAACGTCCAGAAGACATCGAAGGTGAAAGGCTCGAAATAGTTTTTGTTGAAAGCCCTCAGCGTGTCGCCCGTGAGTGTGATGCTGACGGGCTGATGCACGCGCTTCACTTCGTAGTACTGCGGCTTGGGCGTTCTGTCGCCGAAGATGATACCGTTCATCACAAACTGCCCGTCGTTGGGCTTGTCGCCGAAATCCCCTCCGTAGGCAAGATAGCGTGTGCCATCGGGCGTGTAGTTATACATCGACTGGTCCACCCAGTCCCATATGGCTCCTCCCATGAAGAAGTTGGTGCTCTCGATAGCTTCCCAATAGTCGGCAAAGTTGCCGAGAGCGTTACCCATAGAGTGTGCATACTCGTTGATGTGGAAAGGATACTTGATGTTGTACTGCCCCCTTACGGCAGCGCGCACCCAAGGAATGGAGGGGTATTGGTTTGAGCCGATGTCGACGATAGCATTGTTGCGCTCGTACTGCACGGGGCGGCTTGTGTCGAAGGCTTTGATGGCGTCGTAGGCAGCCTTGAAGTTATCGCCGGGGCCTGCCTCGTTGCCCATGCTCCAGATGACGATAGACGGGTGGTTGTAGTTCTGGTGCACCATCTCCATGTTGCGTGCCACGTGTGCTGCCTTCCACTCTGCAGGGTGCGAGAGCGAGGCATCACCGTAGTAATACTCGTGGCTCTCCACGTTGGCTTCGTCCATGAGGTAGATGCCGTATTTGTCGCACAGATAATACCAGTAGGGGTCGTCGGGATAGTGGCAGTTGCGCACGTGGTTGATGTTGGCGCGCTTCATGAGGAAGAGGTCCTCCTGCATCATCTCGCGCGTGAGCGCATGCCCTACGGCGGGATGGCTCTCGTGCCTGTTGACGCCCTTCAGCTTCACGGGCTTGCCGTTGACATAGAAGTAGCGTCCTGCCAGCCCGAATTCGTCGTCCTCGGCAGGGGTGTCCTTAATCTCCACCTTGCGGAAGCCCGTGTACGACGAGCAGATGTCGGCAATCTCGCCTTCGCTGTCGAAGAGCGAGGCTACCACCACGTAGCGCCAGGGGGCCTCGGCCGACCATTTGTGCGGGGCAGGAACGTGGATTGTTGTCATCATCGTGAGGGACGAGCCTGAGGCGTTCACCGAGAAGGGGTCGTCGACGATGTATGAGCCTACGAGCATGTTGTCGTCGGAGTAGAGCTCGCAGAGGTAGATGTCGTAAGCCAGACGGAGGTCCTCGCAGCGCTCGCTGCTGAGGTTGGTGATCTGCGAGGCTATCGAGAGGGTGCCGTCGGTGTAGGTCTCGTCAAGGTCGGGGGTGATGATGATGTCGCGGAAGTGCACCTTGGGCTTTGCCTCGAGGGCTACGGTGCGGAAGATGCCCGGCAGGCGGAACATGTCCTGCGCCTCGAGGAAGGAGCCGTCGCTGGAGCGGTACACCTCAACGCTGATGGTGTTCTCGCCCTCCACCAGATAGGGCGTGATGTCGAACTGGGCGGTGTTGCGCGAGTTTTTCGAGAAGCCCACGAAGTAGCCGTTGATCCACAGGTAGAAGAACGAGTCGACGCCGTCGAAGTTGACGTATACCTCCTGCTCGTCCCAGTCGGCAGGTAGCTTGAAGGAGCGCCGGTAAGAGCCCACTTCATTGCGCGCTTTGTAGGTCGTCCAGTCGGCGGGGGGCGTGCGCATCACTCCCTGCCTCCAGTCGTCGACCTTCACCTCGTGGTAGAAGATGACGGGCTGGTTCACGTAGATGGGTGTGCCGTAGCGCTGGGAGCCGTCTTTACCGAGCCCCTGGATGTTCCATGAGCCGGGCACGAGGATGTTGTCCCACGCCGTCACGTCGAAGTCGTCGAGGTAGAACTCCTTCGGCCTGTCGTCGGGCGTGGGAGCCCAGTGGAACTTCCACGTGCCGTTGAGGCTCATCCAGCAGTCGCTCTCCTCGGGCAGCACGCGCCGCGCGCTTTCGTCGTCGGCGAAGGAGAAAAACCAGTTGTGCGGCTCTTCCTTGTTCATAGCAAGGTTCTCGGGGTCTTGCCACTCGGTGCCGAGGGGCTGCACGGCATTGATGTACGAAAATCCTGTCAGCACGTCGGCAGCGCGTGCGTTGAGGCTCAGTGCGATGAGCGCGAGCGTGAGGAGGAGTGATTTCTTCATGGCTGTGACTTTTTTTGAGGTGAAAAAACGGTAACAATGTGCAAATATACATTTTTTTTGGATTTTTCATACGAAAAAGCCGAATTTTTTTAAAAAGGTAGCGCAAAAGTTTTAATTTTGCGCCCCGATGCCTAACCGCGTCAACGAATCCTTTCAGAAGCTTAGCTGAGAAGGGCCAAATATGAAGAAGGAAAAAAATTTTTGGAGAACAAATATCGCCGTATGAAGAAGGGAAAAATTTTTTTCGAGAAGGAAAAAACATTTCCCCTCAAAAGAGCATATCAACCAATCAAAACGAATCATATTTTCAACTAACAAAAAACCGAAAAATCCCGATGAAAAGGCAGTTTTTTACAATCGCACTGCTGTCGTGCCTGATGCTGGCAGCCGTGTCGTGTGGGAAGAAGTATTCCTACGAAACCGTTGCGGGCGACCCGATGAATTCCCGCATCTACACCCTTGACAATGGACTTAAAGTCTACCTCACCGTCAACAAGGAGGCTCCGCGCATCCAAACGTTCATCCCCGTGCGCGTGGGGGGCAAAAACGACCCTGCCGAGACGACAGGCCTCAGCCACTATCTGGAGCACCTCATGTTCAAGGGCACGAGCCACTTCGGCACGCAAAACTACGAGGCCGAGAAAGTGCTCCTCGACCAGATCACCGACCTCTATGAAGTCTATCGCAAGACTACCGACGAGGCCCAGCGCAAGGCTATCTATCATCAGATCGACAGCATCAGCTACGAGGCAAGTAAGATTGCCATTCCCAACGAGTATGACAAGCTGATGGCAGCCATAGGAGCAGAGGGCACCAATGCCTTCACGTCGTACGACGTCACTTGCTACACCGAGGACATCCCCTCAAACCAGGTGGAGAACTGGGCTAAGGTGCAGAGCGACAGATTCAAAAATATGGTAATCCGCGGATTCCACACCGAGCTCGAGGCTGTGTATGAGGAGAAGAACATCAGCATGGCCGACGATCAGGAAAAAGTCATTGACAGCCTGTTTGCAGGACTCTTCCGCAACCATCCCTACGGCAAGCAGAGCGTCATCGGCACGCAGGACCACCTGAAGAACCCCAGCATCGTCAACATCAAGAACCACTTCAACAACTGGTATGTGCCCAACAACATGGCCATCTGTATGAGTGGCGACTTTGAGCCCGACAAGGTGATACGCACCATCGACAAGTACTTCGGCGATATGGAGCCCAACGAGAACATCGTGCGCCCCACCTTCGCCCCCGAGAAGGAGATAACGGTGCCCGTGGTGAAGAACGTCACAGGCCAGGAGGCTGAGAACGTATGGCTTGGCTGGCGCATGCCCGGTGCAGGCGATGCCGACGCCCCCCTCGTGGAACTTGTGGGAGAAATCATGTACAACGGGCAGGCAGGACTTCTCGACCTCGACCTTCAGCAGCAGCAGAAGGTGCTTGCCGCACAGTGCTTCCCCTATCAGCTGAGCGACTACTCCGCTTTCATGATGATTGCCTATCCTAAGGAGGGGCAGACGCTGGAAGAGGCCTGTGACCTTCTGCTGGGAGAGGCTGCCAAGCTGCGTGCAGGAGAGTTCGACGAGAGCTTGCTGCAGGCTATCGCTGCCAACAAGAAGCTGGAGCAGCAGCGCGGGCTGGAGCGCAACCGTAGCAGGGCAAACATGTTTGTGGATGCGTTTGTCAACCAGCAGAAGTGGGAGGATGTCGTGAAGTACTACGACAAGATGGCCTCCTACACCAAGGACGACGTGGTGCGCTTTGCCCAGAAGTATCTGAAGGACAATGCCTACACCGTCATCTTCAAGCGTCAGGGCGTTGACACCGACCGAAAGACCATCGAGAAGCCCGCTATCACGCCTATCTTCACCAACCGCGATACCGTGAGCACCTTCCTCGCCGACGTGCAGCAGAGCAAGGTGGCTCCCATCGAGCCCGTCTTCGTGGACTTCGCCAAGGAAATCACGAAAGGCACCGTGAGCGAGATGCCCGCCCTGTACAAGAAAAACGACGTCAACGACATCTTCAACGTGCAGTACGTGTGGGAGTTCGGCGACTATGCCGATCCTCTGCTGGCAACGGCAGCCGGATATGCCGACTACCTCGGCACCTCCGACATGACGGCAGCGCAGCTCAAGCAGGAGCTCTACAAGATTGCCTGCAGCATGACGTTCAACGTCAGCACCAAGCGCTCCATGCTCACCGTGAGCGGTCTTCAGGAGTATATGCCTCAGGCTCTAGCCCTTGTCGAGCGCTTCGTTGCCGACATGCAGCCCGACGATGCCGTGCTGCAGGGATACAAGGCTGACATCCTCCGCAGCCGCATGGTGAACAAGACCAACCAGCGTGCCAACTTCAACGCTCTGCGCCAGTATGTCCTCTACGGACCGGGCAGCCCCGCTACGCGCGTGCTCACGAATGAAGAGGTGATGGCTCTCGACGGACAGCAGCTCACCGACAAGCTGAAAGGCCTTGCCCAGCTGAAGCACAGGGTGGTTTACTACGGCCCTGCCTCACGCGACGAGGCTTTCAAGATCATCGCCGACTGCCACAAGGCTGGCACCAAGGACGTGCCCGTCAACCAGCCCGCTCCCTATCAGCCCACCAAAGAGAACGTCGTCTATCTGGCACCCTTCGTAGCCAACAACTGCTACCTCGTGGGCATCACCGAGATGGGTAACGCCTTCGACCTCGCCAAGCATCCCTCCGTTGAGCTCTACAACGAGTACTTCGGCAGCGGCATGAACGGTATCGTCTTCCAGGAGATGCGCGAGGCACGCGGACTGGCCTACAGCGCTTCGGCACGCGACGTCGAGCCCTACGACACCGATGAGACCGAGTATTTCATGAGCTACATCATCACCCAGAACGACAAGATGATTGACGCCCTCACCCACTTCGACGAAATCATCAACAACATGCCCGTTTCGGAGGCAGCCTTCGCCATCGCCAAAGAGGGGCTCCTCGCCCAGCTGCGCACCCAGCGCTACACCGGCTACCCCGTGCTCCGCTACTGGCAGACGCTGCAGGATATGGGGCTCGACACCGACATCCGTCGCAACGTTTTCGAGCAGGTTCAGAAGATGACGCTCGACGATGTGGTTGCCTACCAGCAGAGTGCCATCAAGGGACGTTCCTACCACACATGCGTGCTGGGCGATCCTGAGCAGCTCGACCTTGAGAACCTTGCCAAGTGGGGACGCATCGAGCGCCTCACCACCGAGCAGATTTTCGGCTATTAACCTTGGGGTTCATCCCTTGGTTTAGCCCACCGGTTTCTTCCGTCACCGCATAGCAAAAGAAAAGCAAAGTTTTTCTTTTTTGCTCTTGCCACATCGTCGGCTGAACTGGGCTTTTCTTCCATTGCGACTCGGCAAAGATGAAAAAAAACTCGTTTTTTCCTTTTCATCTTTGCTTGAGTCGCATTTTGTACTACTTTTGCAAAGAAAAATCTGCAGAGCCTTGAAGAGACATCTGACTATAATCTCACTTCTTCTGGCCATGTCTTGCTGGCTTGGCTGCCAGGCAAACGTGGTCGACACGGATGCCGCCCTGCACCGACATGTGGCAGAACGAATCGATGCAAGCCAGAGCTGTGACAAATGTGCGCGGCGGGCGAATCAACAGCGAAGATGGCCTTTCGAAGCCATATTCGACTCTCCATCCCCGTTGAGCCACGTTGTCTTTATGCGCCCGTCGCGCACGGCGGCGTCGCAGAGTTGCCAGCAGGAGCGGGGTCTCTTGTGGCTTGCAGCTGTTGAGACGAAATATCTTCAGAAAAAAAGTCTTTTGCATCTGTTGTGTGCCGGGCTGCACATTGCGGGCATTTCATCCCCTCGTTTCTACTACGTCATCGCGCTGAGGCGCATTCTTTGTTAGATCCGGCTGTTTCGCTAAATATTGTGATAGTGAATACAGATTTTAACGACTAACAAAAAAATAATGGCAAATATCAAGAACATGCAGATGTGGAAAACAATCTGCACCAACAAACATATTGGCACCAGCAAGTCGCTGCTGGGGCTTCGGACAAACGTAATGTACCTTCCCACCGAGAGCATCGTTGATGCGCGGATGATGGGATTTTCACCCGAAACGGGAGCGAGGCTGAAGTACATCTTCGACGCCTCTTCTGCCGAACGGGAGAAAGCTGTGGCCGGGTTTCATCCACAGCCGGTGGACAACGGCAACTATATGCTGGAATACTGTGCTTCGCGCGACGGTTCTTTTGTCGCCGTGTTGTTGCTTCGTTACACGATGCTGAACTACGAACCCGTGACGGATGTATTGGTCTTCGAAAAAGCGGAGGCAAAACTAATCTGGCAACTCTTTCAGTAAATGCCGGTTTCCAGTGTGCTGAAAAAATGGGAAAAACCCGATGAAATCGGTACTTTTTATGTTTTGGCCCGTCGCTCGGACTTTTACGGCGACGGGCTCCTAAACTCACTGAAATGATTTTTGGAACAGAGAATATTTTCTTTTTAGGAGCGGTACTTATCTTTATAAGCATCGTCATCAGCAAATGGGGCTACAGGTTCGGAGTCCCCACGCTGCTGCTGTTTCTGTTTACAGGCATGCTGTTTGGCAGCGACGGACTGGGACTGGAATTTCACAGTTATGAGTCAGCCCAGCTCATAGGAATGCTTTCGCTAAGTGTCATTCTTTTTACTGGCGGCATGGACACGAAGTTTCATGAGATTCGCCCTGTGCTGGCTCAGGGGCTGGTGCTTTCGACTGTAGGAGTGATATTGACGACCGTCATCACGGGTTTTCTGATTTATTATCTGTCGGTCTGGACTCGTTTAGACATAGGACTATCTTTGCCGATGTCGCTTTTGCTTGCTGCCACGGTGTCTTCCACCGATAGTGCGTCGGTTTTTAATCTGCTGCGTTCGCAGGGAATAGGCTTGCGACATAACCTGCGTCCTACACTGGAACTTGAAAGCGGAAGCAACGACCCGATGGCGTATATGATTACTGTCGCCCTCGTTGACCTTATCGTTTCTGCCGGACAGTTCTCGATAGGAGGCTTGCTATTGAAAATAGCAGTTCAACTGTTTGTCGGTGCTGCTTTCGGCTATTTGAGCGGAAAACTACTGGTGTGGATAGTCAATCACATAAATTTGCCCAATCCCTCGCTCTATCCCGTGCTTATGCTGTGTCTTGTCATGATTGTTTTTACGATGACGGATTTTTTACATGGCAACAGTTATTTGGCTGTCTACGTAGCAGGGCTGGTAGCGGGAAACAGCCGTTTGTCGTACCGACGGGAGACAGGTACATTCATGCAAGGTGTGACGTGGCTTCTGCAGATTGTTATGTTCTTAACGCTTGGTCTGCTTGTCAATCCGCACGAAATGTTACCCGTGTGGCTGGTTGCTTTTGCGATAGGCCTGTTTATGATGTTTTTCGCGCGGCCAATAACTGTTTTCCTATGCCTGTTGCCGTTTCATGTCCCCGTAAAAGCAAAGCTGTTTCTCTCATGGGTGGGGCTGCGAGGTGCCGTCCCTATTATTTTTGCCACATACCCAATCATCGCAGGTATCGAGGATGCCGATTTTCTTTTTAATGTTGTCTTTGTGATAACACTGCTTTCCCTTTCGCTGCAAGGAACAACTATTTCTGCGGTTGCCCGCCGTCTGAATCTTGCACTTCCCGAGCCTAAAAAGGGCAATGAGTTCGGTATAGAGCTACCCGAAGAATTGAATTCTCAATTGACGGAAATCGTTGTCAGGTCGTCGGATCTTTCAGAAGGGAACCGTTTGGCCGACATGCATTTCGAAGAGGGAACGCTGGTGATGATGGTGAAGCGCGCGGGCAGTATCATCGTTCCCAACGGACGCCTTGTGTTGCAAGAAGGAGATATTCTTCTGACGATTTCTCATCAAGGAGAATCCCGAGTCGGAGAGAAAGGAGAAACTTAGTTCAAGGAAACCAGAAGTGCGGTGTTGATGTCGCCGGCGGCGATGCTGCGGCAATAGGTGGCGCTGTCTGCCAGCAGGGCTGTTCTCTCCCTGTCAGACGCGGTTGTTCGCGGCATGGCGAATCCTATGATGAATCCGACGAGGAGTGCGGCTGCCATCCAGATGGGCGACATGGGTCGCCCCGCCCGAAAGGAGCGGCGAGAGGTAAGGCTCCGGCGCAGGCGGACGGCGTTTCTTTGCGAATCCGAAGTGCTGTCCTGCTCCTCCCCCGCATGTGGGGCGGACTCGTAGGGACGGCACTCGCGCAGGACGAGCGATGCGTTCTCCTCTTCAACCTGCTCGCGCAGCAAACGGAGCATTTCAGAACTCTCGGCTTCCAGACGAGAAAGTTTGTCTTTTCTTTTCATAGTGCAAAAGGGTTGTTTCTTATGAATTAAACTGTTTCTTCAAGGTTCGCAGAGCGTTAAACAGGCGCGACTTGACGGTGCCCAGGGGGATGCGGCAGACGGCGGCCACCTGCTCCAGCGTGAGCTCCTCGTCGTAGCGCAGCACGAACACCTCCCTCTGCCCCTCCGGCAGCCGTTGCACGGCACGTGCCAGCAGCTCGCGCTGCTCGGCGCGCTCGAGGGCTTCGGAGGGCGGGGCTGCCTCGGAGGAGGTGGCGAGCATGTCGCGGAAGTAGGCGTCCACCACCGTCTGGTGCCGGTAGGCGTTCTTGCACAGGTTGTAGGCGATGCTGTACATCCACGTCTCGAACGGCTCGCCCGGGCGGTAGTCGCTGCGGTGCTCCCAGATGCGCGTGAAGAGCTCCTGCGTGAGGTCTTCGGCAAGGGGGCGGTCGTAGCCCGTCATGCGCAGGAAGAATCCCTGCGCACGACGGCCGTAGGTGCGGTAGAGCTCGTCGAAGGTGTCAGCGTTCAATCTCTGCATGGTACTTCTTGCGTTCATCGTCGGTGAGGTCTTGTGCGCGCCACACGATGCGCTTCATCAGGTTGTAGAGCTGCGTGTAGTGCTGTTTGTCGCCCGAGGTCTTGTAGTAGTCGAGTAGCGATTTCAGGCAGGGTATGTAGTTGAGGTTTAGGCGCTGTGCGCTGGCGCCGTATGTCTCGGGGTAGAGGGGCTCGTAGAGGTAGTCGGTGAGGTAGCCCTGCTCTAAGTTGCGTTTCTTCATCGACAGGTTGTCGTAGGGATGTTCGCTGTAGCGGTAGACGAGCCCCTCGGAGTAGAGCCTGTCGTTGAACGAGGGGATGGGCATCATCGACGAGAAGTAGGCCGTGCGCTTCGTGTGGCTTATGATGTGGAGCATGAATCCCTCTTCCCAGGCCTGCATGTCGCCCTCTCGGTAGGGGGCATACTCATCGATGCCCAGCGTGCGGCACACGGTGTGGCGGTAGGTGTCGTCCCACAGCAGGCTCACGGTCACCACGGTGATGTCGGGGAACAGTCCCTTGCCCTTGCCCACGATGAGCTTCGAGAAGGTGGGCACGTCGCCGTTCACGAAGATGATGCCGTCGGGCTCCATGCCTACCATCTCGTTGTAGGCATATCCCAGCAGGGTGGGCGAGTACTCGCCGCTCTCGTACCAGCGCCTGAGGATGTCGCCGAGCAGCTCCTCGTTGCCGTGCGCCATCAGGTAGACCACATAGTCGGGGTAGAGGCGCAGGTTGTCGGGGCGCATGCGTATGGCCTCCTCCATGTGGTCGTCGTAGGGCTTGTGAGTGGATGTCATGCGCTGGTTGAAGTTCTCCAGCACATACTGGGCATAGCTGCCGGGGTGAGCGTGCGTCACAGCTTCCACGATGGCGTCGAGCTGGCGGTTGAAGTTGTCGGTGTCCGTCACCCCATCGCCGCCGTTCCAGGAGGCATAGCGCGTGGCGTGGTAGTAGTTTATCCACGCATCGTCGTCGGCGGGGTTACGCTCCGTCTCCGCCTTCCAGAGGGCAGCCTGGCGCGCATACCACTCGGGCGCATGCTCGTGCTTCACTATGGTGACGATGGGTTGCAGCTCGCTGTCGTCGGGGGCCGACGAGGCGCCGGCCATCAGCACTGCCGACATCAGGGCAAGGGTTGTAAACAGAATCTTATGTTTCATAGGGTGTAGTGGTTTTTTTGAATGTTTTTTTGTAATGGTTCTTTCTCTCATTCTCTCCTGCCGGTGCATCCGTCAGTCGAAGTTTTTTTTCTGAAGCGCTTCGTGAGTACATACCCCCGACTGCTCCGAAAGTTCATCATCTTACCATTTTGTTTGCCAAGATACGTTTTGGCAAGAGAGAAGGAAGGGATGTGCGCCAACTCATTTCCTTGTACGGGCGTAAGCATCTTAGCTGCGTCTAAGATTTCTTAGACAAGGCAAAGATACAACATCTCCCTCGCCCCGCTGTATGTTACTGCATGTTATTGCATGTTATTTTTGAAAAAAGTTTCCGAGCCCCTTGCAACGCGGTGTTATTCAGTGCGTTGGAGGATGAAGAAAATCTCACTTTTTTTCACTTTCATTTTGCCCATATCGGGGAAATATCGATACTGAGGAAGACAGGGTCAAAGTCTGAGCAAGCTCCACTTTGCTCTTGCTGCTTTATTCTTTCTACATCTCGCCGGATGAAGAAAGGAGAAGATTTTTTCCCTTGAGCAAAATTTCGAGAGGAGAAGGGAGAGAAAAACGTTACAAGTCCGAGAAAATTAATGTAACCGTTACACGTTACATTTACAACTTTTAGGGGGTGTATGTAACGCGGGGGATAAGGAGGGTAAATGCTAATTATAATTAAATTATTATACTTACAAATTGTAAGTATAAAAATTTCCTCTCTTTTCCTCAAAAAAGCCTGTTTTGTTACATATCCCCCTAAAAAAAACAAATGTAACATGTAACGCAAAAATGTCTTTTCCTGATTTTGGTTGACAGTTTTTTTGCTTTTTCCTGAAGTGGTTGACACTTGTTTTCCTGGTTCAGTTGACACTTTCCTGAAAAGGTTGACACCTTTCCTGAAACATAGACGCAGGCTCTTTGATTTTTTTGGATTTGCAGGACTGAAAACTTGCTCCCTGCGGGTGAGGGGTTGGCTCACATGGGATCGACGTCGAAGTGGGTGACGATGCCGGTGAGTTGTCCTTGGGCAGACATTTCGGAGAGGAGCTGCTGGAGCTGCTGGCGCGCGGTGCGGGGATGGTAGCCGAGCTCGAGCTTGAGCATGATCTTGCGGATGTAGAGTCCTTGCACGCGTGCCACGGGGGGTGCTTCGGGGCCGAGCACGCGCGAGCCGAAGAGGGTGTCGAGGTGCTGTTTGACGGCGATGGCTGCCTCGCTGAGGCGTCGCTCGTCGCGCCCGCGCAGGTAGAGATATATGAGTCGCGTGAAGGGGGGGTAGCCGAACGCCTGGCGCTCCGTCAGCTGGTCGGCGAAGAGCCCCGGGAAATCGTAGTGCCGCACTTGCGAGACGACGGGGATGTCAGTGCTACGTGTCTGCAGGATGACGAGCCCCTGCCTGTCGCGTCGCCCTGCGCGCCCTGATACCTGTGCCATGAGCTGGTAGGCGCGCTCGTAGGAGCGGAAGTCGGGGAAGTTGAGCATGGTGTCGGCGTCGATGATGCCCACGACGCTCACGTGGGCGAAGTCGAGCCCCTTCGACACCATCTGTGTGCCGATGAGGATGTCGGTGTGTCGCGAGGCAAAGTTGTCGAGGATGCGGTCGTAGGCCGTCTTGGCGCGCGTGGTGTCGAGGTCCATGCGGTCGATGCGTGCCTCGGGGATGAGGGCATGCAGCTCCTCCTCGATGCGCTCGGTGCCGAGGCCTATGTGCCGGAGGTTGCTCTCCTCGCACTGCGGGCAGGAGGCGGGCAGCCGGTAGACGTTGCCGCAGTAGTGGCAGACGAGCTGCCCGAGGCGGCGGTGATAGGTGAGTGAGACGTCGCAGCGCTGGCAGCGCGGCACCCATCCGCAGGTGGCGCACTCCACCACGGGGGCGTATCCGCGGCGGTTCTGGAAGAGGATGGCCTGCTCGCCCCGCGACAGCGCCTCGCGAATGGCAGCGATGAGCTGGGGCGAGAAGTTGCCCTCCATGCGGCGTTTGCGCCGGAGCTCCTTGACGTCGACGACCTCTATCTGCGGCATCTGCACGCTCTGGTAGCGCTCGGAGAGGGTGACAAGCCCATACTTGCCGGAGGTGGCGTTGTAGTAGCTCTCGACGGAGGGTGTGGCAGAGCCCAGCAGCGCCTTGGCACCGAACTGCGAGGCGAGGACGATGGCGACGTTGCGCGCGTGGTAGCGCGGGGCAGGCTCCTGCTGCTTGTAGGAGTTTTCGTGCTCCTCGTCGATGATGACGAGGCCGAGTCGACGGTAAGGGAGGAACACCGATGAGCGCACGCCGAGGATGACATCGTAGGGCTCGGAGGAGAGCTGCTTGCGCCATATCTCCACGCGCTCGGCATCGGAGAACTTGCTGTGGTAGACGCCCAGCCTGTTGCCGAACACACGCCGTAGGCGCTGCTGCATCTGCGAGGTGAGGGCTATCTCGGGCAGCATGTAGAGCACCTGCTCGCCCCGCGCGATGGCCTCCTGGATGAGGTGCATGTATATCTCGGTCTTGCCGCTGGAGGTGACGCCGTGGAGCAGGCACACGTCGTGGTGCTGCCAGAGGTCTTTGATCTGCGCGAAGGCCGTCTGCTGCACAGGTGTGAGGGGCGCGAGCATGCCGGGCGTGAGAGACGAGGGCTTCAGGCGGCTTATCTCCACGTCGTAGAGCTCGAGGAACCCCTTCTTCACAAGCGTGCCCAAGGCCGTAGCGCCCGAGGTGTCGTCGCGTGAGCGCAGCTCGTGGCGGCTCACCTCGTGGGGGGTGCTGCCCGCATCGTAGCCCGATAGCTCGAGGAAGCGCAGCATGAGCGCCTCCTGCCGGGGGGCGCGGCGCATCCCCTCGAGGGCCTTGGAGAGCGCCTCCTTGTGCCCGCTGCCGCTGAAGGAGGATGTGAGGCGCACATATTGCTCGGTGCGCGGGCGGTAGTGCTGCTCAAGCGTGGAGCTCTCGATGTTGAAGCCGCCGGGCAGCGCTGCCTTCATCACGTCGCCCTCGGCGCAGAGGTAATAGTCGGCAATCCATTGCCAGAGGCGCAGCTGTCCCTCAAGGATGATGGGCTGGGGGTCGAGCAGCGAGAGGATGTCCTTGACGGTGATGCCGGCAGCGGGAGCATCGTGGTGGAGGCGTGTGACGATGCCCGTGTAGTGTCGCTTCTGCCCGAAAGGAACGATGACACGGCTGCCGACGACGGTGCACGGCGCCAGCTCGTCGGGCAGACGGTAGGTGAAGCGCCCGAAGAGAGGCAGGGGGACAAGGACATCGGCAAACATGACGTATCGGGGTGTTACGGTGGGGAGGAATGTTATAGGAGAGAGCCTCAGAGCATCACTGCCAGCGAGATGTTCATGACAGTGCGCCGGTAGTAGTCGGCCTGGCTGAACTGTTGCCAGTAGACGTAGCGCGTGGAACCCACGGGCAGATGCCAGTCGAAGGTAGCCTGCAGGAATGTGAACATGCGTATGCCTATGCCGAAGTTGAAGTCGACATCGGCGCTGGACGATGAGAAGTCGTGCGTGCTGAACTCGGGCCCGCACTCAAAGAAGAAATAGTTGTAGCTTCCGCCCGACACGTTCCACATGACGTTGAACGGCAAGGTGTAGGAGCTGCGCCTGAACGACTCCTTGTTGATGTGTAAGAGCGTGGGCGTCTGGTAGAGGAAAGCCAGGCTGAAGCCCAGGTTATCCAACACGCCGAGCTGCACCTGAGGGCCCAGGGTGTAGGCAGGAGGCTGCTCCTGCGCTTCACGGGCGTAGAAGGCGGTAGTGCCCAAGCGGAGGCCGACGTTGAACTGCGCTGCGCAAGGCAGGGCGAAGAGGAGCGAGAGGATGAGTATGACTTTTCGGAACATAGCGGTAGGAAAAAAGGTCAGACGATGCCGATGAGGCCCCTCACGATGTAGAAGAGCATCACGCCGCAGTAGATAAGCTTGAGCCCCGTGGTGAGCAGGAAGGCAACGAAGGAGATGCATGCCACCTTGAAGGCGCGCCCCGTAGTGGCATTGTTGAGCATCTCGCCCACGAAGGCACCGATGAACGGGCCGAGGATGATGCCCCAGGGGGGGAAGAAGAACAGGCCCGCAAGCATGCCGATGAAGCACCCTCGCGTGCCCCACTTGCTGCCGCCCATCTTGTTGGTCATCCACGTGGAGCCGAAGTTGTCGAGCAGCGTGACGATGAGCAGCAGCACGCCCCACACGACGACCGACGTGCCCGACACGCGCCCCTCCTTGGGGATGAGGAGCAGCATCCAGGCGAACCAGCTGAGCGTGGGGCCCGGCAGGATGGGTACCACCGAGCCGACGAAGCCTACGATGCCGAGCAGGATGGCGATGATGTAGATGGCGATGTCCATATGGTGCTGTTAGGGGGATTAGGTGATAGATATTATTCCGTCGGGAGGGGTGACAACACTTTATTTTTGCGTGCGCTGCGGGAGGTCTTGTTCGATGAGCCGCAGCAGATGGCTGACGGCCTCCTCCTGCGGGATGTTCTTCTCCACGCACTCCTTGCCGCGATAGAGGCTTATCTTGCCCCTGCCGGCACCCACGTAGCCGTAGTCGGCATCTGCCATCTCGCCCGGGCCGTTGACGATGCATCCCATGATGGCAATCTTGAGCCCCTTGAAGTGCGATGTGGCAGCCTTCACGCGAGCAATCGTCTCCTGCAGGTCGTAGAGCGTGCGCCCGCAGCCAGGGCACGAGATGTACTCCGTCTTGGTGAACTTCACGCGCGCAGCCTGAAGGATGGCGTCGGCAGTCTCAACGAGCTTGGCAGGGGGGATGCTGTCGTTGGCGTTGCGAACGACAAGCTTGTGTGCAAGCCCGTCAATGAGGGGCGCTCCGGCATCCATAGCAGCCTTCAACTGAAGGTCCTCGAGCGACGTCTTGTCGTAGCACAGCGTGAGCGTGTCGTCGCTGATGCCCTCAATAGCCTCAGCCCTCTTCAACGCACTCTCGGCAGCGTAGGCGACAAGCTTGCGTGCAACGGGTATCTCGGCTTCGGGAGCCTCGCTCAGCGACACGCGTATGGTGTCGCCGATGCCCTCGCCCAGCAGGGCGCCGATGCCTACGGCACTCTTTATGCGCCCGTCTTCGCCCTCTCCTGCCTCGGTGACGCCCAAGTGGATGGGGAAAGCCATTCCCTCGCTGTCCATCTGCCTTACGAGCAGCCGGACGGTGCGCACCATCACAAGCGTGTTGCTTGCCTTGATGGAGATGACGACGTTGCTGAAGTCTTCATCGATGCAGATGCGCAGGAACTCCATGCACGACTCTACCATCCCCTCGGGGGTGTCGCCGTAGCGGCTCATAATCCTGTCGCTGAGCGAGCCGTGATTGACGCCGAGGCGGATGGCGGTGTGGTGCTCCTTGCAGATGCGCAGGAAGGGCACTAGGCGTGTACGAATCTTTGCCAGCTCGGCAGCATACTCCTCATCGGTGTACTCCAGATGCTTGAAGGTGCGAGCCACGTCGACGTAGTTGCCGGGATTGATGCGCACCTTCTCGGCGTAGAGGGCAGCGACGTCTGCCACGTGGGCATTGAAGTGCACGTCGGCTACGAGGGGTGTGGTGATGCCTTCGGCGCGCAGCGCGGCGCTGATGTTGCGCAGGTTCTCGGCTTCCTTTATGCCCTGCGTGGTAAGCCGCACGTATTCGCCTCCCGCAGCTATGATGCGCTTGGCTTGTGCGACGCACGCCTCAGTGTCGTCGGTAGGCGTGGTAGTCATCGACTGTACGCGTATGGGGTAGGAGCCTCCCAGAGGGGTGTCGCCTATGTACACCACCGACGACTCTCTTCGTTGATAGCTGGCTTGTGGCATAGGCATCAGTTGCACTTGAAGGGGTAGTGTACTTCCTTGAGCTCGGCGTTAGCCTTCTCGATTTTCTCCTTAAGTCCCTGCTTGTAGGCAGCGAAGCGCTTGGCGAGGGAGTTGTCGGAGAGGGAGAGCATCTCCACGGCAAGTATGGCAGCGTTGAGCGAGCCGTTGGTGCCCACTGTGGCAACGGGTATGCCGGGAGGCATCTGCACGATGGAGAGGAGGGCGTCGATGCCGTCGAGGGTGCTGCGTATGGGCACGCCGATGACGGGCAGTGTGGTGTTGGCAGCTATCACTCCCGGCAGGGCGGCAGCCATTCCGGCAGCGGCGATGATGACTTGTATGCCGCGCTTGTGAGCCTCTTTGGCGAAGCTCTCAACGGCTTCGGGGGTGCGGTGGGCCGAGAGGGCGTTGATTTCGAAGGGCACCTGCATGTCGTTGAGGAACGAGGCTGCCTTTTCCATAATCGGCAGGTCGGAGGTGCTGCCCATGATGATGCTTACGATAGGTGTCATAGGGATTGGGTTTGTTTGGGGTTATTGTTTCTTTCTGAGGGGTGCCGTAGGGATGCCGAGCTGGGTGCGGTATTTGGCAACGGTGCGCCTTGCGACGTCGAAGCCGAGGGCTCTCAGCGCATCTTGCAGCTCGGTGTCGTTGAGGGGATGTGCCTTGTCTTCCTTGTCGACAAGGCTCTTCAGCGCCTGCAGGGCAGCGCTCGACTGCATGAACTGCTGCGAATCGTTGCCTCCCACGCGCACTTGCTTGTTGGAGAAGAAGTGCTTGAGAGGGATGAGGCCGAAGGGTGTCTGTATGTACTTGTTGCTTGTCACTCGCGAGATGGTGGAGACGTCGTAGCCTGTCTTCTCGGCTACGTCGCGCAGCGTCATCGGGCGCAGGAGGCTGTCGTAGCCCTCGCGGCAGTAGTCGGGCTGCATGCGGATGATGGCTTCCATCACGTCTGTCATCGTCTTGTTGCGCTGCTGAAGGGCTTGTATGAAGTCGTGCCCGCTGTCAATCTTGCGTGTGAGGAAGCTGAGGGTGTCTTTGTTGGTAGCCGAGGGGGATTGCTTCTCGTGCTGCAGCATGTCGTAGTATTCGTGGCTCACGCGTATGGAGGGCACGTGCTCGTCGTTGAGCCAGAGGCCTCCTTCGGTGTCGAGCAGGAAGTCGGGGACTATCTGCTGCATGCCTTTCCCTACGGTATCCTCGAGGGAAGAGCCGGGACGCGGGTTGAGGCGCGCCAGCTCGCGGCAGGCGTTGCTCACCCTTTCGGCATCTTCGCCGAGGGCGGGAGCTATGCGCTCCCAGCGGTTGTTGATGAAGTCGTCGTAGCACTCCTCAAGGATGCGTCGCTGGAGGGAGTTCATGTCGCTGGGCTCCTTGCGCTCGAGCTGTATGAGGAGGCACTCCTGCGTGCTCTGTGCGCCGATGCCGGGAGGGTCGAACTGCTGTATCTGGTGCAGCACCTCGCGCAGCTCGTCGGTAGCGACGAACATGCCTTGATTGAAAGCAAGCTCGTCGCAGAGGCTCTCGAGGTCCTTGCGCAGTATGCCGTCGTCGTCGAGAGAACCCAGTATGTAGAGCCCTATCTTCTGCTGCTCCTCGTTGAGGGGCGACTCGCGCAGCTGTTCCTTCAGTTCGTCGAAGAACGAGCGTCCCGCGTCGAACGGTATTTCGTCCCTCATCTTCTGCGGAGTGCTGGGGAGGTAGCTGTCGGAGTCGTCTCCGTAGTCGTCGTAGTCGCCCTCCGAGGCATCTTGAGGCGACCCTTCCAGTTCGGGCAGGTCTTCCTCTTCGTCTTTCGCGTCGTCGGCTTCGGCGGGCGAGAGGTAGTCGTCGGCCTCGGGCTCAGCCCCTTCGGGGAGCTGCTCGAGGGCGGGATTGTCGTTCACCTCCACGCGCACCCTGTCTTCGAGCTCGAGGGTTGTGAGCCCCAGCAGGCTGGAGACGAGGAGCTGCTGTGCCGAGAGTCTCTGCTGCAGCGTCTGCGTCTGGGTTTGGACTTGGGTTTGTGATATGTCTGTTGTTGCCATTCGGTTCGGTTGGGTGTAAGTTTTGTCTGCTCTGTAAGTTTTGTCAGGCAAAGGGATTTATTCCTTCTCGAAAAAAATTTTTTCCTTCTTCATCTCGCGCGCTTCTTTCTTCATCTCGCGATATTTGTTCTCCAAAAAAATATTTCCCTTCTCCATCTTTCGCTATGCCCCGAGCATCGTTCAGAGCAGTTTGTCAATAGTGGAAGCTGCTCCCTCCCATAAACTCGCGGAGGAGCGACGTGGGAGGTATCGACTTGTCGTTCACCGAGGGGAAGTAGCGCAGCGAGCCGAGCAGCTCCTGTGCCTTTTCGTAGGCCTCAGATGAGGAGGGCACCTGCGAGAGGATGGGCACGAGCTTGTCTTTCAGCACGGCAAGCTCGTAGATGAGCGAGGTGTTGAACATCGTGTCGGCCTCTCCCAGGAAGGGGAATATCCACTTGTTCTCCCCTCGGCGCACGCTGGGCCACAGGCGTATGGTCTCCTCGGCAGAGAAGTTGCGGTACTTGTAGTCGCGCAGTATGCGGCGCAGCAGGCGCACGTCGGAGGTGGGCATATAGATGTTGTCGTCGAGGATGATGGACGTGATGGCTGAGGCGAAGATGCCGTATTTGGCTTCTTCGGCTATGCGGCTCGTGAGCTCGGGGTTGAGGGCGTGGATGCCTTCCATTATCAGCACGTTGCCTGCCTTCAGCTGCACCTTGTCGCCCCTGAACTCGCGCTCTCCCTTCTCGAAGTTGTAGTGAGGCAGCTCCACTGTTTCGCCCTCGAGCAGGGCATGCAGCTGCTGGTTGAAGAAGGGGAGGTCGACGGCGTAGAGCGACTCGAAGTCGTAGTGCCCTTCGTCGTCGAGAGGCGTGTCGACGCGGTTGACGAAAAAGTCGTCGAGCGAGAGGGCTATGGGCTTGAGCCCTGCTGCCATCAGCTGGATGGCAAGTCGCTTGCTGGTGGTGGTTTTTCCCGACGACGAGGGGCCTGCTATCAACACCACGCGTGCCTGGGGACGTGCCGCAATGTCGTCGGCAATCTGCGCCATACGCCTTGCCTGCACCACTTCGGCAACGTTGATAATCTCGGATGCGCGCTTTTCGGAGACGGCGCGGCAGAAGTCGGAGACGTTGTGCACACCCGTGATTTCCTGCAGGCGATGATGGTCGTCTAAGGCCTTCATAATCTTCGGGTTTACGCCCTCGCTGCTGAGAGGTGTGTATTCATCCAGATTAAAACCGTTAAAAATTTCCAAAAGGAGACTGCCCTTTTGTGTTTTTTCTGAAATTTTTGTATCTTTGCAAAGTGAATCGCTCATAATGAAGAGAGTTAACGATAACAGTTGCAAAAATACGAATTATAATTGACACCTCTATGAATGTTTACACATTTTTAAAACTTTTTGGATGCTTGGCCCTTCTGATGTACGGCATGAAGGTGATGAGCGAAGGTTTGCAGAAGCTTGCGGGAGGTCAGCTGCGCCATGTGATGGGAGCTATGACGCGCAATCGCTTCACGGGATTGCTGACGGGAACCTTCATCACGGCTGCCGTGCAGTCGTCGACGGCAACGACAGTGCTGACGGTAAGTTTCGTAAACGCCGGCTTGCTGACGCTTGCCCAAGCCATCTCGGTGATAATGGGTGCCAATATCGGTACGACGGTGACGGCGTGGATAATGGCTGTCTTCGGCTTCCAGCTCAACATGAGCACCTTCGTGTGGCCCATGTTCCTGGTGGGTGTCATCCTGCTGTTCCAGAAAAAGCCGCAAGGGAAGTCGATAGGAGAATTCCTTTTCGGATTTTCCTTCATGTTCCTGGCGCTGTGCACGCTGCGCGAAAATGCGCGCGACATGGACTTGGCGCACAACGCTGCTGTCGTCAACTTCTTCCAGAGCTTCGACCCGCATAGCATATGGACGACGCTGCTCTTCCTGCTCATCGGCGGAGTGCTGACAATGTGTGTGCAGTCGTCGGCAGCAATCATGGCCATCACGATGCTTCTCTGCTCGGCTGGCGTGATGCCTATCTATCAAGGCATTGCACTCGTGATGGGCGAGAACATCGGTACGACTGTCACTTCAAACGTTGCCGCGCTCTCGGCAAGCACGCAGGCGCGAAGGGCTGCTCTCACGCACCTCATCTTTAACGTGTTCGGCGTGGTGTGGGTGCTGTGCGTGTTCCGTCCTTTTATTAATATGGTGTGCTCAATTGTGGGCTTCGACCCGCAGTACGTGCCCGTTACCGACGCTGACGTGGAGCGCAACAGCGTGATGGTGAACTATGCGCTGTGTGCCTTCCACACGTGCTTCAACGTGTGCAACGTGCTCATCCTGATATGGTTCATCAAGCCGCTCGAGAAACTGGTGTGCAAGCTCATCCGCCCCAAGGAGGAAGACGAGGACACGCGCCTCAGGTACATCTCGGCAGGCATCCTCTCCACAGCCGAGCTCTCGCTGCTCGAAGCCCGGAAGGAAATCAATCTCTTTGCCGTACGTGCACAGCGTATGTTCAGCTTCATCCCTCAGCTGCTGGATATGAAAGACGAGGAGGAATTCACCAAGCTTTTCGCACGCACCGAGAAGTATGAGAGTATCTCCGACAACATGGAGATAGAGATAGCAAACTATCTGAACAAGGTGTCGGAGGGACGTCTGAGCCCCGAGAGTAAGTCGAAAATCCAAAGCATGCTGCGCGAGATAAGCGAGATAGAAAGCATCTGCGACAGCTGCTACAATATGGCGCGGCACATCGATCACAGGTTCCGCTCGAAGGAAGACTTCACCCCCGAGCAGTATGAGCACATACGCCACATGTTCTCGCTCTGCGACACGGGCTTGCAGCAGATGATAAACGTGCTGGAAGACACGGTTCCCAAGGCCGACCCTATGCAAAGCCTCAACACCGAGAACGAAATCAACAGTTACCGCTCTCTGCTGAAGGAGAAGAACATCGTCGACATCAACGATCAGAAGTACAGCTATCAGCTGGGTGTGCACTACATGGATATCATAGGCGACTGCGAGAAGCTCGGCGACTATGTCATCAACGTCGTGGAGGCTCACGCCCACGTGGAGCTTACCGTCTGACATGTTGCGCGAGGTACCAGCCTCAAAGGCAAAGGAGGGAAGAGCATCAAGTCTCTTCCCTCCTTCGTGTTTTGCCAAAGCGGAACGATGTGCCGAACCTGTCGTCTCCTACACAACACATACCTCCCTCTCAAGAGCACATCATTCATTCTCGAGAAGGCATCTCTCCCTTTGGAGAAGGCACCGTTTATTTTGGAGAAGACTCCGTTCTTTTTGGAGAAGACATCTCGCGAGATGGAGAACAAAAAATTCCGTATGGAGAACAAATACGGCGATATGAAGAAGGAAAAAAAATTTTTCCCTTCTCGATATTTTGCGTTACCCCAAAGTCGCTCAAGCCTGCTTGCCTATCTGCTCCAGCAGGAGGCTCCGCAGGATGCGCATCCCTTCCGACGCACCCTTCTGGATGACGTGTACGTGGCGCGAGGAGTGGATGTCGACGGGCTTCGGGTCGATGAGGTAGACGTCGGCCTTCGGGGGAACGTAGTGGAGGAGTCCCGCAGCGGGGTAGACGTTGAGGCTCGTGCCGATGATGATGAAAATGTCGGCCCCTGAGCACTCGTCGGCTGCAATCTCAATGTTAGGCACAGCTTCTCCGAACCACACGATGAAGGGACGTAGCTGGCTGCCGTCCTGTGCCTTGTCGCCCAGCACGGGATAGGGCTCGTCGTCGCCCAGCGTGCGTATGAAGCGCGTGTCGTTAGGGCTCCACGTGGAGGTAACCTTTGTCAGCTCTCCGTGAAGATGGACGATGTGTGTGCTCCCGGCTCTCTCGTGCAGATTGTCAATGTTTTGCGTGACGACGGTAACGTTGAAGTCCTCTTCCAGCTGAGCTACGAGCCGATGCCCCTCGTTGGGTTTCGCCCTCAGCATTCCCTCGCGCTGCGAGGCATAGAATCGGAGCACCAGCTCAGGGTTGCGCTCATAGCCTTCAGGCGTTGCCACATCCTCCACAGGGTACTGGTCCCACAGTCCTCCTGCATCGCGGAAGGTACTTATCCCACTCTCGGCGCTCATGCCTGCGCCAGTCAGAATCACTACTTTTTTCATATCCAGTCAGTTTATTCAACTGCAAAAATAATGTAAATATTGGAAAGAAGTGCTTGTTTTTAATTTAAAAGGATTATCTTTGCGCGATTTTTTTGGAAAAGATGGATAAATACAGCTACGGATTAGGCCTGGGCATTGCCCAAAACCTCCGCTCGATGGGCGCCGAAGAGCTTTGCATCGAAGATTTCGTGCAGGCAATCAAGGACGTGCTCGAGGGGAAGCAGCCGGCAATGTCGTTCGGTGAGGCACAGCAGGTGGTGCAGAAGCACTTCGCTGCCATGCAGGAGAAAGCTGCCGCTGCGTCGCAGGAACAAGGCGAGACATTCCTCCGAATGAACAAAGAGCGCGCAGGAGTTGTCACGCTGCCGAGCGGACTGCAGTATCAGGTGCTCCAAGAGGGCGAGGGGTGCAAACCAAAAGCCTCGGACCGTGTTAGGTGCCACTATGAGGGACGTCTTGTCGACGGTACCGTCTTCGACAGCAGCATCCAGCGTGGCGAACCAGCCGTTTTCGGCGTAAACCAAGTCATCCAAGGCTGGGTGGAAGCCCTTCAGCTTATGCAGGAAGGTGCCAAGTGGAGACTCTTCATCCCCTATCAGCTGGCATACGGCGAGCAGGGAGCCGGCGACGCCATACCTCCCAGAGCTGCACTCATCTTCGACGTGGAATTACTAAAAGTTTTATAATATCAAACGAAAATGAAAAAGTCATTCTTTCTGATGGCCGTAGCCATCATGGCAGTTCTTGCTTCCTGCCAGACAGCCCCCAAAGCAAACATCTCCGACAAGGTTGATACTTTGTCTTACTCTATGGGAATCGCTCAGACTCAGGGTCTGAAAGATTATCTCGTTAACAGAATGGGTGTTGATACTACCTATATGGACAACTTCGTAAAGGGTGTCCTCGAAGGCGTAAAGGCTGGTGACAACGCCAAGCAGAACGCTTATCTCTCTGGCATTCAAATCGGCCAGCAGGTAGCTAACCAAATCATCCCCGGTGTAAGCCGCGAAGCTTTCGGTACTGACAGCACCAAGACTCTTGATGTTGACAACTTCCTCGCAGGTTTCCTCGCAGGTGCCACAGGCAAAGACATGAAGATGGATGCAGCAGAAGCTCAGTCCACTGCACAGCGCCTGATGGAAGAGTTCCACAAGGAGAGCCTTATGGTTGAGTTCGGCGCTAACAAAGCTGCCGGCGAAGCCTTCATGGACAGCATCGCTAAGGTTCCCGGCGTGATTAAGACCGAGAGCGGACTCTGCTACAGAATCATCACCGAAGGCAAGGGCGAGATTCCTACCAAGACCGACAAGGTGAAGGTAAACTATCGCGGAACCCTCATCGACGGCACCGAGTTCGACAGCAGCTACAAGCGTAACGATCCTACAACCTTCCGCGCAAATCAGGTAATCACCGGTTGGACTGAAGCCCTCACCATGATGCCTGTTGGTTCCAAGTGGGAGCTCTTCATTCCTCAGGATCTGGCTTACGGAGAGCGCAATCAGGGACAAATCAAGCCCTTCTCCACTCTCGTATTCGAAGTTGATCTGCTCAGCATCGAGAAGTAATCAGAGAAAAGCGCTTATTATCAACTTGCGGGAAGTCCTTTTGAGGATTTCCCGCATTTTTTTTGCTTTTTGCATACACCTTAAAAGAAAAAGGAGTACCTTTGTTTCAATGAAACCGATTATTGCTATTACTGGAAACTACGCGGAAGGCAAGTGCACTATGCTCGAGGGATACTACCAGTCGGTGCTGGCAGCAGGAGGAATCCCCCTCATTGTGCCTCCCTTCAGCGAGGAGAAGGCGCTCGACGACATGCTCGAGCGTGTTGATGGGATTATCTTCAGCGGAGGAGGCGACATCGCTTCCTCTCTGTTGGGCGAAGAGCCCCTGCCCGAGGTAGGAGAGCCGAACATCCCGCGCGATGAACAAGAGTGGCCCCTTATGCAGAAAGCTGTGCGCAAGCAGATGCCCGTGCTCGGCATCTGCAGAGGAGTGCAGATGATGACAGCTGCTCTCGGCGGAAAGCTCTGGCAGGATATCTATGTGCAGGCGAAAGCTCAGATACCCCACAGTCAGGAAACAGAGCGATACATGACTTCCCACGACGTCAGCATTCTTCCCGGCACGTTGCTCTCGCGCATCATGGGCCATCCGGAGGGCTTCATGCTGCCTGTCAACAGCTTTCATCATCAGTCGGTGCGCGAGGCAGCACCCGGCTTCCGCATCTCAGCCCTGTCGACCGACAACATTCCCGAGGCTGTAGAAAGCATAGAGGGGAAGCCCCTCCTGGGAGTTCAGTGGCATCCGGAATGTATGATACTGGGAGGTGACGAATCGATGCTTCCCCTTTTCCGTTGGCTTACGGATGAGGCTTCCAAATTTGCACGCACGCGCCGTTTCCACAGGCAACACCTCACGCTCGATACGCATTGCGACACTCCCATGTTTTTCCACGAGGGAATCCACTTCAACGAGCGTGACTCGCGCATCTTGGTGAATCTTCCCAACATGACAGACGGACATCTCGACGCTACCATCATGGTTGCCTACCTGCAGCAAGACATGCCCGGGCACTACGACTACGCAGCAACTACGCAGAAGGCAGAAGCCCTGCTTGACGGCATCGAGCAGCTGGCTGCCGACAACCCTTCGCGCATAGCTATCGCTCACACGCCTGCCGACCTTTTCAAGAATAAAAAGGAAGGGAAGAAATCCATCATGCTCGGCATCGAAAACGGCTACGCCATAGGAGAAGACCTATCGCTCGTGAAGCATTTCAGGCAGCGGGGTGTAGTATATATGACGCTTTGCCACAACGGCAACAATGCCATTTGCGCTTCGGCTCGCCCACGCGACAATGAGCCCACGTTTACCCATCGGGGGCTCAGCGACTTCGGAAGAGAAGTTGTGAAGGAGATGAATCGCGTAGGCATGATGGTAGATTTGTCGCACGTGGCAGAGCAGAGCTTCTACGATGCCCTTGCCACAAGCTCCACTCCCATCGTCTGCAGTCACAGCAGCAGCCGAGCCCTGTGCAATCATCCGCGCAACCTTACGGATGATCAACTCCGCGCGCTCAGAGAGTGCGGGGGCGTGGCTCAGGTGTGCCTCTACGACGGATTTATCCGAAAAGAGGGAGGAGCGACTGTTGACGATGCCGTGCGCCACATCATGCATATGATAGACGTTGCGGGAATAGCCCACGTGGGCATAGGAACCGACTTTGACGGAGACGGAGGAATCATCGGGTGCGCCGATGCTTCGGAAGTGATGAACATCACGCGCCGGCTGTTTGCCGAAGGGCTGACGGAGGAAGACATCGAAAAGGTGTGGGGACTTAATTTCCTGCGCGTTATGGCTGAGGTGCAGCAGCGCGGAGAGCCTGCAGCAAGCAAGAGATAAGGAGTAGGCACGATGATAGACATAGAGCATCATTTTGTGGAAAAGGGAGAGGGCGAGGCGCTTATCCTCTTGCACGGCAACGGGGAAGACAACTCCTACTTTGAGCACCAGACGGATGTGTTTGCCAAGCATTTCAGGGTGTTTGCCCTCGACACACGCGGGCACGGGAAAACTCCGCGCGGAACGGCTCCCTTCTCCATACGGCAGTTTGCCCTTGACCTGCTGGCGTTTATGGACCGAATGTGCTTGCCGAAAGCCATCCTGCTGGGGTTCTCCGACGGGGGAAACATCGCTTTGGAGTTTGCTCTGGAGCACCCCGAGCGCGTGTCGAAACTGATTCTGAACGGAGCCAACCTCTCTCCCTCGGGAGTGAAGAGGAACGTGCAGATTCCCATTGTGATAGGCTACCGTGTGGCGCGCTTTTTCAGCACCTTCGGCTCAGGCGCAAAGCAGCATGCCGAGATGCTGGGACTAATGGTGAACGAGCCCCACGTGGAACCCTCGGCTCTGCAGCGCTTGACGATGCCTACGCTAGTGATAGCAGGCACAAACGATATGATAAAGGAGGAGCACACGCGCCTGATAGCCAGCAGTATACCTGGCGCCATACTCACTTTCGCGGAAGGGGACCACTTTGTGGCAAACAAGCATCCGAAGGAATTCAACGAGGTGGTTTTGCGCTTCCTGATGCCCTCTTGAGCAGAAGAAAATCTTCTCAGGAAAAGAGTTCGTTTTTCCTTCTCGAAAAAGATTTTTTCTTTGCCCAAAAAATTTTTTCCCTTCTTCATAAATTTTTTTCCCTTCTCCAAAAAATATTTTCGAGAACAAATAAAAAATTTTCCCTTCTTCATACGGCGATATGCTTTCTTCATCTCGCGCGATTCCTTCTTCATAATTTCATGCCCGTTTTCGGGGAGAGGAAATGCCTTCTTGGGAAAACCGAAAATGCTCTCTCCGAATCCCTCTCTGCGCTTCAGGGCACGAGGCACGAGGCAGATTTCGCGAAAACGGGCGAGGGAAATATTTCTGCCCTTTTTCTTGCGCGTATGTGCGCTTTTCACTACTTTTGACACCAAATTGAATTTTATATCATGAAAGTCTTTCGTAAAACTATCGTTTTGCTGGCAATCATGCTGTCAGCCAGCGCTGTAGGCTTCGCTAAGGGTGGAGCCGATCTAACAAAGTATGTCGACCCGATGATAGGTACCGCATTCACGGGACACACCTTCCCGGGCGCCACTTATCCCTTCGGAATGATACAGCTGAGCCCCGACAACGGCTTGGAGGGGTGGGAAGTATGCTCGGGCTATCACTACGACGAGCCCTCCATCTACGGCTTCAGCCACACTCACCTCAACGGTACGGGATGTGCCGACTTGTGCGACATCCTCTTCATGCCTGTCGCCGACTATTCAGCAAAGAGCATTAACGGTGACGACTATCGCTCGGAGTACTCTCACGGAGGCAAGGACGAAATAGCCAAAGCCGGCTACTACAGCGTGAACCTGAAGCGCTGGGGAGTAAACGCCGAGCTCACTACCGGGCGCCGCGCTGCAATGCATCACTACGTCTACACCAACAAGGCAGCAGCCGACAACGAGGTAATCATCGACCTCACGCACAGAGAAGAGCTCATCGACGGCTACCTGAAAAAGGTGGACGACCATACCATCAGCGGCTTGCGACGCTCGCGCTTCTGGGCAGGAGACCAGTCGGTGTACTTCTATGCCGAGTTCTCGGAGCCCTT
The DNA here is from genome assembly GCA_017650105.1 of Bacteroidaceae bacterium. Taxonomy (GTDB): domain Bacteria; phylum Bacteroidota; class Bacteroidia; order Bacteroidales; family Bacteroidaceae; genus UBA1189. The sequence continues at coordinate 11,875 of JAGCFO010000006.1, read as the reverse complement.
CGTTGAGGTTACCACCGAGGAAGCTCGGGTGCGTGCCTCGCGTAGCGAAACCTTCTCGCGCCCCCTGAAGGCGCTGCTCCACTTCGGAAAAAAGAAGAGCGTCTACGTGCGCGTGGGCATCAGCTCCGTTTCCGAAGAGAATGCGCGCCTCAACCTCCGCAGCGAATTGGCAAACGAGCCGGGCGAGAAGAACTTCAAGAAGCAGTTCAGCAAGACATACGCAGGCGCCAAAGCTGCGTGGAACCAATTCCTCAATAAGATTGAGGTGAAAGCTGAGGACCGCGTGAGAGGCACCGACGGAACCGTCTTCAAGGCAAAGGAGCAGCTCACGTCGTTCTACACCGCCCTGTATCACACCGCTATCGCCCCCTGCCTCTTCTCTGACGTCAACGGCGAATATCGCGGAATGGACGGCAAGGTGCACGTCAGCAAGGAGCACGAGCAGTACACCGTCTTCTCGCTGTGGGACACTTACCGCGCCTTGCACCCTCTCTTCAGCATCATCGAGCAGGAACGCACCAAAGACTTCCTCTATTCCTTCCTCTGCATCTACCGCGAATGCGGCAAGCTGCCTATCTGGGAACTTCACCGCAACGAAACGAACTGCATGATTGGCTATCATTCCATCTCCGTGATTGCTGACGCCTGGATGAAGGGTATCACCCTCTCCGACAAGGAGATGGAAGAGCTGTTCCTCGCTATGCTGGAGAGCACGCGCAAGGAAGAGTTCGGCATCGACATATTCCACAAGGAGGGTTTCGTCAATCCCGACAAGGAGCACGAGTCGGTATCGAAGACTCTGGAATACTGCTACGACGACTGGTGCATCGCAACGGTTGCCGACAAACTGGGATACAAGGAAATAGCAGCAGAGTTTTACAAGAGCGCGCTTTACTATCGCAACATCTTTGACCCCTCCACAGGCTTCATGCGCCCCAAGGTGCGCGGCATTTGGCTCACGCCCTTCGATCCTACCGAAGTCAACAGCCACTTCACCGAAGCCAACTCGTGGCAATACAGTTTCCACGTGCAGCACAACATCAAGGATCATATCGCCCTCTTGGGAGGCGACAAAGCCTATGGCGACAAGCTGGATGCCCTCTTCAGCGCTCCTTCGGAAACGACGGGGCGTGAGCAGAGCGACATCACGGGACTCATCGGGCAGTATGCTCACGGCAATGAGCCGAGTCACCACGACGCTTATCTCTTCGATGCTGCAGGACGTCCCTGGCGCACGGCAGAAGTGGTGCATCAAGTAACAGATCTGTTCTACCAGCCCGTGCCCGACGGACTCTGCGGCAACGATGACTGCGGGCAGATGTCGGCTTGGTACATCTTCAGCACCCTCGGCTTCTATCCCGTATGCCCGGGCAAGACATCCTACGCTGTGGGCTCGCCTCACTTCAAGCAGGCAACCATCCATCTGGAAGACGGCACAACGACAACCATCAAGTCTAACACCCGAGACGGCATCTACGTGCAGCGCCTCGACGTGCCCGGAAGCACCAACGCCCTGCGTTCCTATATCAATCACTCCGAGCTGCTCAACGGAGGCGTCATCACCTTCACCCTCGGCAGCAAGCCTTCTGCCGACTACGGCGTAGAAGAGGACAACCGCTACATCACCTCCTCGCCCTCGGAGTTTGCAGCACCCACCTCCCCCTGGTTTACGGCAACAAACACCATGATTAAGGATGGCTCTGCGGTAGTTACCGTTGAGAAAGGACAGCCCGACGGGCTGCTCTTCTACCGCGTGCGTAGCCTCTACGACAATAGCGACACCATCCCCTACGTACCTTATTCCACTCCCATCTCCGTCGACAAGCGCTGCTGCATCGACGCCTTCTACTACGAGCCCTCGGGACGTCTCTCGTTCCCTGTTACCACTCGCATTGACCGAGTCGACAAGAACCTCTCCATCACGCTGGGCGAGCGCTTCCATCGAAACTACACAGCAGGAGGCAGCGAAGCTCTCATAGATGGTTTCCGCGGCACTACCAACTGGCGCACGGGAGGCTGGCAGGGCTATGTGGGCACCGACTTGCATGCTACCGTCGACCTCGGATTCGCGCAGCCCTTGAGCCGCGTGGGAGCCGGATTCCTGCAGGATGTCGGCTCGTGGATATGGATGCCGCGCGACGTGGAGTTCCTCGTTTCGGAAGACGGGAAGCAGTTCCAGAGCCTCGGCACCGTTTCGCACAACGTTGACCCTGCCGATACGGAGATTCAGTGCCACGATCTTTTCGTCACACCCGCTTCTCCCGTGCAGGCACGCTATCTGCAGATGGTTGTCCACACCTTCGGCACCATCCCCGAATGGCACGTTGGAGCAGGCACGCCAGCCTTCTTCTTCGTCGACGAAATGCTGTGGGAATAAGAGAGAGTCCGGCATCGTGTATGCAGAGACATCAGCATCGTATGGAGAACAAATATCGCGCGCTGGAGAACAAATAATTCCGTATGGAGAACAAATAATTCCGTATGGAGAACAAATAGCACGCGATGCCTTCTCGTCTTAACAAAAAATCCCTATCTTTGCAAACCTTTTTCAAAACCACATAAAATCACACAACAGAAAAAAGAGAAATCATCATGAGTGATCAACCCGTTGTAAAAGAACTGGAGCAGGTGATAGTGCGCTTCTCGGGCGACTCCGGCGATGGAATGCAGCTTGCCGGCAACATCTTCTCCACCATTTCTGCTACTGTGGGAAACGACATCAGCACGTTTCCCGACTATCCTGCCGACATACGTGCCCCGCAAGGCTCGCTGACAGGAGTTTCAGGCTTTCAGATCCACGTGGGAGCCGACAAGGTCTACACCCCAGGCGACCTGTGCGACGTGCTCGTTGCCATGAATGCCGCAGCGCTGAAGACACAGTACAAGTTTGCCAAGCCTACGGCATGCATCATCATCGACACCGACTGCTTCCGCAAGACCGACCTCGACAAAGCCGAGTTCAAGACCGACAACCCCATTGAGGAGATGGGCATCAAGCAGGATGTCATTGCCGCTCCCATCTCGCAGATGGTGAAGGACTGCCTCGCAGACAGCGGCATGGACAACAAGGCGATGCTCAAGTGCCGCAACATGTTTGCGCTGGGCCTGGTATGCTGGCTCTTCAACCGCGACTTGTCGATAGCAGAGAACTACCTGCGCACAAAGTTTGCCAAGAAGCCTGCCGTTGCCGAAGCCAACATCCGTGTCATTCATGCCGGCTATGACTACGGGCACAACACTCATGCCAGCGTTGCCAACACCTACTCCATCGAGTCGAAGGTGAAGGTTCCCGGCAGATACATGGATATCAGCGGCAACAAAGCCACAGCCTACGGGCTCATCGCCGCTGCCGAGAAGGCAGGCCTCAAGCTGTTCCTCGGCTCCTATCCCATCACTCCCGCTACCGACATCCTTCATGAACTGTCGAAGCACAAGAGCCTTGGTGTCATCACCGTGCAGTGCGAGGACGAAATCTCAGGCTGCGCCTCGGCAATAGGAGCCTCGTTTGCCGGAGCCCTTGCCGTCACCTCCACGTCAGGCCCAGGCATCTGCCTCAAGAGCGAGGCTATGAACCTTGCTGTCATCCAGGAGCTGCCACTCGTGGTTATCGACGTGCAGCGCGGAGGCCCTTCCACGGGGCTCCCCACGAAGTCGGAGCAGACCGACTTGCTGCAAGCTCTCTTCGGGCGTAACGGCGAGAGCCCCATGCCTGTGATTGCCGCTGCCAGCCCCACCGACTGCTTCGATGCTGCCTATCAGGCAAGCAAGATAGCACTCGAGCACATGACGCCTGTGGTGCTCCTCACCGATGCCTTCGTTGCCAACGGCTCGGGAGCATGGAAACTGCCCAAGTTGGCCGACTATCCTGCTATCAAGCTTCCCTACGCACCCGAAGAGATGAAAGACAACTACACCCCTTACAAGCGCAATCCCGAGACAGGCGTGCGCTTCTGGGCTATCCCCGGGCGTGAGGGATTCATGCACATCCTCGGCGGACTGGAGAAAGATGGCAACACGGGAGCTATCTCTACCGATCCTGACAATCACGACGCCATGTGTCGTGCACGCGCTGAGAAGATTGCCAAGATTCCTGTACCCGACGTTCCCGTCTATGGATGCAAGGATGATGCCGAGCTGCTCATCGTGGGCTTCGGAGGCACCTTCGGGCATCTCTACTCTGCTATGGAAGAGCTCAATGCAGCAGGGCACAAGGTTGCTCTGGCTCATTTCAAGTACATCAATCCGCTGCCTGCCAACACGGCAGAGGTGCTGAAGAAGTACCCCAAGGTTGTTGTTGCAGAACAGAATCTGGGACAGTTTGCCGGATACCTGCGCATGCGCATCGACGGATTTGTGCCTTATCAGTTCAATCAGGTGAAAGGACAGCCCTTCATCGTGCAGGAGCTTGTCGATGCTTTCACCCAAATACTCAACGCATAATAGTTTCTCACCATGGCATATACACAACAAGACTACAAGAAAGGCCAGCCCCGCTGGTGCCCGGGCTGCGGAGACCATTCGTTCCTCGCATCGCTCCACAAGGCTATGGCCGAGATCGGCACGGCTCCTCACGACATCGCTGTCATCAGCGGCATCGGGTGCTCAAGCCGTTTGCCCTATTATATGAACACCTATGCTATGCAGACCATCCACGGACGTGCTGCTGCCATTTCCACGGGAGCCAAGGTTGCTAACCCGGCGCTTACCATCTGGCAGATAAGTGGCGACGGTGACGGGCTTGCCATAGGCGGAAACCACTTCATTCACGCCATACGGCGCAATGTCGACATCAACATGATATTGCTCAACAACCGCATCTACGGCCTCACCAAGGGACAGTACAGCCCTACCAGCCCGCGCGGCTTCGTGAGCAAGTCGAGCCCCTACGGCACCGTTGAAGACCCCTTCCGTCCTGCCGAGCTCTGCTTTGGCGCACGAGGGCGCTTCTTTGCCCGCGCCGTAGCTACCGACAATGTCGGTACGATTGAAATCCTTAAGGCAGCTGCTGCCCACAAGGGAGCCTCGGTGTGTGAGATTCTGCAGAATTGCGTCATCTTCAACGACGGCACCCACGAAAGCGTCTACAACAAAGAAGGGCGTGCAAAGAACGCCATCTACCTGCGTCACGGGCAGCCCATGCTGTTTGGCGTCGACAATGAGTATGGCCTCATGCAGGAAGGCTTCGGCCTGAAGGTTGTGAAGCTGGGCGAGAACGGCATCACCGAGAAAGACATCCTCGTGCACGATGCCCACTGCCTCGACAACACCCTCCACCTCAAGCTCGCCCTCATGGAAGGCCCCGACTTCCCCGTAGCCCTCGGCGTCATCCGCGACGTAGAGGCACCCACCTACGAAACAGCCGTAGCCGAGCAGATAGAGGAAATCAAGGGCGTGAAGAAGTACCACAACTTTGAGGAACTGTTGCTTACCAACGACATCTGGGAGGTGAAATAACCCCTCTTGTGTCTGCGGGACAAAACACGTGTATCACACTTTCTCGCATCTTACGTCATCAGCCTTCCGCGCAACAGGGAAGGCTGATTTTTTTGCCAAACTGTTTGATTAGTCCGAAACAAACGTTATATTTGCACTCCGATAGAATAGATTACTACAACTAACTTATCGGGATATGAAAGTCATCAACCTCAGCGACAAACACTCCGTGCTCGGACGTTTTCTGGCGGACCTGCGCGACGTAAACATCCAGAAAGACCCTCTCCGCTTCCGACGCAACCTTGAGCGCATTGGCGAAATCCAAGCCTACGAAATCAGCAAGACGCTCCACTATCAGACGGTGAAGATTCAGACCCCTCTCGGCAAGGCACCCACGGCACTCTGCACCGACAACATTGTGCTCGGCACCATCTTCCGTGCCGGACTGCCCCATCATCAGGGCTTCCTCAACTATTTCGACCGTGCGCAGAATGCCTTCGTAAGCGCCTATCGCTATTACAAGGACGAGGAGTGCAAGGACGTAGGCATCAAGATTGAGTACATCGCTTCGCCCGAGCTCACAGACAAGGTGCTCATCATCGCCGACCCCATGCTTGCCACGGGAGGTAGCATGGAGCTTGCCTACGATGCCTTCCACAGCAAGGGACAGGCCGTGCACACACACTTCGCATGCGTTATCGCAGCCCGTGCCGGAGTGGAATACCTCCAGAAAGTGTTCGGCGACAGAGACGACGTCACCCTCTGGTGCGCAGCCATCGACAAGACGCTCAACGAGCACTCCTACATCGTGCCCGGACTGGGCGACGCCGGCGATCTTGCCTACGGAGAGAAGACAGCCATCTCCTACCAGTGGTAAGACACGCCCCTCGGCGAAAGAGAGCAAAGAACCCTCACGGAAAAAGGCTTCCACACACCCTTAGGGGCGCAAAATGTGAATAAACTCAAAAAAAATGGCCTTTCCTATTGGTTACCACACTTTTTCAACTATCTTTGCCACGAAATATGCGCTTACGCGCACAAAAACAAAAGACAAATCGCAAAAAGAGTGTTATAGTATTAACCCATTAAAAAAAACAGTTACAGATTATGAAGAAGATTTTAACCCTCGTAGCAGCAGTTATGCTGTTCGCAACCGGTGCAATGGCACAGGCAAGTATTAACGTTGGCTACATGCAGCCCAACCACAAGTATGCCAGCAAGGCTCTCAACGGCGTTTATGCAGGTATCGACTACAACATCAACCTCTCGGGCGACCTGAGCGTGGCTCCTGGTGTGTTCTACTCACGTTCCTTCGGCACACGTGCCAGCAGCGTCAGCGTTGTTAGCACTTCCGCTACCTACACCGAGGATTACGTAGGTGTTCCCCTCAACTTCAACTATGGCCTCGACCTGGCTCGCGACCTTCGCATCAGCATCTATGCAGGCCCCACGTTCTCCTATGGACTGAGCTCCACAGCTAAGTACGACGCCAGCGTAGCAGGCATCGGTGGCAGCACCACTTCTGACCTCTATGCAAACGAGAACTACAAGAAGTTCGAAGTACTCGTAGGTGGTGGCGTAGCATTCGACTATGCTCATCGTTTCCGCGTAGCTATGGGCTACAACTACGGCGTAACCGATCGTGACGCTACCGACAACGGCACCTTCAAGCGCAACTATCTGCACATGGGCATCGGCTTCCTGTTCTAATCACAGAAGCACACGTTGCATCGCACAGGCGGGAGGGACACCCCTCTCGCCTTTTTTTGCGCTGTCATGCAGGAGGGGTTGCTTTCCTGTAGGGGGGGCATTTGATGCTCCGCAGGGGGAGGAGAGCAAAAAAGAGGTGGAAAACCTTTGGGCGTAAGGTGAAAAGATAGTACTTTTGCAGCGCGAAAGCAAAAGTGGTACGCGCGGGTAGAGGCAACGATGCTTCGTAGAAGAGGGTAACCATACGGAAGCAGAATTTCTACGTGGAAGTAGAGTTGCCATGCTGAAGCAATGTATGCTGAAGCAGAAATGCTTTGCTGAAGCAATGGATGCAGAAGCGATTTGCTCTGCTGAAGCGGCATCTGCCGGGCGCGAAAATGGATAAAAGTGTAGTTTTTTAGGATATGGATTGGCTTGTACAGCTCTTTACGTCCACCGACAGCGTGGCTCACATCATTTTCCTTTATGCTGCCGTCATCTGTGCCGGCATAGGTCTAGGGCGTATCAAGGTGCGCGGCATCTCGCTGGGCATCACTTTCGTGCTCTTCGTGGGCATTCTGGCGGGGCATCTGGGCTTCACGGGCCCTTCGGAGGTACTCAACTTTATGCAGGACTTCGGGCTCATCCTCTTCGTCTATTGTATAGGCCTGCAGGTGGGCCCCGGCTTCTTCTCGAGCCTCAAGTCGGGCGGGCTGAGGCTCAACATGCTTGCCTGTCTCATCATAGCGCTCAACATCGTGTGCACCATCGGGCTCTTCTACCTGGTGTTCTTCGACCGCTCGCTGACACCGGGTGAGAACTCCTCCAACCTTGCCATGCTGGTGGGTGTGATGTGCGGAGCCGTCACCAACACCCCCGGGCTGGGTGCTGCCACCGAGGCTGTGGGGCAGGTGTTCGGAGCCGACGCTCCTGTCATCGCCAACGGCTATGCCTGCGCCTATCCCTTGGGAGTGATGGGTATCATCCTCTCCATGCTGCTGGTGCGCCACATCTGCCGCATCAACCTGGGGCGCGAGCAGAAGCAGATTGAGCAGGAGCAGACGTCCAACACCCATGTGATGCCCCACCGCATGACGCTGCGTGCCGTCAACCCCTCGCTCGAGCAGAAGACCATCTACCAGGTGAGGCAGTTCCTGGGGCGCGACTTCGTGTGCAGCCGCATACTGCAGTCGGGACACGTCAGCATTCCCACGCGCGACACCGTCATCCATCTGGGCGACAAGCTCTACATGACCTGCGCTGAGGACGACGCCGAGGCCATCACAGCCTTCATTGGCCCTGAGGAGCAGGTGCAGTGGGACGAGCAGGACGTGCCCTTCGCCAGCAAGCAGATACTGGTCACGCAGCCCCGCATGAACGGCAAGACGTTCGGCTCCATGCACTTCAGCAGCGTCTACGGCGTCAACGTCACGCGCATCCGTCGCGGAGGGATGAACCTCTTTGCAGACCCTCATCTGCGCATCCAGCTGGGCGACAAGCTCATGGTGGTAGGTCCTGAGGATGCCGTCGACCGTGTCGCCAGCCTCATGGGCAACTCCGTCAAGAGCCTCGATGTGCCTAACCTCGCTGCCATCTTCGTGGGCATCCTCGTGGGACTCATCTTCGGCTCCATACCCATCGCCATCCCCGGCATCCCCATGCCCGTGAAGCTGGGCCTTGCCGGAGGTCCCCTCATCGTGGCCATCCTCGTGGGCCGCTACGGCTACAAGGCCAAGCTGGTTGCCTACACCACCACCAGCGCCAACTTCATGCTTCGCGAGGTGGGCCTTGCCCTGTTCCTTGCCAGCGTGGGCATCAAGGCGGGAGCCACCTTCGTCGACACCCTTGTGCAGGGCGACGGGCTCACCTACGTGTGGTGCGGCTTCCTCATCACCGTCATACCCCTGCTCATCGTAGGCCTCGTGGCACGTCTCAAATACCACATCAACTACTTCACCCTCATGGGCCTGATGGCAGGCGGCACCACCGATCCCCCCGCGCTCGCCTTTGCCAACCAGTCGGCCGACAACGATGCCGCTTCGGTGAGCTACAGCACGGTGTACCCCCTCACCATGTTCCTGCGCATACTCACCTCGCAGATCATCATCCTCTTCCTCTGCACGGCCTGAGCCGTCCCCCCTCTCTCTCCGCTCCCCCTCTGCAGAGATTGATGCAGGGGCTGCCGCTTGAGTCCCTCCTCCCCCCGAAGAAGGACATTTGCGACTTTCTCTCCCCCCAATAAACAAAGAGCTGCGTCTATTTGTTAGACTCAGACAACATCCGGAGCAGTGAAGCCAGAGCTTTGCTTGCATGAGCTATGGTGAGTCGTGACGGATGAAGCTGCGTCTATTTATTAGACACAGCAAAGATACAACATCCCCTCCACTCGCGGGAGTGTTAGGGACTGTTACTGCATGTTATTTTTGAAAAAAGTTTCGATGTCCCTTGCAACGCGCTGAAGCAAAGGACGATAGGAGAATGATTTTTTCGCCTCATCCCCACGCTGATTGTGTGCGCCGGGGGAGGGAGGCGCTGCCTTTTCAGATGAGGACAGCCGTGCCGCTGGCGGTAACCATCAGCATCGAGTTGTTGCTGCCGATGGTCTCGTAGTCGAGGTCGATGCCGACGACGGCGTTGGCACCCAGCCTCTGGGCGCGCTCCATCAGCTCGCGCATCGACGAGTCCTTGGCCTGGCGCAGCACTTCCTCGTAGCTTCCCGAGCGGCCGCCCACAACGTCGCGGATGCCTGCAAAGAAGTCGCGCACGATGTTGGCTCCGATGATGGTCTCGCCTGTCACCACGCCCTTATACTCGCGGATGGGGTGGCCTTCGATGGTGGGGGTTGTTGATAGTATCATGGTGGTATAGTGTTATGGGGTTTTCGTCTATTAGACGTTGGTGCGGCGCGGAAAGTTGCAGCGCGTGCCGATTTTCTTTCGTCGGGCAGCCCCGCTTTCTCCTTTTAAAAAGAGCCGGAGCCCTCTTCCTTCGCGGCGTGTGGGGGCAGCAGGTGCGCCGTTATTTAAGCAGCACCTTCCGTGTCGTGCCGTCGTCCATCTGAATAATCTGGATGCCCTTCCCGCGAGTGCTCTCCCTCATGCCGCCCAGCGAATAGCGATGAACGACTCCGGGCTCGCGGCTTTCGGTCCGATGGATGCCAGCGGGCACTCCTTCCTCTATGAAGAGGAATTTGTTCCAGCCAGTCCTCCTCTGGTACTTTTGCGCCGTCCCCTCGGGCACGTACAGGGTGGCATTATAATAGGTGTTGTTGGTGAAGGTGTGCAGTTCGATGTTGAACGGTTCTTCTATCTTCGAAATGACTAGCGGTATGTCGCAGTTGTCGAAAGCAAAGCCGTCGATTTTCTTCACGCCGCTGCCTATCGTGACGGATTGCAGACCGCTGCAGCCGAAGAACGCAAATTTTCCGATGCTCGACACGCTGTCGGGGATGACGACGTTGCCCAGGCTGGTGCAGCCCGAAAAAGTGCCTTCGCCGATGCTTGTCACGTCGTCGTGGATGATGACGGAGGCCAGGTTGGCGCATTGAGTGAAGAGATAACTTTTCACGCTCGTCAGGTTGTGCGGAATCACCACGCTCGTCACCTCCCCTCCGTTGCAGAAGAGACGCTGGGCATAGAATAGGGGATTGGCGCCGTCGTTGCTGAAGTCGATGTTGCACCACGCGTCGATGCTTTCAAGAAACACGGCTGTCAGGCCTTTGCAGTCGCGGAAGGCGTTCAGTCCGACCGTCGTCAGGCTGCGCGGTATCGACACTCTCTCCAGCTCACCGCAGCGATAGAATGCTTCCACCCCAATGCTCGTCAGGGTTGAGGGAAACCCGATGGTGGCCAGCTTCCCGCAATAGCTGAAAGCATAGTTCTCTATGCTCGTCAGACCCATGTGAAACCTTACGGTAGTCAGGTTGGTGCATTGTTGGAAAGCCGACTGTCCGATGGCAGTCACGCTATGAGGAATATCGACGGAGGTCAGGCCGGTGCACGTATAGAACGCCCGGTCTCCTATCCTCGTCACCTTGCGCGTCCTGTTCATAAAGGTCACCTCGTCCGGAATCACCACATCGCCTTTGTAGCTGTAATTAGCCGATGATGTTGAACCTTTGGCAGTTACCGCCAGTTCGCTACCGTTGTTGATGTAGTTGTAGTAAATGGTCACGCCATCGGCATTCGGCACCTCTATGTCGTGAGCCAGAGCCTTGGCACCGGTCAGGCAGAGCACAACCGCAAGCAGGGCAGAGGAGTTTTTCATGATTTGATACGTATTCGTTAGGTCCGCAATTCAATTTTTATCGAGGGCAAAGGTACTGAAAAATCGGAATATCTCATCCTCGTCGTCCTGTTTTTTGCCCGCCTGCCGCTCGTTGCCCCTCCCGTTCGTGCCGTCGGATGGTCATATACCCTCACAGCCACTCAGCATGCCCCAACCCGCAAGGCAGAGCAGGCTCCTCCTTTTCTATACTAAAGGCGAAGGGCGTTTTTTGCGTTGCGTCACGTCACATGTCACATTAAACATTAAGGGGGGTATATGTGACAAAATGGGGGATTTTGTCAAAAAAGAGGAGAAGAAGAGAGGTTTTAAATTGTAAGTATAAATATTTAATTTTATATTATAATTTATTATAATATAAAATTAAGATTTTCTCTCAAGTTGAGCCTGTCACTATATATCCCTAAAAAATGATGTCTTATACTGAAATAGGTTGACACAATTAGAAACTTTATAAATGTGTTAGACT
>JAGCFO010000005.1 GCA_017650105.1 Bacteroidaceae bacterium | reverse complement strand
TTGCTTGACTCCCATTGATAAGGTTGTAGTTTTTCACTTGACGAGAGACAGACCTTTTTCCTTCCTACTGAACTGTTAAGTATTCCTTGACTGTTGACTCTTGCTCCAGTTCACCTTCCTTAAATACATTGCTTTAAATAATAAAAGCAGAAAAGGGGAAAAAGTTAGGAAGCTTCGGAAATAATCAGATAGCAACAGCCACTGAATGTGGCTGTGCTTGCGACGACGCGAGGTTTATCTCGCCAAAGGAGTGCCGTAAGTGCGCAGATGTATGAGTTTTATTGAGTCCTCTTGTTTTTCAGCACTGCTGTCATTTCACGTCCTCTTTTCTGATGATTTCCCAATGACCTGTCTTGTCCGAACCGATGCGGCGGATGTAGCCTCCGCCCTGCAGGGTTTTGATGGAACGGGCAATAGTGGGACGTGAGTAGTCGCAGTATGCAGCCAACTTATCGTATGAATAACCGGGATGCAAGCTGATGGCGCCAAATACGGCCTGTTCGGTTGTTGAGAGTGCGGGCGCATCAGCGTTTACAGTATCATTTACAATATCATTTACAGTATCATCGTCATCGCGCATCAAACGGAGCAGGTCGAGCTGTGTGGCTATTATGCGGTCGGCTACGAAGTCGATGAAGACCTCTGGGCGGGTATGGGCAGCCTCTAACGAATAGATGTATTCGTGGCGAAGGACAGCGGGGATGAAGGTTGGCAGCGGGGGTGAGATTTTTATTTGCTTAAATCTTTGGGGGGTTGGAGGTTTTTTCTTATCTTTGCATTATGAATCAAATATGGTTGCGTATGAGACGACTGGGACTGTGGGCCGCGATGATGGCGGCAGCGCTTTTGGGCTTCGGCCAGACACCTACGGCGGGCGATTTCTTCAAGGCTAACATCAAGACCGACGGCACGCTGGTGTACGACATCACGGCGAAGGGCGAGAGCAAGCCTATCACGTGGGGCATGGATGTGGCGTGGGACAGCGAGACGAACGTGCGACGTGGCATCGCCTTCATCGGCAGCGAGAATATAGGACTGGGCAGGGCTTCGTTTCAGAGCTACTACGACCTCACCGACGAGGGGGAGCTGTGCCGCGAGCAGATAAGGGCGCTCGAGAGCCGGCTGAACCATCTGGGACGCATAGGCAAGCATATACAGGTGGTGCTCAACAGCGACCCGGGCGACGGCTCGCAAGTGAGCACCATGTATAAGGGTAAGCCCGAGAACTGGGCGAAGCTGATATACCAGACGTACCTCTACACGCGCTCGAAGGGGTTCAACGTATGCACCGTGTCGCCCTTCAACGAGCCTGACTACAACGGCTGGGGGCAGGGCAGCATGAGTGACTTCCTCAATATATGCAAGGAGCTGCGCAACGGCAACTATCCGCTGCTCGACACCGTGCGCATCAGCGCGGGCAACACGCTCAACTGCGACAGGGCGCTGGAGTGGTATAACTATATGAAGCCTTACGTGAACGAGGGTAACACGCATCAGCTGGCGGGCTCGTTCAAGAACTATGCGGACTTCTTCGCCCAGGTGCGCGCCGACGGCAACGTGGCGACAGCCGACGAGCTGCACAACATCATGGAGGCTATGGTGGGCGTGGAGTACGGCATGCAGAACGGTATATGGTGGGGCTTCGACGGGCTGGCGCGCGGCGAGTTTTGCCGGGCAAGCTTCGGCGACAGGCTGGCGTATGCCGAGGACCGCGCTCACTGGACGGCGGCAAGCGTGTACCGCAACACGCTCGACAACCGCGTGGAGGCCTTCGTGGGCACAAGCGAGAGGCAGGCTAACCCGTCGTCGTACCGATTTGTGTCGAAGGACCGCGACGTCTATTACGACGGCTACGGCCCGCAGAGAGAGTTTGTGGTGGCGACGCCCGGAGGAAAGCCCGGCAGCTATCAGAACGGGCAGACCAACGCCGAGAGGGTGGTGATGATAACGTGGGGCGAGGATGTGCCCCCGGCTCCCATCAACGGCGCCTACGTGCTGATGAACAAGAACAGCCGCTACGTGATGGGCATTGAAAACGGCTCGTCGTCGTCGGGGGCGAAGATAGGGCAGTACTCGTACGGCACGGGGGGCAAGAAACACATGCAATGGTATGTGACGCCTGTGGACTCGGCGAAGGGGGGCGACTTCAGCTACTATAAGATAACGAGTGTGGCCAACGGTATGACACCCGACGTGTGGAACTGGTCGCTCGACAAGTGGGGCGACGTGAAGCTGTTCAACGGCTCGTTCGGCGACAACGAGCTGTGGTGGTTTGAGTACGTGGGCGACGGCGACTATCTCATACACAGCAAGCACAGTAACCTGGTGCTGGAGGTGGCGGGCGGCAGCACGGTGAACGGCGCCAACATCTATCAGGACGTGGTGACCTATGAGGACAAGCAGCGCTGGAGGCTGATACCCGTGGACGCGCGCTGCGAGCTGACGGCGCCCGCGGTGCCCACAGGGCTGAGAGCCGAGGGGCAGATGGCAGGCATACGGCTGACGTGGGACGCCAACGCGGAGGAGGACCTGGACGGCTATACCATTTTGCGCGCCGACGAGAAGGGTTGGAACACTATAGGGCGCCGCATACAGGGAACGGAGTTCGTGGACAACACGTGTGTGCCCGGGCGCACGTATCAGTATAAGATAAAGGCTATCGACCGCTCGGTGAACAGCTCGGAGGCGTGCGAGCCCGTGGAGGCAAGCACCAACGGGCAGCGCGGGCTGTGGGCTCAGTGGCAGTTTGACGGCGACCTGAAGGACGGCTCGGGCAACCTGCTCGACGCGAAGTGCTGCGCGGCTCCCAGCTTCGCCAACCAGGCGCTGGCTACGCTGCACAGGTCGGGAACGACATCCATCAATCTGGACGGCACGAAGTTTGTGCAGCTGCCCTACGCTGTGGCGCAGCACAGAGAGATGACGCTGTGCGGATGGTTCAAATCGAAGGAGTCGACGCCCTCGGCACGCGTGCGTCTCTTCGACTTCGGCAGCGGAAAGGACTGCTGCATGTATCTGACGCCCAACGACGGGAGCAACATGAGCTTTGTGATGCGGAAGGGCGACGAGGTGGAGACGCTGACAGCCAAACGCCTCACGGGCACCAACTGGCGGCACGTGGCAGTGACCATTGCGGACGAAAAGGTGACGATATGGGTGGACGGCGAGGAGGTGGCCTCGTCGGAGGAGATGAGCCTGTCGCCCGAGGACATAGCGCCCGTGATATGCAACATCGGACGGAGCCAGTCGGACAACGACCCGCTGCTGAAGGGCTACGTGGACGACGTGCGCATATATAACTATCCGCTCTCGGCCGAGGAGCTGGCGGAGGTGATGAACGATACCGACACGGCGGTGGACGAGCTGACGACCGACGACGGGCAGCCGATCGGCGCCGAGGGGGAGATGTACGACCTGGTGGGACGACGGCTGTCGCTCGACTCGAGGGGGCTGGTTATCGTCAACGGCAAGAAGTATTATGTGAAATAGGCGTAATAGAAGCGAAAAACTGACGAAAAAATCAGCAGAAAATCGGCAAAACTGGCATCAATTGAAACGATTTGTGCAAAAACGGGTATTTTTATAGGCAAAAATTGTTGGACTTGTGACAGAATACTTACTTTTGCAGCGAAAACAAAACGTGACTTAACAGGCGACTGTCGGCCCGGAAACGACGACCTGTCGGCCTGAGGGGCACGGAACAAAATGATAATTAGACAGAATCAGAATGGAAGGTATCATACAACTGCTGGAGACGAGTCTCCGCCGCAACTGGACACTTGACGCGCTGACTGACTACAAGAGCGTGACTCTGCAGTATAAGGACGTGGCCCGCAAGATAGAGAAGCTGCACATCATGTTTGAGCAGATGGGCATCGAGCGCGGCGACAAGATAGCCCTCTGCGGGCGCAACAGCTCGAACTGGGGCGTAGCGTTCCTGGCCTGCATAACCTACGGGGCGGTGGCGGTGCCCATCCTGCACGAGTTCAAGTCGGACAACATACATAACATCATCAACCACTCGGAGCCGAAACTCGTCTTCGTGAGTGACCAGATATGGGAGGGCATGCTGCCCGATGCCATACCCGGCGTGATGGGAGTGGTGCAGATTAACGACTTCTCCATCCTGGAGTCGCGCGACGAGAGGCTCGACTATGCCCGCGCTCACCTCAACGAGCTGTTCGGGCAGAAATACCCCTCGAAGTTCACTCCCGACGACATCCACTACCAGATTCCCGACGAGGAAGACCTGGCAATCATCAACTACACCTCGGGCTCGACGGGCTTCTCGAAGGGCGTGATGCTGCCCTACAGGGCGCTGGCGTCGAACGTGGAGCTGGCCTACGGGGTGGTGTTGCTGAACGCTGGCGACAGGGTGGTGTCGATGTTGCCGATGGCTCACATGTACGGTATGGCGTTCGAGTTCCTCTATGAGATGACGGTGGGAGCCCACGTGTATCTGCTGACGCGCACGCCCAGCCCGAAGGTGATATTCAACGCCTTCAACGAAGTGAAGCCAAACGTCATCATCGCCGTGCCCCTCATCATAGAGAAGGTGATAAAGAAGATGGTGCTGCCCAAGCTGGAGACGCTGCCCATGAAGATGCTGCTGAAGATGCCCATCGTGAACGACGCCGTGCGCAAGAACGTGCGCGACCAGATGGTGCGTTCATTTGGCGGTGAGTTCTATGAGGTGATCATCGGCGGCGCAGCCTTCAACCAGGAGATCGACCACTTCCTCCACTCGATACACTTCCCCTACACGGTGGGCTACGGCGCTACGGAGTGTGCGCCCCTCATCTGCTACGAGGACTGGAAGAGCACGGTGCCCGGTAGCTGCGGCAAGGCCGTCATCAACATGGAAGTGCGTATCGACAGCCCCGATCCCGAGCATGTGGTGGGAGAGATTCTCTGTCGCGGCAAGAACGTGATGCTGGGATACTACAAGAACGAGGAGCTCACCCGTCAGACGATAGACGCCGACGGATGGTTCCACACGGGCGACCTGGGAATCATCGACGCCAATGGACGACTCTACATCAAGGGGCGCAGCAAGAATATGCTGCTGAGCGCCAACGGGCAGAACATTTATCCCGAGGAGATAGAGGACAGATTGAACAACTTCCCCTACGTGTCGGAGTCGCTCATCGTGGACCGCAACGGCAAGCTGGTGGCGCTCATCTTCCCCGACTTCGACCAGCTGACGGCTGAGGGAAAGACGGAGAAAGACCTGCCCGCGCTGATGGAGGAGAACCGCAAGAAGGCTAACGAGCAGCTGCCGTCGTACTCGCAGATTTCGGAGGTGGTGCTGCAGGCTGAGGAGTTTGAGAAGACGCCCAAGCGCAGCATCAAGCGCTTCCTCTACAATTAAAGCGGAGAAAGCGTGGCTTGACGGCAGAAAGAAGGGCTTTCTGTCAGTCGACAGGGAGAAAAGAGTAGGAGAGGAGTCGTTCGCGGCTCCTCTCCTTGTTTGTTATCGGGAGGCCTTCGCGGCTTCTCTCCTTGTTTGTTGTCTGTTCTGCGGGGATAGCGGGCTCAATAGCTGCGCTCGCCAAAGATGGCGCTGCCCACGCGTACCATATTGGCGCCCTCGGCGACAGCGATGGGGTAGTCTTGTGTCATCCCCTCGGAGAGGATGCGGAAGTGGGGGGCGTCGGCAAAGAACTCCTCCTTCACGCCGAGGAAGAACTGGCGTACGAGGCGGAACTCACGCCGCACTTGCTCGACGTCGGGGGTGTTGCTCGCCATAGCCATGAGGCCGTCGATGCTGACATGAGCCAGCCGGCGCCACTCGCCCGAGCGGAGGAGCGAGAGGCACTCGTCGGGGGTGAGCCCGAACTTGGTCTCCTCCTGTGCCACATGAAGCTGGAGCAGGCACTTGATGACTCTGTCGTGGCGCGCGGCATGCTTGTCGAGCTCGCGCAGCAGACGCAGCGAGTCGACGCTCTGCACCGTGTCGACAAACGAGGCCATATACTTGATTTTGTTGGTCTGGACGTGTCCGGTGAAGTGCCAGCGGATATCCTTAGGCAGCACGTCGGCTTTGGCGGCCATCTCGAGGATGTGGTTCTCGCCGAAGAGCCGTTGCCCCGCAGCGTAGGCCTCCTCAATCATCTCCTTGGGATGATATTTGGAGATGGCCACCAGCTCAACGCCCTCGGGGAGCGTGCTGCGCACCGATGCCAGATTGTCTGCTACGCTCATCACTTGAAGATGTCCATATAGGGTGCCTCAGAAACGGAGGCAATGGTGTAGTCCATCATGGAGCCTTTCATGAACTCCTCGAGGCGGCTGACGGCGTTGCGCAGGTCGGAGGCTTGCACCAGCACGTTCTGGGTGGTCTTCTTCTCGGCTGCCGTCTTCTCGTCGAGGGTGATGAAGACGAGCTTTATCTTGAAGTATCGGTCGGCCGATTCGTCGTCGGTGAACACCAGCTCGCCGTACTTGACGCGCTTGATGTCGGTGACCATGAACTCGCCGCTGATGTACGACTTCATCTCCTCGGTCATCCTGCGCTCCACCTCGGTGCAGTTGATGCCGTTGACAAGGTAACTCTCGCCTTTGACGCGCTTCATAGTGCCGTCTTCTATCATTTTGTCGTACTCTATTTTCGACTCAAACCATTCGTTTTGCATAAGATTGATGTGTGATATTAAAAGTTTTCGCTGCAAAGATACTAAAAAAGTAGAGAGGTTGGCTCAAGAATTGGATTTTTTATTGTACTTTTGCAACGGGGACAAAACGTGGATGTTAGAAGAAAGCATACCGGCGTATTTGTTCTCAAGAAAAAATATTCATTACCCAAAAAGAATTATCTGTTCTTTATGCCTCAGATTTCAGAACGCGGCACGTTGATGCCTGCCTCTCCTATTCGCAAACTGGCTCCTCTGGCCTACGCTGCCGAAGAGCGCGGGATAAAGGTGTACAGGCTCAACATCGGTCAGCCCGACCTGCCGACACCACAAGCAGCCCTCGACGCCATTCACAATATAGACCGTAAGGTGCTCGAATACAGCCCTTCGCAGGGTTACCGCAGCTACCGCGAGAAACTCGTGAACTACTACGCCAAGTATAACATCTTCGTGACGGCCGACGACATCATCGTCACCACAGGAGGCTCGGAGGCGGTGCTGTTTGCCTTCCTCGCATGCCTCAATCCCGGCGACGAGATCATCGTCCCCGAGCCCGCCTACGCCAACTATATGGCGTTCGCCATCTCGGCCGGTGCCGTCATCAGGACCGTCACCACCACTATCGACGAGGGGTTCTGCCTGCCGAAGGTGGAGAAGTTTGAGGAACTCATCAACGAGCGCACGAAGGCCATCCTCATCTGTAATCCCAACAACCCCACGGGCTATCTTTACACGCGCAAGGAGATGAACCGCATACGCGACCTGGTGAAGAAATACGACCTCTACCTCTTCTCCGACGAGGTGTACCGCGAGTTTATCTATACCGGCTCGCCCTACATCAGCGCTTGCCATCTGGAGGGCATCGAGAACAACGTGGTGCTCATCGACTCGGTGTCGAAGCGCTACAGCGAGTGCGGCATACGCATCGGCGCGCTGATAACAAAGAACGTGGCTGTGAGGCAGGCAGTGATGAAGTTCTGTCAGGCTCGCCTCAGCCCTCCGCTGATAGGACAGATTGCCGCCGAGGCTTCGCTCGACGCCGGCGAGGACTACGAGCGCGAGAACTATGACGAATACGTGGAGCGGCGTAAGTGCCTCATCGACGGACTCAACCGCATACCGGGCGTGTACAGCCCCATCCCCATGGGTGCCTTCTACACCGTAGCCAAGCTGCCCGTGGACGATGCCGAGAAGTTCTGCGCCTGGTGTCTGAAGGACTTCAGCTACGAGGGGGAGACGGTGATGATGGCTCCCGCTGCCGGATTCTACACCACCCCCGGGCTGGGGAAGAACGAGGTGCGCATGGCCTACGTGCTGAAGAAGCATGACCTGCAGCGCGCCCTCTTCATTCTCGGCAAGGCGCTGGAGGTCTATCCCGGACGGGTGATGTAAGCGTATGCACCACAGCAGGACTCCCATTGTTTTCAGTCAGTCATGAACATCGAGCGATTCCTTGCCCGCCGCCTACATAAAAGCGAGAAGAACAGCCGACGTGTGTCGCGCCCGGCAGTTGTCATCGCCCAGATAGGTGTCGCGCTGGGAATATGCGTGATGATTATAACTGTGTGCGTGTCGCTCGGCTTCCGCCACGAGATAAGGGAGAAGGTGATAGGATTCAACAGCCATCTGCTCGTGAGCAGCTTCGAGGCTGCCACGTCGTACGAGTCGGAGCCTATCGTGGCCGACGACACGCTATGTACCCTCCTCGCCGACATGCCGGGCGTGAGCCACGTGCAGCGCTTCGCTACCAAGCCCGGACTGTTCCGCGTGGGCGACGACTTCCTGGGATTTGTGCTGAAGGGCGTGGGCGACGAGTACGACCTGTCGTTCTATGCCGACTATCTGCAGGAGGGGAGCGTCGACAGCGTGCTCCACTCGGCGCGCGGCAACCAGGTGCTCGTGTCGCGCAACATGGCCGACAAGCTTCACATGAGCGTGGGCGACAGGGTGGATACCTATTTTATTGAGAGCACCATCCGCGCGCGCAGGCTGACGGTGTGCGGCATCTACGACACGGGATTCGGCGACTTTGACGAACTGTTCGCCCTCACCGACCTGCACGTCGTGCAGTCGCTGAACCACTGGGACAGCACGCAAGTGGCCGGCGTGGAGGTTGCCATCGACGACTACGACAAGCTGGCGTTGCGGGCATACGAGGCGGGGGCTGTACTCGATTCGCTGGGACGAAGCCGCATGGAGACCTACTTCCTGCAGACGGTGGAGGAGCAAAACCCCAACCTGTTTGCCTGGCTCGATGTGCTGAACATCAACGTGTGGGTTATCCTCCTGCTCATGCTGGGCGTGGCGGGCTTCACGGTCATCTCGGGGCTCCTCATCCTCATACTGGAGCACAGTCAGTTTATCGGCGTGCTGAAGGCGCTGGGGTCGCCCAACGTCTCCATCCGACGGACGTTCCTCTGGCTCTCGGCCTACATCATAGGGCGAGGCATGCTGTGGGGCAACATCATCGGGCTGGGGCTCTGCTTCATCCAGAAGAAGACGGGAATTATCCCGCTCGACCCGACGAACTACTACCTCGACTGCGTGCCTATCGAATTCAACTGGACGTTCCTCATCCTGCTCAACGTGGGGATGCTCATCCTGTCGGTGTGCATGCTCATCGTTCCCTCGCAGCTCGTGTCGCGAATATACCCCTCGCGCGTGCTGCAGTTTGAGTAAATAGGCTGACTTTCGTTTTTTTTCGATTTTTTTTTGTTTTCTTTTTTGCAATTACTATTTTTATAACGAATATGGCAAAGAAGAAAGAAAAACACACATTTGTGCGTAACCCGAAGGCTGCGCGCCCGCACCGGCTGGTTGCCCTCATGAGCGACGAGGAGCTGCAGATGGTGGACCACTACTTGCGCAAGTATCACATCAGCAACAGGAGCCGGTGGATGCGCGAGACGCTGCTGAAACACATCCTTCACAACCTGGAGATTGACTATCCCACGTTGTTTGACGAGCACGACATGCGCCGATGAACGATGAGGATTACATGCGTCAGGCTCTGCTGGAGGCGCAGAAGGGTTACGATGAGGGAGAGGTTCCCGTGGGGGCCGTCATTGTCTGTCGGGGACGGGTGATTGCCCGCGCTCACAATCAGACGGAACGCCTCACCGACGTGACGGCGCACGCCGAGATGCTGGCGCTGACGTCGGCCTCGAACTATCTGGGAGGGAAGTACCTCACCGAGTGCACGCTCTACGTGACGGTGGAGCCTTGTACGATGTGTGCGGGAGCCCTCGGATGGTCGCAGATATCGCGCATCGTATATGGCTGCGACGACGAGAAGAGAGGATTCCAGCGCTTCGCACCGGCAGCCCTGCATCCGAAGACGGAAGTGACGACAGGGGTGCTCGCCGGGGAGTGCGCGCGGCTGATGAAAGATTTCTTCAATGCCCGACGATAGCTGACGCTTGCGAAAGCTCTGGATGACGCTGCATGAGGTAAAAAGGATATGAAACTAATAGACACCAATAAACGGAAAAAAGATAACAGCACTATCAATACAACGACTATGCTAACATTTCGACGTACTATCATACTGACTCTTCTGCTCGCGCTCTGTGCCTCTCGCATCGGCGCCGAGAACGAATCGGAAACGTTTCAGAAACTATATTCGTTTATCTACAAGAGCTCGTTCTTCAATCAGAAGTGCCCGCAGGAGAAGGTCTATCTCCACTTCGACAACACCGCCTACTTCCAGGGCGACGCCATATACTTTTCCGCCTGGGTGATCAATGCTACCACAGGACTTCCCGCTCCGAGCCGTGTGCTCTATGTCGACCTCATGTCGCCGACGGGAGTGCTGCTGCAGCAGCTCAAGCTGAAAGTCGTCGACGGACGTTGTCACGGTTCCTTCCCTCTCATCGACCGTTCGACGGAGGATGCCCGCGCGCTGCGCGGCGTGCTCAGCTATCCGAGCGGCTACTACGAGATACGCGCCTATACCCTCAATATGCTCAATTTCAGCGACCAGGGTATCTTCTCGAGAGTGTTTCCCGTCTATCAGGCACCCGAGGAGGAGGGCGACTACAGCCATCCTGTGCTCAACGCCAGCGTGGCTCCCTGGGTGGCAACGCATCGTCCCAAGGGGGAGAAGGAGCGTGACGTGAACGTATCGTTCTTCCCCGAAGGAGGGAAGCTCGTGCAGGGCATCCCCTGCCGCGTGGCTTTCAAGGCTGTCGACGAGAAGGGCATGGGAATAGCTGTGTTGGGTACCGTGAAGGACGAGAAGGGAGAGGGCGACGACCTCGCGCTCCTCTCGACGCTGCACGACGGCATGGGGTACTTCACGTTCACGCCTACCCGCAAACGCCATACAGTCAACATCCTGTACAACGATAAGACTTACTCGTTCCGTATGCCCGAAGCGGAGTTGAACGGAAGCACTCTGCTGGTGGATGTGTCGGACTCGCTGATGATTCGCGGACTCCTCACAGCCAAAGGCATGCGTAGCCAGCAGAACGACCTGATAGGTGTGTCGATTATGTGTCGCGGCGTGGCCTGTTACTTCGACACCCTGCGCCTCGTTCCCTCCATGCTTGCCGACGGTGTGAACGTGAAGCAGGCAGCTTTCGCCATCGCTACGGAAAAGTTGCCCACGGGCGTGCATCAGCTCACCCTCTTTACAGATGGCGGCGAAGTGCTGGCGCAGCGTCTGCTCTTCATCAACAACGGAATTGCTTCGGCGCAAGTGAGTGCCGATACCGACAAGCGCGTCTATCGGCCCTTTGAGCCGATAGGCCTGCGGCTGAATGCCACGGATGCCTCCGGTGCTCCGCTGCAGACGACGCTCTCCGTTGCCGTGCGCGACCAGCAGGACCTCGGCACAGCATGCAGCGATAACGTGCTGATAAATTGCCTCCTCTCGTCGGAACTGAAAGGTATGATCTACAGGCCCGAATGGTATTTTTCCGCTTCCGACCGTCTGCACAGGCAGTCGCTGGATCTGCTCATGATGACGCAGGGATGGACGCGGTTCGACTGGAAGCAGCTGTGTATGGTGGAGCCGTTCAACATCAAACACTACGTTGAGGACGGACTGGTGCTCGACGGAGTGATGCTCACCCGGCGCACGGGCAAGCCGCTGGCAGATGCCTCGCTGACGATGAAACTCTACTCGCGCGACAGACAGTTCTCGCAAGAGAGCACCGTCGTCACGGACGAGAACGGGCGTTTCGGCTTCAAGGTGGAGGAATTCGACAGCATCTGGGATATGTTCCTCACGGCGCGTCGCAAGAACGAGCCCGTCGACGTAAGGCTGCGGCTCGACCGCTCAGCCCGTCCCGAGGTGCGCGCTTATGATCCCATCGAGCTCTTCCTTCCCGAGCATGCAACGCTTTCGCTTGAAGATAACGTTCCCGCTCAGACTGTTCCCGAATGGATGCAGAAGGTCAATTCCGACATCGTCATCCACCTTGACGAAGTGGAGATAGAAGGAAGCCGCAAGTATATAGACTACATGACATTCAAGGCGTTCGATGCCGAAGAGGACACGGAGTATCAGCTCGACTGCGGCAACTTTACCTATAAGGTGTCGGACTATCTCAAGGAGAAGGGGTACGACCTGGATGTGAGCCGTTACGACGGCGTGGTGGACTCATCCATCACCACGCGCGATGAGTTTGTCACGTGGACTCTCAACCAATGCTTGCTCAACAATCACCGAGTGCTCTGGTATCTACACGACGAGCATCGCAACCTCGCTACCACGGCCTACATTCCCGGTTTCGACATGGATATGGAGGACATCAAGAGCATCATCGTGTACGACAGTCCTAACATCTACGAGAGCATGCCCATCGTGCGCGAGTCGCTCACCGTCGAGCAAATGCAAGCGCTGGGTAGTCGAATCAACCTCTCCGACGGCACTCCCGTTCCTCCAGGGCTTTATATCATCGACATCAGCATGTATCCTCCTACCGAGCGGAAGGCTCGCGCGAAGGGTGTTCGCCAAACAACCTTCAGAGGGTATAGCGAAGTGACGGAATTCTATGCTCCCACCTATCCCGACGGCCCCATCCCCGGCGATAAAGATTTCCGACGCACGCTCTACTGGAACCCCTCCGTTGAGACTGACGTGAACGGAAAGGCTCAGCTGAACTTCTATAACAACGGTACGGTAACACGTCCCGTTGTATCAGCCGAAGGAATCACGGCTGATGGCGTGCCCGTGCTGGGAAATTGAGGCAGGAAGTAAGATGAAAGATGTAAGAGGTAAGAGGTGAGTGGTGAGTGGTGAGTGGTGAGTGCTGCCTGTTCCTTATTCCTTTACTCTGATAAGTAACTCTTTGCCTTTGGCAAGGTCTTCATGTTTCACAAACCAGCCTTTCAGCGGTTTGCCTCCTATGGTGATTTCGCTGATGGTCTTACCGTCTCCTTCGCGCACGATGGTGAAGGTCTGACCTTCCTTCGTTTTCCCATCCGAAGTGGTGCTTCCTAAAGTGAACCATACGCGGTTGAAGAGAGGTACTGTGACGATATACTGCGGGTCGGCGGGGGAATAGGTGTAGAGGCCGATAGCGTTCAGCACATACCAGGCGGACATTTCTCCTGCGTCGTCCATGCCAGCATAAGCCAGCTTCTCCTCACCCATACCATAATAGTCGTGCATGAGGGTATAGAGCACCCTCTGTGCTTTCTCCTGCTTGCCGACGAAATAATAAGTGTAGGGTATGGAGTGGCCGGGCTGGTTTCCGTGACAGTATGTTCCCAGATAGCCCGTAAGGTTCCAAGCCTCGTATCCTCCGCAGGGAGTGGTGAAGAGGGAGTCGAGCTTGTCTTCCACAGCCTGTGGTGACGGGTAGAGGGCAATCATCCCTTCGGGATCGTGAGGAGCGAAGAAGAGTGAGTTCCACGCGTCGGCCTCGCGGTACATATACTGATAGTAGGGGTAGTTGGGGTGGAAGTCTGCTATCCACATATCCTTGCCGTCGCGTATCACCTTGCCGCGCCAGAAACCCGTAGAGGCATCGAAGAGCGTCTTGTAGTTTTGTGAGCGCTTCATCAGCAGCTGTTCGTTCTTCTTGTCTTTCAATTCGTGCGCCACGAGGGCTGTAGCATAATCGTCGTAGGAGTATTCCAACGTCTTGGTGACGGAGCCTTTGTACTCATCTTCGGTGGGGACGTCGGTGGTGTCTTTTTCCGATATCCACCCGCGCTCGATGTACTCGTCGAGGTAAGGTCTGCCTCCACGCCCGGGTACTGTGGCGCTCTTCAGCATCAAGGTGTAGGCACGTTGTAGGTCGAAGTTACGGATGCCGCGTAGCCACGAACCAGCCACGAAGGCGGAAGCGTGGTCTCCGTGGAAGAACGTGGGCATGTAGCCTCCGCGTTTCTCTCCTCGGTCGGTGCACGACTTGATGATGTCGGCCGCCACGTCGGGAGTAATCATTCCCAGCAAGATGAGCTTGTTGCGGTAGGTGTCCCAGAACGAGGGGTCGGTGTAGTAGTTGAAGTCGCCCTTCACCACCTGCCCGCGGGCATCGCGGTATTCTCCGTTGACGTCGCTGCGCAGATGAGGGAAGAGGAACACGCGGTAAAGGGTGGAGTAGAGCATCGTCCGTTCCTCGTCGGTGCCGCCTTCCACTTGGATGTGGCCTAGCACATCTTCCCACGTGGCTTCAGCAGCAGAGCGTACCTCGTCGAAAGTCTTGTTCTCCAGTTCTGCGCGAAGATTCTCGCGCGCATTATCGATGCTCACAAACGAAAAGCCAATCTTCAGCTCCAGAGGTTTAGTGCCGTGTGGCTGACGGAAGTGAACCACGCCGATGGGCTGTCTGTGCTCGCGCTCCAAGTCCACGCTTTCGATGTCTTCTGAAGTCTCGGCATAGAAATAAATGCGTCCTTCGCCGTCCTGATATCCTTGAAATGCACGCTCTCCGCTTTTCTCTACGAGCCAACGACGCGGCTGGTTGTTGGAGCGAGTGATGTCTATCAGCAAGCAACGCTCGTCATCACCGCTGAATGTGTAGCGATGGTATCCACATCGTAGCGTGGACGTCAACTCTGCCTTCACTTTGTAGCGTTCCAGAAACACGCTATAATAGCCCGGATGCGCCTCTTCGCGCTCGTGGTTGTACCATGAGCAGTAGTTGTCGGGACGGTATTTCCCCTCTACCGTTACGGGAAGGATTGGCACATGCAGCAGATTCCAATGTCCCTTGCTGGTGTGAGCGAAGCCGTAAATCTGATGGTCCTCGTACTGGTAGCCAGAGCCCGAGCGGTATTTCGTTACGGGCGTCAGTTGCACCATAGCGTTGGGCAGAGCGGCGCCGGGGTAAGTCTCAGCTCCCCAAGCGCGCTTCTCCTCCGTGCGCGTGTAGCCCAAGTCCTTGGGAGTCCAAAGGGTGGTGGTGCCCATGAAAGGGTTGACGTACTGAGTGACACCCTTTCCGTCGGGAGACGAAACGGCTGACGGCTTTCCGTTGGAATGTGCTCTCGGGTTATTGTTGGCTGTGACTGCAAGCGAAGGTTGCCATACAGCAGCCATAAAAAAAGTTGCCGCTAAAAGGATGCTACGATATTTCATACTATGAACGTGTTGTTTTTCTTTCTCGATATCACGGGATTCTTTCTTCAAAAAGAATTTTCCTTTCTTCTCCAAAGAAAATGGGTTATATGTTTTTTTAATCAAGTTTATTCATCGGCTCATTCCTTCGGTTCCCGTAGGGAAACGATAGCTCTCTGAGCCGTTTTGTAGTTAGGGCTTTATGTGTTTGACTATTGAAAAATGTATCTTCAGAATGGCGTTTTCGGTGATGGATGAGATTCGTTGTAGGCTTTCTGAGCTTCCTGTTGCTCAGCGGTTTGATAGACGCGCACATAGTCGATAACGTATCGGATGGGATAGTCGGCAGGAGAAGGCTCTCCTCCGTTATCTCCACCGATGGCGAGATTGAGCAGCAAGTAGTGTGGCTGACGGAAGGGGTAGAAGCCTGCATCGTCGCCCACATCGCAACTCTGCGAGTTAAGCAGCTCATCATCAAGGAAAAGACGCAGGCTGTCCTCGTCCCAGTCCATTCGCCACGTGTGGAATTTCTCAGCCCATTGCGGGTCTTTCTCTGTGAAGCGAGAATAGGGAATAGCGCACGTGTTCCATTTCGCCTGATTTGGCTGACGTGCCCAAGCTGCATTGGCGAGGATGTGAGGCACGCCCCCGCGACGATAGTACTCCATGATGTCTATCTCCCCGTTCACGGGCCAGGGACGAGTTATGCCGAGAGTCCAGATGGCAGGCCAGGCACCGCTCTCGGTAGGGATTTTTGCCCTTACCTCTAAGCGGCCGTAGAGCCACTCGTGCTTGCCTCGTGTGTTGATGGAAGAGGCTGTGTACTCGGCAAACTGACGTGAGGAACGCCAATCATTTCTTCTCCGGCGCTGATATTGTTGCTGAGAAGTGTCGGACGGAGCAGCGTAATAAGGATTTTCCACTCGCTCGTAGCGCCCCTCGATAGTGAGGAATCCGTCGGCTATCGTTGCGTTGTCCTCTTGGTACCATTGGTACTCGTGGTTGCGCACAAAACCGTGCTCAAAATTCCAGTCTGCCGAAGAGGGCGCTCCGTTGTTTTCGAACTCCTCACTCCAGACGAGCTGATAGTCTTGTGCCGACGTGCAAGCGGTAAAAACGAGTAGGAGAGTGGCTAAAGAAAATGGCTTCATGGGGCGGAAGGTTAAAGTTAAATTTAGCTTTATTCCCAGTATAGTATCTGCTTATTAATCTTCCACTTATGGTCCTTCGGGAAGTCATCGCCTTCCCATGCTTTCTTGCTCGTCCACTTCTGTGGAGCATCTGTCCAGAAGGGGTCGTCGGCGGGAAGTCCCAGAGGGAGGAAAGCAAGGGTTGTCATGTAGAGACTTCCGTTGTTGGTGTAGACGTCTGCCACGTTGGGATGGGAACCTACGAAGCCGATGGTGAGGAAGCCTCCCTTGTTGAAGTTGCTGCTGTCGCGGAACATATTCTTCATGACGGCAGTGAGCGCGCTTCGTACCTGCCCGTTGGAGAGTTCGTTGGGAAGCTTATGTTGCCAGGCGAGCATAGCGAGGGGCTGGAAGACAGCCAGTCGGTAGGGGATGGAGCGCCCGAACACGGGATAGGTGCCCTCGGGCGAGATGAGGCGTTCGAGGATGACGCTGTATTTCTGCATGCGTTTGAGAGCCTCGTCGTAGCGTGCTTTAGAGCCGAGATTGCGATAGGTGACGGGATCGACGCCACGAACTGTCCACGAGTCGTTGCCCTTTACCTCGTTGATCATCTCAAGGCATTCGAGATACATGGGCTGGATGACGTAGCTGTTGTAGTAGTCGAAAGCGAAGGACGGTCCGTCGCTGTACCATCCGTCGCCTACATACCATTCTTCCACCTTGTTCATAGCGTTGTGGATGCGGTAGTTGTCGTACTGCGCGCGAGCCTTCATCAGGAAACACTCCTCCATCGAGCAGAAGAGAAGCCAGTTGGTGTAGCAAGGGTCGTATCGGCGCAGTCCTTGTATCTCGTTGATATAGCGTGCTTTGGTGATGCTATCGAGGGGCTCCCACAGCGCGTCCCATCCTCTGTGGAAACTCTCCACCAGATAGGCTGCGTCGACTAGAGTCTGCCCTCCCGAGCGCCAACCGAGGTAGTCGGGACTGTCGGGGTCGACGGCGTTGGCGTAACTTTTGAGCGCCCATTCGCGCAGCTGACGACGCATGACGCCTTCAGCGGTGTCGTCGTCGGGAAGAGAGAGCCAAGGGGCGAGTCCAGCCATAAGTCTGCCGAAAGCCTCCATGTAGCTAACTTTCTTGTCGCGTCCGTCCCACGTGGGGCTCACTTCGAGGGTGCCTTTCTCGATGGTCATCTCTTGTTGCAGCTTGCCCTCGGCCATATTGCTGAGCACGGGTGCCGCCATTTTGTAGAGCATTTCTGCCCATATTTCCCTGTCGGTTTTGACAGGCTCTTTCTTTTTCTTTGCGTCTGCGCTTAGGGGCAGGATAAGGAGTGCCAGCATGAGGGCAATAATCGTTTTTTTCATATTCTCAGGTATTGCGGAAATGTGTGTTATGAATAATCTGATATGAAGAAAGAATCTCGCGATATGAAGAAGGGAAAATTTTTTATGAAGAAAGAAAAAATTTTTTTCGAGAAGGGAAAAATAATTATCGAGAAGGGAAAAATCAGCGTGCCTTCGAGAACTATTTAGCAAGCTTGTACACCTCGCTGGCAGCCAGCAGGAAGGCTCCTACTCCGAAGTTGGCAGTGCTGCGCTCGTTGAGTGTCTGCCCGGGAATGGCTTTCTCGCCAATTGGCTGCACATATCCGAGGCATCCGTCCTCCTGGAGGGCATAGGTCGAGAGGTAGTTCCAGGCTGCGAGTACAGTCGGCAGATACTCCTTGCGGCTCAGGAACCCGTTGTTGATTCCCCACGCCAGTCCGAAAGTGAAGAATGCCGTACCGCTCGTTTCGGGCCCAGGGGCATGCTCTGGGTCGAGCATGCTGCGCGTCCAGTATCCCTCGGGCTGCTGGCTGTCCTTCACAGAAGCGGCTTGTTTCTGATAGAGCGCGATGAATTCTTTGCGGTGCTTGTCGGACTCGGGCAAATCCTGCAGCACGCGTGCGAAGGCAGCCAGAACCCATCCGTCGCCTCGGGCCCAGAAGTCCTTGAGCCCGTTCAGGCTTTTATGCTTGGGATAGACATATTTGGCGTCGCGGAAGAAGAGCCCCGTCTCCTCGTCGTACATGATGCTCTTCGCGTAATTGAAATAGGTATAGAGCTTCTCGAGGTAGAGCGGGTTGGAGGTGATTTTGTAAAGGCGCGTCATCACGGGCATCACCATGTAGAGCCCGTCGGCCCACCACCAGTAGTCTTCCTCCGGGGTACTCATCTGATATTCCATTACTTCGCGGGCTCGACCGATTTTCTGCGAGTCGGGCTCCATGTTGTAAAGGTCGGCATACACTTGGAAACAAATCTGCCAGTCGCCAAAGAGCACGTTCTCGTCGCGTTCTCCGTATGTGTAGATCCATTTGGAACGATCGTCGCTGTTAGCTCCCCGGTAGCGGTTGTGCTCAGCCCAGCGCTTGGTGTAGGCGAGCCAGTCTTCGTTGGCTGTAATGCTGTAGGCAGCGAGGTTTCCCGTGTGGTAGGCAGCATTGTCCCAGAACGGGCGCGTTTCGGCACGATTGTTGGCTTGCCAGTAGTTGTTGGCTTTTTCCATTACGCTCAGCACTTCGCTCTTCTTCGGAATAGAGCTGCAGCTGACGATAAGCGATGCAAATGTGGCTAAAAAGAGGAATTTTTTCATAATACTCGATTTATTTTGCAAAGAAAGCGTTTTTTTGAGAAAATCCAACGAAAAAGTTGTATTTTTGTCGTCGAAGAACGGAAATAACGTGACGAAGCCCCCATTTCTATGAGCGAAAACGAGATTTATAGAGAGTCATTTAGGCAGTTGCCTCCTTCAGCGCGAGTGATTAAACAGATTGTGGAACTGGTGCGCGAGTTGGTGTTCCCTGGCTTTTTCTGCGATGAGAATGAGCCAGAGGTGCGCCCGATGTGTACTCCCGAGATGGAGAAGAGGCTCTGTGAACTGCTGACGGAACAAATCCGCGTCGCTCTGGCTTATGACGGGCAGCATGATGTGGATGCGGATGCTATCGCCAAAAGTTTTCTGCTTTCGATTCCCGAACTGCACAGGCAGATGTCACTCGACGTGATGGCGACGTACGACGGTGACCCCGCCTCAAAAAGTCTCGGAGAGATTATCAGCTGCTATCCTGGCATCCGCGCTATCGTCAACTACCGTATGGCTCACCGCCTGCTGCAGCTTGGAGTCCCCCTGATTCCTCGTATCATTACCGAGCAGGCTCATTCGGAAACGGGCATCGACATCCATCCCGGAGCTGTCATCGGCAACTGGTTTGCTATCGATCACGGCACGGGCGTCGTGATAGGCGAGACAAGCATCATCGGAGATCATGTGAAAATCTATCAGGGCGTTACACTTGGCGCTCGGAGCTTCCCGTTGGACGAAAACGGTAAACCGATAAAGAATAATCTCCGCCATCCTATACTGGGAGACAACGTGATTGTCTATAGTAACGCAACCATCCTCGGACGTGTTAATATCGGTAATGGTGCAACGATTGGGGGAAACCTTTGGGTGACAGAGGATGTGCCCGAGGGGGCTGTATTGGTGCAGGCGGACAGAAAATATCTTGTGGGCAAAGGAAAGGGCAACGGCTGATTACTTCACGAATTCGTCGATTGCCTGAATGATTTCGTCCCTCTGGCTGGGATGAAACCAACGGATTTTATCATCGTGACGGAACCACGTGAGTTGCTTGCGTGCATATTTGCGGGTATTCTGCTGAATCTTCTCGATGGCGGCATCAAAGGTGCACTGCCCCTCGAAATAATCAAACAACTCTTTGTACCCGACTGTGTTGAGGGAGTTTGGCCTGGGTTTGTTTGCCTTCTGATACTTTTCCCAGATGGCGCGTGCCTCATCCACCAATCCTTCCTCTACCATCTGCAACACACGAGAATTGATGCGCTCGTATAATTCCTCCCGAGGACGGTTGAGTCCGATTTTGATGTACTCGAAAGGACGGGGCTTGCAGCTTCGGGTGCGATACGAAGTGTATGTGTTTCCCGTCATATAGCAGATTTCAAGTGCGTGGATAACTCGCTTCGGATTCTTTCGGTCGACGATGCTGTAGTACTCTGGGTCAAGCAGGCGCAACTCTTGCACCAATTGCTCCAATCCCTCCTGTGCATATCTCTCAAGCAGGATGGTTCTTGTCTCGTTGTCCACAGTAGGAATGTCGTCGATACCTTGGCAAACGGCATCGATATACATCATGCTCCCTCCAGTTAGAAGAAGCGCCTTGTGTGTTAGGAATAACTCCCTCATCAACTGGAGTACGTCTGCTTCGTATTGTGCTGCGCTATAGTAGTCGTCTAAGTTTAGTGTGCCTACGAAATAATGCTGGCAGCGCGCCATCTGTCCTGCTGTAGGCGCAGCCGTACCTGTCGGTATGTCGCGAAACAGTTGTCGGCTGTCGGCGGAGAGGATAGGGGACTGCAAGTGTTCGGCAATAGCATAGCTCAGCTCTGTTTTGCCTACACCCGTCGGTCCAAGTAAGACAACGAGTTTAGATGATGTCGTCATTACTGATGTCGTCCAGGAAGCCGATTCCTTCCATGTCGAGTTCGTCGATGTCTACGTTCTCGTTATCGCCGAAGCTGTCGTCGATGTCAAAAGAACTGGATGGATTGATGCTCATCAGCTGGTCGAAATCAAGTGTCTGCTTCGGGGCTTTACCTTCTTTACGTGAGCAGATGGGTTCTTCTATTGACTTTCCAGGAATTATCTCGCTCAATTCGATGAAGAACACTCGTTCTGCCAGAGGGTCGAATACGTAAAGCAGGCGCTGCTTCTCTTCTTCGATGAGTTCGTCGAGCGCAGTGTCTTCCATCACGTAGTTGTCGACATCGCTGCTGGTGCCCATATCCTCGCGCGTGATTTCAGTTTCCTTCTCCCAGTCTTCATTGCAAATGAAGAAAGATGTCATCTGGTCGTCGGGATAGCCCACGCTTTCAAGGATGGCCTTGTGGAAGTCAAGGAACGAGGCATCGGAATTGATTTTGATTTCGCGAAGGAAATGGTCTACCTCATCAGAAATAAAAGTGAATCTGTATATCATGGTTGTTTGAGATTAGATATTAAATAGTTAGATATAAGAGTAGTTTAGTTGTTAAACATTTTCGCTTCGGATGATTCCACGACTTGACGAAGCTACAAAATCGATGATGTATTGTACTTCGGGAGTGATGGCGTTGTCATCCTTCAACTGCTCAAGGGCCTGAGAAACGTTCAGACTGCTCTGATAAATAGCACGATATGCTGCGTGGATGGCATTCACTTGGTCAATATTGAATCCACGCCGACGTAAGCCTACGACGTTAAGTCCGCAGTAAGTGATAGGCTCCCTTGCTGCAATAATGTAGGGTGGAATATCTTTCGTTGTGCGGCAACCTCCCTGAACCATCACGTATCCTCCAATATGGCAGAACTGGTGCACCAGTACTCCGGCACTCAGAACGGCGTTATCGTCGACGACAACCTCTCCGGCAAGTTTTGTCTGATTGCCCATGATACAATTGTTTCCTACGACACAGTCGTGGGCAACGTGCATGCCTTCCATCAACAGGTTACCCGAGCCAACAACCGTCTTACCTTTTGATGCAGTGCCTCGGTTGATGGTTACGTTCTCACGGATGCGATTGTTGTCGCCGATTTCGGCGGTAGTTTCTTCTCCCTTGAATTTAAGGTCTTGGGGTATAGCCCCGATGACTGCACCGGGAAAAACGGTGTTTCCGTCTCCCATGCGGGTTCCGTTCATAAGACAGGCGTGCGCCATTATCACATTGTCATTTCCAATGATGACGTCTCCTTCAATATAAGCAAAGGGGCCTATTTCACAGTTTTCCCCAATTTTTGCCAGAGGATCAATATAGGCTAAAGGGCTAATCATTTTACTTTATTTGACTTTTGCGCGTATCATACGTGCAAGTTGGTTGTTAACTCGATGTCCGGGCTTCAATGCTTTGATGCTGCCTAAGATGGGGTGTCCGCAAAGGGCCATATCGCCGATGATGTCGAGCAGCTTGTGCCGTGCGGGCTCATTATCCCAGACGAGTGGGCGATGCATGATGTAGCCCAAGTGGGTGGCATCCATGCGGGGAACTTTCATGATATCGGTGATGATATCCATTTTTTCCTGAGTCAGCTGCCGTTCGTAAATGACGATAGCGTTATCGAGGTCACCCCCTTTGATAAGCCCCATTTGGAGCAGATTCTCAATGTCGCGGACGAAGACAAACGTGCGGCTGGCAGCTATCTCGTCCGGATATTGGGAGATATTGTCCATCGTGGCACATTGATTGTTGATGATACTATTGTCGAACGTGACATTGACTTTTATCTGAAGTGTGTCGCAAGGCTCAATTATGAGATGTGAACCGGTCTTGTCGTCGATGTATTCAATAGGTTCTTCTATCTTTATGTATTCGCGAGGCGCTTCTTGTTCCTGTTTACCAACGCGTTGGATGTTCTGAACATATTGTGCTGCACTTCCGTCAAGGATGGGAATTTCGGGTCCGTTGACGCGAATGAGGCAGTTGTCAATACCTAAAGCGTATAGGGCTGAGAGGGCATGCTCGATAGTACTTACTCGATCGGTTCCGTTTGAGATAACCGTTCCGCGCTGTGTGTCAACTACATTTTCTGCCAAGCATTCGATGATGGGATGTCCTTCGATGTCGGTTCGCTGAATCTTGTAACCAAAGTTAGCGGGAGCTGGACAGAACTCGGCAGTAAGCTTGAGCCCGGTGTGAAGTCCTTTTCCTGAGACGGTAAAAGATTGGTTTATTGTATGCTGTTTCTCCATAAAGTAACCCTCTCTTATTTCATCTCCTCCATTTTCTCCTTGAGGTTTTTCACTTCCTTCTCCAATTCATGAAGTTGGAAGAACATTTCCGGCAGATTACGGAGTGCTGCGCTGCTGCGGCGGAATCTCATGATTTCGATTGCCGGATATCCGTTCATCGTCATTCCTTCCTTCACGTTGCCGGTTACTCCCGCGTGGGCTCCTACCTGAACTCGGTCACCTATATTGATATGCCCCGTTATGCCCGTTTGCCCGCCTATCATACACCATTCTCCTAACTTTGTGGAGCCCGCCACACCGCTTTGAGCAGCCATAACGGTGTTTTTGCCGACAACGACATTGTGGGCTATCTGTACGAGGTTGTCCAATTTGGTTCCTCCGTGAATGATAGTGGAACCCATTGTGGCACGGTCGATACAAGTGTTGGCACCAATTTCTACATTATCTTCGAGAACGACGTTTCCTATCTGAGGAATTTTTTCGTACCCTTCGGCCTGAGGTGCAAAGCCAAATCCGTCTGCTCCGATGACGCATCCTGCATGAAGAATACAGTTGGCGCCAATCTTGCAGTCGTGGTAGATGGCTACATGAGGGTTGATAATCGTGTTGTCGCCGATTTCTACATTCTCTCCGATATAAGCAAAGGGTGCAATGGAAACATTGTTCCCAATCTTTGCTGTTTCAGCAATGAAAGCGAGCGAACTTATTTCAGATTTCTTTTGGCTGAAGGATTGCACCAAAGTCATGAGTTTAGCCAAACTTTCGTATGCGTTAGCTGAATAGATCAGCGTGCAATGGACGGGTTGCTCGGGAACAAAGCCTTCATTAACAAGCACAATGCTCGACTCTGTAGAGTAGATATAGTGAGTGTATTTGGGATTGGCCAAAAAAGAAAGCGTACCCGGTTTTCCTTCTTCAATCTTGGAGAAGGTTTCAACCGTGACGTTTTCATCTCCCACGATTCGTCCGTTAATGTAGGAGGCAATCTGTTTGGCGGTAAAAATCATGCTTCTTCAATTTTAGGCAAAGATAAATAAAATATGGAGAACAAAAAAATAATTATGCTTAATTAAGAATTCGCTATGTGTTGCGCATATAGCAGAGGTAGTATTTCTTCACTTTCTTTCCCAGCATGGAGTGATTAAACATATCTGATGCTTCTGCGATGTCTTTTGCCGAACCGTCGCGATAGAGTATTTCTATGTGATCATCGGAGGCTGAATACATGTTTTTTTCCAGCGTGGTGTAGGTAATCATGTATCGTTCTGCATCTTTCTGTGTTATCCCTAATGCGTTGGAGATTCGCCGTATATGTTCTTTCCTTACTGCTTGGCTGATGGGGCTTTCACTCACTTCTACTTTGAACAGATGTCTGTCGACAAGCCCGGTGCTAAGTGTGGAGAGTATTCTGTCTTTCTCAGAGGCCCACACTTTCAGCGCACACCAGATGTCGTTGTCGTCAAGATGGACGAAAGCATCAAGGCATTCGGTGTCGTTGTAGAATGTTTCTTTCGTGATATGGTTGTAAAGAA
The DNA here is from genome assembly GCA_017650105.1 of Bacteroidaceae bacterium. Lineage (GTDB taxonomy): Bacteria > Bacteroidota > Bacteroidia > Bacteroidales > Bacteroidaceae > UBA1189. The sequence continues at coordinate 136,513 of JAGCFO010000005.1, read as the reverse complement.
AATACCTTAGGGCTGGAGAAGCGAAAAGATCCACTCCTTGGTGAGCAAGCTCTTTAGCTCGAGATAGTGCGTTCACGAGCATCTTCTCGCTGGCAACGGAAGTCTTGTGAAGATAAACCTGCCAATACATCAAACGACGGTTCGTGAGGAAATTCTCAATTGAGTAAATGCCCTTGGAGTCGACTACCAAATGATCATCTTTGACGTTTAGCATCTTGATGATACGAGCAGAACCGATATTTCCTTCTGTGACACCCGTGAAGAAACTGTCTCTTCTCAGATAGTCGAGGCGGTCCATATCAAGCTGACTGCTGACAAGTTGATGAAGGAACCTCTTCTCGTACTCATCTTTATAAATACGAATGGCAAGATCGAGCCTTCCACCAAACTCCAGATTGATTCGTTCCATCAAGAGGAGGGAAATCTCTTCATGATCGATATTGCTGACGAGCGTATGCTCAAGTACGTGCGAGAAAGGCCCGTGGCCGACGTCATGAAGAAGAATAGCTGCCTTTACAGCATCCGCTTCGGCATCGCTGATGGGAATACCTTTTGCCCGCAGATGAGTGACGGCTTCACTCATCAGATAGAAGGCTCCCACCGAGTGCTGGAAGCGAGTGTGCTGCGCACCGGGGTAGACAAAACTTGAAAGTCCGAGTTGTCGGATTCTTGTCAGTCGTTGCAGGTAAGGGTGGGTGAGGACATCGTATGGAAGTCCTTTGGGTATGCCTATAAAACCAAAGACGGGGTCGTTGATGATTTTTACCATTTAGATGATAGGGTAGAGGTTTGTTGTTTCCTTATATTATTCCGAATATTCTAAGTTGTTCTTCCATTTGCTGTTGCAGAAGACGCGCTTTTGTCATTGCCGCTTCAGCAAAACAGGCGCTGTTGTCGGCAAAGATTATACCTCTGCTTGAATTCACAATCAACCCGCAATGCTTATTCATGCCAAAACGGCAGACTTCTTCGAGCGAACCTCCCTGTGCGCCTACTCCCGGAACGAGAAGGAAATGCTCGGGGACAATTCGACGAACGTCCTCAAACAAGTTCCCTCTCGTGGCGCCCACAACGTACATCATGTTTTCCTTTCCTCCCCATTGGAGCGATGTCTGAAGCACTTTTTCGAAGAGGCGCACGCCTTTGTCGTCTTCCGTCAATTGGAAGTCGAGCGAACCTTTGTTTGACGTAAGCGCAAGCATGATAACCCACTTGCCTTCGTACTCTAGGAAAGGAGTTACGCTATCTTCACCCATATAAGGTGCGACAGTCAGGGCGTCAACGTTTTGTTCCTCGAAAAAAGCTCGAGCGTACATTTTACTAGTATTCCCGATGTCTCCTCTCTTGGCGTCGGCGATGATGAAATGCTTGGGCCAATTATGACGAATGTACTCAAGCGTGCGTTCATAGGATAGCAATCCTTTCACTCCGTTGCATTCATAGAAGGCCAGGTTTGGCTTGTAGGCGATGCAGTATGGTGCTGTCGCATCGATGATAGCCCGATTAAAGGCAAACACAGGATCCTCCTCATTTTCTTTTAAATGCTGAGGTATCTTGTTGACGTCAGAGTCAAGTCCCACACAGAGAAATGACTTTTGATTCCGGATGTTCTCGTAAAGTTGTTCGTATGTCATATTCAATCCTATTATAATTCCGATTCTTTGAGTCGTTCCGCATTTTCGGCAATAGTCAGCTGGTCGATGCAGTCCTGGATATCACCGTTCATGAAGGCTGGTAGATTATAAATTGTGTAGTTGATGCGATGATCGGTAATTCGCCCTTGTGGATAGTTGTAAGTGCGAATTTTGGCAGAACGGTCGCCTGTCGAAACCATTGTCTTTCTTCGCGAAGCAATCTCGTCGATATACTTCTGATGTTCGTGATCATATATGAATGTGCGGAGTCGGGCAAGGGCGCGCTCTTTGTTTTTAGGCTGATCTCTGGTTTCTGTACATTCGATGAGAATCTCTTCCACTACGCCAGTGTTGGGGTTTTTCCAGTTATAACGGAGACGGACTCCCGATTCCACTTTATTGACATTCTGCCCACCAGCACCGCTCGAGCGGAAGGTGTCCCATCTGATTTCTCCTTCGTTGATTTCCACTTCAAATTCGTCGGCTTCAGGAAGCACGGCAACTGTTGCTGCTGAGGTGTGAATTCGCCCTTGTGTTTCTGTGGCAGGAACACGCTGAACTCGATGAACGCCACTCTCGTACTTCAGCGTTCCGTAAACTTTTTCACCTTTTACGCTGAAAACAATCTCCTTGAAACCTCCAACAGTGCCTTCGTTCACGCTGCTTACTTCAACTTTCCATCCTTTTTGCTCACAGAACTTGCTGTACATTTTGAACAAGTCTCCCGCAAACAAAGCAGCTTCGTCTCCTCCTGTTCCTCCACGAATTTCCATGATTACATTTTTCTCATCTTCAGGATCGGCGGGGACAAGAAGTAGTTTAATCTTTTCCTCCATCTCGGGGATTTTAGCACTACAGTTCTCAAATTCCTCACGAGCCATCTCTTTCAGCTCGGGGTCAGTTTCCTGGCTCATCATAGTGCGAGCCTCATCGCGGGTAGAGAGAAGGTTCTGATACTGCTTGCGAGCCTCCATCAATGCGCTCAATTCCTTATACTCCTTATTGAGGCGCACAAAACGGTGCATATCTGCTATGACGCTTGGGTCGGTGATGAGCAGCTCGGTTTCTTCATATTTCGAAACAAGTGCGTTTAGCCTGTCTGATAAACTGATTTCGCTCATTGAGAGTTTATTTTACTATCGTAAGTTTGTAATTTGGACGAGTGGTGCGAACGACTTTACAGTCATAATTACTAATGCGGGTAACAAGTCCCACTTTCTGGATGCTGAGTGTTATCATTGTTCCGTCGAAAGTGTTCGGGAGGCTCATGTTACTGATAAAGTTTCCTTGTGAGTAAACGACAAGATGAGGGTCGATACGTCCTTCCTCCTTCACCCATTCAGTAGGTTCTATTACGTGAGGATGTCCTCCGATGATATGATCTACTCCTTTTTCGAGAAGCCACTCGGCATAATGACGTTGGTAGCTGTCGGGCTCTAATCTGTATTCCGTTCCCCAATGCATGATGGCAATAATGACATCGGGATGCATCGCTTTGGCTGCCCGAATGTCTTCTTCCATCATAGTTTTGTCAATTACATTGACGACATTCGGCTCGCTAACCTCAAAGCCGTTCATCCCGTAAGTATATGTCAGAAAAGCAACTCGTATGCCATTGACTGTGAGAACGAGAGGATAGCGCTGTGAACGTTCTTCGTCATCACGATAGGTTCCAAGCGTGTGGAATCCCAAGGAGTCAGTCATCAGCAGAGTTCGTTCCAATCCCTTTTTCCCTCTATCCAGGCAATGATTGTTGGATGTTGTCAGAACGTCGAAGCCTGTCTCCTTGATAGCCCACAGATAGTCGTCGGGCGCACTAAAGCATGGATACCCTTGATAAGGCTCTCCTCCAAGAGTGACTTCGAGATTTCCGATAGCCAAATCTGCAGACTCAATATAAGGCTTGACCTGCTCGAAACATTCATCGTAGCGGTAGGAACCGTCGGGCTGAAGGGCTTGCTTGATTTGAGGACCATGTTGCATCAGGTCTCCGACGAAAAGAAGAGTGGCAGTCTTGGGACGAACGGTGTCAGCAAAGAGGCAAGGATAAGGCTGAGCATCCAATGTGCTTTTATTGAAATCTCTGATTGACTGCTGCGCCGTTGAGAGAAGAGGTAACAGCGAGAAGACGACAAAAAGCAGGATATAAGCAATACCTTTGCTTTTTCTGATGGTAAAATGATAATGCTTCATTCTGCTTCTGTTGTTTTGAAGCGCCTCAAGAAGGGTTGCCCAGGAGGGTATTTTCGGTATGGAAAACGATGCTTTGTCCAAACCGATTTTTTCCTTCTTCATAGCGCGATATTTGTTCTCCAAAAAATTTTTTCCCTTCTCCAAAAATTTTTATTCTTTCTTCATATTCTACATTCCTCCCTCCACACATTATGCCATTCTATTCTATAATGCAGAAGAGGGGAGAATACTGCATCGAAGTGCCAACTATTTTCGCACTTTTTTCATCTTTTCCCGAAAAAACTGCCTTTCAAGTTTTCTTAAAAAATGTGACTGGCAGCCTTCAGGGTATTCATCATCAGTGAGCAGATAGTCATAGGTCCGACGCCTCCGGGAACTGGGGTGATGAATGAACACTTGGGAGCGACTTCATCGAATTTCACGTCGCCGGTTAGTTTGAAGCCGCTTTTCCTAGTAGCATCGGGAACACGGGTTGTTCCTACGTCGATAACTACGGCTCCTTCCTTCACCATATCGGCTTTCACAAAGTTGGGTTGCCCCATTGCAGCGATGATGATGTCTGCATTGCGGCATTCTTCAACGAGGTTTTTGGAATGACTGTGACAAACAGTAACCGTTGCGTCGCCCGGGATTTGCTTTTGCATCATCAGCGTTGCCATAGGCTTACCTACTATGTTGCTTCTTCCAAGCACGACACACTTCTTGCCGGACGTTTCGATGTTATATCTCTTCAGTAGTTCCATGATGCCGTTAGGCGTTGCGCTTACAAAGCAGGGAAGTCCGATTGACATACGTCCTACATTAATAGGATGGAATCCGTCAACGTCTTTGCGGAAGTCGATTGCCTCTATAATGTGCTGCTCGTTGATGTGCTTGGGAAGAGGTAATTGTACGATGAAACCATCGACGTCGTCGTTGCGATTTAGCTCGTCGATACGTTGCAGAAGTTCCTGTTCGGTAACGTCGCTTTCATATCGGATAAGGGTGGATGTGAAACCGCAAACCTCGCAAGCCTTTACCTTGTTGGCAACGTATGTCTCGCTTCCTCCGTCGTGCCCGACAAGAATCGCGGCAAGGTGAGGCCTTTTCTCTCCTCTGCTGATTCTGGCAGCTACTTCAGCAGCTATTTCCTGCTTGATTTGCTCTGCAATGCTTTTTCCGTCAATTATTTGCATACTGTATGAATGGTTTTGTGGGTTAATACTCTATTCCTTTTTCAAAAATGAAAATTCAGGCGCACGGAGATGGGGCGTCTGAATTGTGAGTGAGATGAAAAGGTGCTAATGTCTAATCTTAGGCATCTTTTTCTTTGGAGTGGCGGCAACGGTTTTCATCATCTTGCGCATCTCGTCAAACTGTTTCATCAGACGATTCACTTCTTGGATGCTGGTGCCGCTTCCTCGTGCTATTCTGTCGCGTCTGCTGCTGTTTATGATTTCGGGATGTTCGCGCTCCTTGGGTGTCATAGAGTGGATGATTGCCTCGATACTCTTGAAGGCATCATCGTTGATGTCCACATCCTTGATGGCTTTGCCCACACCTGGAATCATGCTCATAAGGTCTTTCACATTGCCCATTTTCTTGATTTGGGCAATCTGAGCGAGAAAGTCGTTGAAGTTGAACTGGTTCTTAGCTAACTTGCGAGATAGTTCCCGTGCCTCTTTTTCGTCATATTGCTCTTGGGCTCTTTCAACGAAGCTGACGATATCTCCCATTCCCAGAATTCGATCTGCCATTCGGGCGGGATGGAAAACATCCAGCGCATCGAGCTTCTCGCCCGTTCCGACAAACTTTATCGGTTTGTTTACCACAGAGCGAATGGAAAGGGCTGCACCGCCTCGAGTGTCACCGTCAAGCTTCGTGAGGACAACGCCATTGAAATCTAGCCGCTCGTTGAATTCGCGTGCTGTATTCACGGCATCTTGTCCTGTCATTGCATCCACAACAAACAGTATTTCATTGGGATTGACGGCTTCCTTGATAGCAGCGATTTCTTGCATCATCTGTTCGTCAACGGCAAGACGTCCGGCTGTGTCGATGATGACGGTGTCGATGCTTTTCGCTTTTGCTTCTCGTATTGCGTTCTGGGCAATCTCAATAGGATTCTTGTTGTCTTCTTCTTTATAAACGGGAACGCCTGTCTGCTCGGCAATCACGCAGAGCTGCTCTATAGCAGCAGGGCGGTAGACGTCACATGCTGCCAAAAGCGGATGACGATGTCGCTTGTTCTTCAACAATAATGCCAGCTTACCACTCATGGTGGTCTTACCAGAACCTTGCAATCCGCTCATGAGAATAACGGCAGGACGTCCGTCTAAATTGATATCGACGGTTTCGCCTCCCATCAGAGCTGTAAGCTCATCGTGTACAATTTTCACCATCAACTGCGAAGGGCGTACTGAGGTAAGAACATTCTGTCCCAATGCTTTTTCCTTCACAGTGTCGGTAAAGGTTTTTGCTACCTTATAATTAACGTCGGCATCAATAAGGGCTTTGCGTACGTCTTTTAGCGTTTCTGCAACGTTAACTTCGGTGATTTTGCCTTCACCTTTTAATATCTTGAGTGATCGTTCTAATCTTTCGCTTAAGTTTTCAAACATTTTTTCCTAATTTGTAGTATTTGACATGAAGACCTTTCGTCGAGGTGTGTGTGGTTAGTCTGTTTATCCTGTCTTACTTACCTTTCGTAAGGCTTCTTCATTTATTATTTTTATTTTTCGTCCGTCGATGGCTATTATGTGTTCACCTGCGAAGTTTGAAAGAGTACGAATGGCGTTAGATGTTGTCATATTGGATAAACTTGCCAAATCTTCTCTCGATAGGTAGATACTGATAGTAGCTCCATCTTCTTCCAGTCCATAACTCTCTTTGAGGAAGAGCAAGCTTTCGGCAAGCCTTCCACGAATGTGCTTTTGAGTCAGGTTAACAGTCCGTTCGTCTGCTTGCCCTAAATCGGCTGCCAATTGGCGTATAAAGAAGACTGCCAGTTTGTTGTTCTCTTTTACGATATCACCAATAATCGAAATAGGGATGGAGCAGATGGTAGAAGGCTCGAATGCGGCAGCTGTGGTGACATATCGCTCATTTGCAAAGTAGGCGCGATATCCAAAATATTCCACAGGTTTAGCCATTCGCATTATTTGGCTTCGTCCTCCCACGCCATCGCGGTAGATTTTTGCCTTTCCAGCAAGCACGCAGTAGATACACGTCGGTATCTCTTCTTCGGCGTAGATGATTTCGTTCTTCTTATATTTCCTGATAGAGAGATTGTCGGCGACTGCTTCCCGTTGAGGTTCGGTCAATGTGTCCCACAGATCACTGATGAGCCGTGTTATCTCACTGAAGGTGGGGTCTTTCTTCTGCATCTCGATATCAGTCGATAAGGTTGAATCCTGTGAAGGGAACGAGAACCTCTGGCACGCGGATTCCTTCGTTTGTCTGATTGTTCTCAAGTATCGCAGCCATAATTCTCGGCAAAGCGAGGGCTGAACCGTTTAGTGTGTGGCAAAGCTCAATTTTTTTGTCTGATGCGCGACGATAGCGGCAGTGAAGGCGATTTGCCTGATAGCTGTCGAAGTTGCTTACCGACGATACCTCAAGCCAGCGCTGTTGTGCAGCGCTGAACACCTCGAAGTCGTAGCAAATACTGCTGGTGAAGCTCATGTCTCCTCCGCACAGTCGCAAAATGCGATAGGGGAGTCCCAGTTTGCAAACAAGTCCTTCGACGTGTTTCAACATCTCTTCGTGACTCTTGCGACTATGTTCAGGAGTGTCGATGCGCACGATTTCTACTTTCGAAAATTCATGAAGTCGATTCAATCCGCGTACATCTTTGCCGTAGCTGCCTGCTTCACGACGGAAGCACTGTGTGTAAGCTGCGTTCTTAATAGGGAGCTGCTCCTCATCGAGAATAACATCGCGGTAGATATTAGTTACCGGCACCTCAGCGGTAGGGATAAGGTATAAGTCGTCCACTTCGCAATGATACATCTGCCCCTCCTTGTCGGGAAGCTGCCCCGTGCCGTAACCCGAAGCACTATTGACAACCGTTGGGGGGATAATCTCCTCATAACCAGCTTTGTTTGCCTCTGTGAGGAAGAAAGTGATAAGTGCACGTTGAAGTTGTGCTCCTTTTCCGCGATAGACGGGGAATCCGGCTCCTGTGATCTTCACACCCAGGTCGAAGTCGATTAGATTGTATTTTTTTGCCAGTTCCCAATGGGGAAGGGCATCGGCGCCGAGTTCTGGAATCTCGTTGCCCATCTTAACCACTACGTTGTCTTCGGCTGTTGCTCCTTCGGGAACTTCGTCATATGGAATGTTCGGAATGGTATAGAGGAGAGCCTGAAGGTCGGCAGCAGCTTGTTCTTTCTCATTTTCCAGCGCCTTGTTCGTCTCTTTGAGGGCTGCTACTTGTGCCTTTACTGCTTCAGCTTCGTCACGTTGCCCTTGTTTCATCAGCATTCCCACTTGGGCAGCAAGTTTCTTGGCGTCAGAAAGATTCTTGTCGAGTGTTGTCTGAGCGTTTCGGCGCACTTTGTCGAGAGCAATCACTTGGTTGATAGTTTCCTGTGCGTTCTTAAAATGTTTCTTCTCCAGACCTTTGATAACCTTGTCGGTCTCTTCAGTTATGAGCTTTAATGTAAGCATTGGTGTGAATTAATTATATGTTCTGCAGTTACTGAAAATTATGTTTCAGAGCATGCAAAGTTACACATTTTCCTTCAATCGACAAATTTTTACACAAGAAAAGAGGCTTTCTTTTCTGGAAAAGCCTCTTTTCTTAGTGTGTGTGAGCTGTTTGCTCGTTACAAGTGTCTGCCTTGTTATGCCTCAACTTCTTTTTTCACAGGAATGATGGATACATAGCTGCGTCCCTCGCGTCCCTTCTTGAAGTTTACTGTTCCGTCGACAAGTGCATACAAAGTATGGTCTTTGCCCATTCCCATGTTAGTACCGGGATGATGAACGGTACCTCTCTGGCGGACGATGATGTTACCGGCTTTGCAAGTCTGACCACCCCAAATTTTCACGCCCAGTCGCTGACTGGCTGATTCACGGCCGTTCTTAGAACTACCAACACCTTTCTTATGTGCCATAATGAGTTGTTTTTAGTGGTTAAGCGATAACTTCTTTTACTACTATCTCGCTGAACTGCTGGCGATGACCATTCAGTTTGCGATATCCCTTTCTGCGCTTCTTGTGGAAGATGAGCACTTTGTCGCCCTTCACAAGATGGCTCTTCACTTCTGCTACGACTTTAGCACCTTCTACGGTAGGAGTACCTACGGTGATAGCGTCGTCGTTTCCTACTAACAGCACCTTCTCGAACTCAACGGTTTGTCCGTTCTCACTGTTCTGGATGTGGTGCACGAACAGTCTTTTACCAGCTTCTGCCTTGAATTGCTGTCCGTTAATCTCAACAATTGCGTACATTTTTATATAACTATTAAAAGTCTCTCCGTCAGGCGTGTCGCACCGCTGCGACCTCTTCCAAAAAGCCCGTCCGGACTAAATCGGCTGCAAAGGTAGTATAATTTGTGAGAATAAAAAAGAAAATCACTGATTTTTTTTGTTTTTCCCCTTATCATCTTCGTTCCGATGCTTTGAGGAGGCTTTCTTCAGAGTCAGCGAGAGAGGGGGTTTCTTGCCGTTCAAGGTAGGTGTTAGATGATTTCCTCTTATTCCTCTTCAGTGGACTTTGTGCGGCTTTTTTTGATGATAATGGTAGCCTCTTTCTGCTTTGCGGTGGAGTATTGTGCAAACAGTTCCTCATGTTCCTCCTTGAAGCGCTTGCTGTCGAACTGAACAAAAAAGCGCGGAGGAGCCAAAGTGACGGAGAAATTATCTGTCTTCAGTTTCTCCTCCTTGTGGTCTATCATCTGCACAAGAATCTGCTTGCGTAGGTTTTCTAAGCGACTGTCGATGTCTGCTTTTGCCTCGAGGAGTTCCTTCAGTTGCTGCTCGTATTTTTCAAACCATTTTTCGTCGTTGTTTTCCATATGACATGAGTTGTTTTTTTCTGAGTAGATGTTCTGTTGTTGCAAAGATAATGTTTTGTTTTGAAACTGGCAAACCCTTCTCTGAAAGATTGTTTTTGGCTCCGTCTTTTCTTTCTCTTTCCGGAAGAGTTTTCGAGGGCTGAAAAGGACGGAAAATTATTTGTTCTCGAAAAAAAATTATTCTTTCTAAATAATTATTTTTTCTTTCTAAATAATTTTTTTTCCTCAAAGCATAATTTACCCCCTTCTGACTTTGTCTTGAAAGGGCTTTTTCCTTAAGTTTCGCTTCTCCTATTTTATATAAAGGAATGCAATAAAATCCTCACGCGTCTTTTTCCTGCTGTATGATTCATAGTTGCCTCATATGAAAAAAGAGAGCCGTGTGGCTCTCTTCTCTTGTGTCAAAACCAACAGATTAGTAGGTGATCAGCGGCTCCAGCTCCTTAGCCTGAGCAATCATCTTCTCAAGTTCGGAAACGGAAGGAACACGGTTGCAAAGGTTCTTCTCCTCGTTCACAGCAACCAGTTTCGGCTGGAGGTTGCCTGGAACACGATGACGGAATTCCTTTACTGTGTCAACGCCTGCTGCCTCGAGCAACTCTGCAAACTGTCCAGCGATACCTTTGATGCGGAACAGGTCGGCATGATTCGTCCATTTCAGAATCAGCTTCTCGCTGATGCCTGTTGCCTCAGCCATTGCTACGCGGCCTTTCTTGGCTGCACACTTCTCCAGTAAATCTTCGGTGGTCTTAACGCCTGCTTCATTCAGTTTCTCTGCGTAAACAGGACCAATGCCTTCTACGTCGATGATTTTGTAACCCATAATAATTAGATCTAAAAAGTTGTTGAAAATATTTTCGCGTGTAAAGATAGAGTCTCTTTTTCGTATTTCCAAAAAAAAATGGCAAATTTTCTCTTTTAGTCATAAATGCACTCTAAACGTGCGTTTGGATAGTAGTGCGCGAGAATTTGAGCGCAGTTAAATCCGCGCGAAGCCATAACTGCTGCGCCTATCTGGCACATGCCCACACCGTGTCCCCAGCCGCGTCCTTCGAGTGTGAAGAAACCCTCAGCATAAGAAGGATAAAACCAACTGCTGTAGAGGTGGGTGGGAGAGAGAAGCCTGCGTATCTCCAGCTCTTTCCCAACCGTAATCGTGCGACGCGTTCCCTCAATGCGAAGCAGGCAGATACGTCCCGAAGCTCCCCGACGAAGGGGCGTGAGGGTTGTGACTGTGCCTACGTCTATTCCGCTTTTTTCCTTTACGAGCCGGCTGATTTCCTCTGCGCTATAATTTACTTTCCAGCTGTAGAAATCGTGTGTGCTGACGTCGTAGCTGTTGAGTATGGTGGAGAGGAGCGCATCGTCGTGCGTATCACAAAAGTCAACGGAAGCGTCTTCGGGGCAGTCGGCAACGGAAGAGAACTCGGGATGAGGATTGTCGTCCCAGCAAGTCTCATACAGTTCGCTCTTACCTCCGCAGCACTTGCTGAAACGAGCGTCAACTACCTTTCCGTCAAACATCAGGACCTTCCCACGCGTATCTCTTACTGCAGTAGATGCCGCTTCGGTTATTCGCGACATACCTTGATATCTTTGGCAATGATCGTCGGCGCATACGTCGAAGAGCGTATGGTCATCTCTGTCGTAATAGCGGATGATTGTCGCATTGTCTGAGGTTGCGTTCTCTTCTGTTTTTGATGTAATCTGACGAGGCATTCTTTTTCGTTCCAACTGCGCTATCAGCCAGCTGCGCGACACGATGGCGTGTGCCTTCAGAAACTCCAAAGGAGCATGAGCATTCATTTCGGAAGAGACGACACTTGTCAAGTAATCTTCAAGCAAAATGTCGTTTACTGCCCACTTCTCATTACCCTCAGGAACTATCCGAAGCTTGCCTTTGAAATGCTGGTCCTCTAGTTGTTGCCAATGGAAATTTACCCCGATTGTAACATTACGCAATGTGAAAAAGTCTTTATGTTGTGTGGAATCAATTTGTTTACCCTTCACAATTCCCACATGTATAGTGGGTTGTTGCCACTTGCCACATTCTCGAAGGATTGAAAGAGCCTCTTCTGCACCGAGATTTTCAAAATCATCTTTGTTCGGAGCGATTATCATCCCACACATATCAAGCGCTCCCGGACTTATTAATCTTCGTTTGTCGTCGGTAGCAAAAAAACAGTCGGGGCGATGCTTCCTTCGAGGAATGAAAATGGCAAGGTCATGTACCAACACTACATTTACATCGTCATTATCCTCAAATTGGGAGTAGTAGTTTGAATTGGTTCGGTCTTCTACACAAATGGTATACCCGAGAGGCGCGCAGCTATTCTCCTGCCAAGAGGAACCTTTGGCGAATTTTTCCCGATTCGTGAGGATATACTTTATCAAAGGAACCTCCGTCCAGCGCCCTGCCTGAATGTGAAGATGATCGGGAGCGGAGGCTCCGCAATGAGGACCATTGTAGAACACCATATAATCATCTCCAAGCTGGTCAATAACGGAATTCATCGCCTCCCAGCATCCCTTGAGAGTTTGAGGTTGGTGCTGAGTGCTGACGATTGTGTAATGTTCGTGCAATATCGGGTATGGGTTGACAAGCATTTCGAAACTGTCCGCGATAGGAAGGGAAACTTGAACTTCCGGACGGTTGGTGGCGCAAAGGAAACAGGGCCTTTCACTTAAAGCTGCTGCATCCACTTTTGCGGCAGTGCTGCGAATGCGTGCTGGGTTATGTTGAATACAAATGGGGCGATCAAATCCGTTCAGATGTAATTCGCGTGTCTGTACTTGAGCCAGTGCGGAATAGTTTTCTTTGGCTAAGGGCCAGGTCTCAATTTGTGACTCAAAAAAATGACGTATGGAAGAGGGCGTGAAAGGCATAAGCAGTAAGCGAAAATGCTACATTAAATGGAGATAGTTTATCAACGTGCTTTTCTTGCTAACAATTCGGCAGTTCGTAGGGAGTCTTTGTATTCGTTGTTTTTGTTAATACGCTCTGGCGAAAGGGCGGCATCACTATTTCCTTCCCATCGTCTACAGAGATATAGACTTTCGTAAATTCTTCCTATTATATATTTACGGCTGATGGCAAGACCTACGGCGTAGTCTTCTCCGTATGAAACGTTCGGGAAGCCTATCTCGCGTATTACAGGAGTGAAAAAGCAGCGTGGAGCTCCCAATCCATTGATGCGGAGAGCATTGTTCATGCCATTTGTTGAAGTCCATTCCTTGTGGTCTATTATGCCGGGAGGAATAGTATTCATCTGGAAGTCGCAGAGAGTGTAAGCGCCTATAAGCATAGCACATTTTAGTTGATAAAACGTGTCAACGATAGTTTGTAACACGTGTTTGTGGCCATAAAGGTCGTCGCTGTCGAGCTGTATGGCGAAACGCCCGCATCGTGCATCCTGGACGGCAAGGTTCCAGCATCCTCCGATACCCAAGTCTTCTCGCTCGGGAATGATTTCAATGCAACGCTTGCGTATGCTTTTGTCAGACGAAGCAATACTTTCAATAGCTGAGTGTGTGCCGTCAGTTGAATGATTGTTGACTACGATGACGTTAAAGGGAAAGGTGGTTTCTTGCTCCAATGCCGAACGTATGGCATCCGAGATGGTTCTCTCCCTGTTGCGTACCGGAATGATGACGCTCGCTTCGACGGGGAATGTGCCCTGTGATACGTCTACAGCTTGGAGTCGCTTGCTGTCAACAAAGGCTCCGATTTCTTTCAAATGCTCAGTGCACGCTTTTTCCATCTCTACTTGAATCATCCTGTTGCGGGGATCGACGTAGTCGAACTGTTTCTGCCCTGAGGTGCGAAGGTCTGTTTCCTTTTCGGTATAGAGCTTTTCCGAAATGTGCTTCAATGCTCCATTCCTCATGAGGAAAAGACGCAACTGATATAAACCTGCAAATGTGTATCGTGTGGGATTGGATGAGGCAAAATCCCTAATTAATGAACTGCGAATAAGAATTAGCGATCCGAAGTCGAAATCGTCCCTCAGAGCTCCCTCTTGGCAATCGATTACAGGGAATGCCTGTTGCTTGCCTGTAACCATTTTATATCTGTCGGAATAGACCAGCGCAGCATCGTTCTGTTCTGCAACTTCCGTCATGCATTGCAGAGCAAAAGGTTCCATCGACAAGGGAGTCGTTTGCGTACATAATAGTATGTATTTGCTTGTTGTCGTTTGAGCCATGCTGCAAATGGCTTGCGTTGAAAGCGCTTTGTGGAGAGGGATAAAAGGCGCATCCTTCGGGCGCTCGTCATTGGAGAGAAAGATAACTTCGTTGACAAGCGGATGATGTTCAAAAACTGCAGCGAGTGTCTGGGCTTGCTGCTGATTTTCAAAAGGAACAAAAACGTCAATTTTTTTACACATATCTATCATGAGGTTCAATTGTTTCAGTTATATAGTTCACGAGGTAATCCCTTTCCATTTTCGGGGAAAAAGAGCGTCTGTTGGCGCAATCGGAACGTTTCACTGCAAAGGTAGTTATTAAAATGAATTAAAAAATCGTTTGTCCCAAAAAAAAGTGCTATCTTTGCGCGCTACGCATTAAAGTGGCTTTATCGTAACGATGGAAGAAGAGAAAAAATCATTGCTTGGCTGCACGCTTGCCGAACTTCGGGACGTCGTCTCGCAGATGGGGATGCCAGCGTTCACGGCAAAGCAACTGATGGAGTGGATTTACAAGAAGCGTGTCTCTTCCATCGATGCGATGACAAATATATCGAAGGCTCACAAGGAGGTGCTGTCGCAGCATTTCATCCTTGGCGTCGTGCCTCCAGAGGAGCGTCTCGAGAGTGTGGATGGAACAGTCAAATACCTCTTCCGTATCCGTGAGGGACAATACGTAGAAGCGGTGTTTATCCCCTCAATAGGAGAAGACAGCAACGAGGAGCGTGCTACACTTTGCATTTCTTCTCAGGTGGGATGTAAGATGCATTGTCGCTTCTGCATGACTGGGCGACAGGGATTTAGTGCCAACCTCACAGCGGGAGAAATCCTCAATCAGATTGTTGCTATTCCAGAGAGTGAACGGCTTACGAATGTTGTTCTGATGGGAATGGGCGAGCCGATGGACAATCTTGATGAAGTGCTCAAGGCCCTCTCCTTGATGACATCTGCTGATGGCTTCGCTTGGAGTCCAAAGCGTGTGACTGTATCGACTGTCGGCATCAAAAACACCCTTCGTCGTTTCCTCAAGGAGAGTGAGTGCCATCTGGCAATAAGCCTACATGCCTCCTCTCCGGCAATGCGAGCCGAAATGATGCCTGCCGAACGCGCCTTCAGCATGACTGAAATCATTCGAGAACTCCGCGAATTCGACTTCAGTCATCAACGTAGGCTGTCGTTTGAATATATTCTGTTTGCGGGAGTGAACGATACCCCTGCCGATGTGCGACGATTGGTGCGTCTGCTGGACGGTTTGCATTGTCGCATCAACCTTATCCGCTTCCATCGTATTCCCGATGCAGATTTTGAGGGGGTTGATGATGAGCGGATGATTGCTTTCCGCGATAGACTTACGCAAGCGGGATTGTTCACCACTATTCGTGCTTCGCGCGGAGAAGACGTAATGGCAGCTTGCGGAATGCTCTCTACAATGAAGAAGAAAAAATGAGATATGTTCTACCCAAAAATCTTTTTGAAGAATGAAAAAAAAATTATTTGTTCTACATATTCGGAGATGCTTTGTGACGGCTCTCTGTCTTTTGTCTCTTATTTGTACTAGTTGTCAACATCGAGCTGCGGAAAAAGAAGATTCCGATCCGGGCGTAGGGCAACAGCTCGTGAAGAAAAGTCAAGTAACCAAGAAGAAAAAGAAAACCATTTCGCTGCTTCCTCAGGCAAGCGGTTCACCTTACGAAATGCTTGTTATTATGGGGGAAGAGCAGTGGGAGCGCCCTATGGGACGTGCACTCTTCAACGTTCTCGATACGGACTTGCCTGGAGTGGCTCAGCCCGAAAGACAGTTCCGCATTTCACGCATCGATCCCAGTAGCTACGGGAATTTGTATAAAGTGTTCAGGAACATCATTAAGGTTGACATTCAGAATATTTATTCCGTTGCAAAGTTCAAGTTCGCTCGCGATGTTTATGCCCGAGGGCAGATGATAATGACGTTACAGGCTCCCGACGAAGCGTCGATGGAGAAACTCTTGACAGAGAATGGAGATCAACTGCTGGACTTTTTCAATAAGGCGGAGCTGAATCGCGAGATTAATTTCCTTGAAGACAAGCATAACCCCATTGCCGAAGAACACGTGAAAAAGATCTTCGGCTGTGAAGTATGGGTTCCCGTTGAACTGAATAAATACAAGTTGGGGAAAGATTTCTTCTGGGCAGGCACAAACAAAGGCTCCAAGGATATGAATTTTGTGATGTACACCTATCCCTATACCGACCCGAACACTTTCACGCTTGATTATTACATGCATAAGCGTGACTCAGTGATGAAGAAAAACATTCCCGGAGGCCCTGAAGGCAGTTATATGACTACTCAGCACGAA
The DNA here is from genome assembly GCA_017650105.1 of Bacteroidaceae bacterium. Lineage (GTDB taxonomy): Bacteria > Bacteroidota > Bacteroidia > Bacteroidales > Bacteroidaceae > UBA1189. The sequence goes on along the minus strand of JAGCFO010000005.1, from coordinate 120,161 downwards.
TTTGTGGATGTAATGGATGCAACGGTAAAAGGCGAGTATGCCCAGAAAGCACGAGGGCTGTGGCGAGTGGAAGGTGACAGAATGGGAGGACCCTTTGTCGCTCAGTCGCGCGTGGATGTGGCAAACAATCGAGTTGTGGTTGTTGAAGGCTTCGTGTATGCTCCCGAATCGCTCAAGCGTAATCTTATACGCAAACTTGAAGCGGTTCTTTATACACTCAGTTTACCTAATGAGCAGAATGTGGAAGATTTCACTTATGGCTTGGAAGAAATAACAATTGTTCCGGGCGAAGACTAAATAACAAAAAAATGGAAAATAGAAAGATTAGAGTCGCTATAACGCAAGGAGATGTCAACGGTATTGGATGCGAAGTTATCCTGAAAACCTTTGTTGACCCTACAATACTGGAATTCTGCATCCCTATTGTCTACGGTTCTCCAAAGGTGTTGGCTTATCATAGAAAGGCTTTAGACTTGCCAACAACCTTTACAATCGTGAACTCTGCTTCAGAAGCAGTTGACGGACATCTGAATGTCGTGAACTGCAACGATGATGAAGTAAAGGTAGAACTTGGCAAACCTACCGCTGAAGCAGGTAAGGCTGCCCTTGATGCTCTTGAGAAGGCAGTTGCTGAATATCGGAAAGGGCTGTTCGACGTGCTTGTGACAGCCCCGGTAAACAAGAGTACTATTCAGTCGGAATCTTTTAACTTCCACGGGCATACCGAGTATTTGGAGCAACGAGTTGGAGACGGAAAGAAGGCTTTGATGGTGCTTTGCAGTAATGATTTGCGCGTAGCGCTCGTTACGAGTCATATTGCTTTGAAGGATGTGGCAGGCATCATTACGAAAGATTTGCTGAAAGATAAACTGGTCCTTTTCAACGAGACTCTTAAATCGGATTTCGCCATTCCTGCTCCGCATATTGCCGTGCTTGCTCTCAATCCACACGCTGGGGATAGCGGATTGCTGGGAAGTGAAGAATCCGAAGTTATCTCTCCTGTAGTAGAGGAGGCTCGCAAGGAGGGTATTCTGTGCTTCGGCCCCTTCTCGAGCGATGGCTTCTGGGGTTCAGGCTCTTATACTAAATTCGATGGAGTGTTGGCAATGTATCATGATCAGGGATTAGTTCCCTTCAAGCTTTTGGCAATGGAAGAGGGCGTTAATTACACAGCTGGCCTCTCCCTTGTAAGAACTTCTCCTGATCACGGGACAGCCTACGACATAGCAGGAAAAAACGAGGCTTCGGAAGAGTCTTTCCGCAGTGCTATCTATATGGCTATCGATGTGTTGCGCCACCGTCGACAAGAGAAATATCTTCTTCGCAATCCGTTGCGCAAACTCTACTTCGAGCACAAAGACGACAGCGACAAACTAAAACTTGATTTGACAGAGGAATAGTCTATGGATTTAAAGAGGATACAAGACGTCAAACAACGTTTCAACATCATCGGCAACTCTCCAAAGCTGCTTAAGGCCATAGATGTTGCCTTGCAGGTTGCAAACACGGACCTTTCGGTGCTTATCGTTGGCGAGAGCGGCGTCGGAAAGGAATTCTTTCCGAAAATTATTCACCAGAATAGTTCGCGAAAGCATAACAAATACTTCGCTGTCAACTGTGGTGCTATTCCAGAAGGAACTATCGATTCGGAACTCTTCGGACATCTGAAGGGCTCTTTTACTGGTGCCATCGAGGAGCGAAAGGGTTATTTTGCTGAGGCTGACAAAGGCACCATCTTCCTCGACGAAATAGGTGAACTCCCTCTGTCAACACAGGCTCGACTGCTTCGCGTACTTGAGACAGGCGAATACATCAAGGTGGGTTCCTCGACTGTGGAAAAAACGAATGTGCGTGTCGTTGCAGCAACGAATGTGGATCTTACGGATGCTATTGCCAAAGGGCGTTTCCGTCAGGATCTATATTTCCGTTTGAATTCTATTCTCATCAATGTTCCTCCTTTGCGCGAGCGCCCTGAAGATGCCGAACTTCTTTTCCGCAAGTTTGCTTTCGATTTTTCTGAAGCATATCACACTCCTCCTGCTCGTTTGACTGAAGATGGAAAACGCATGCTTGCCTCTTATTCTTGGCCTGGGAATATCCGTCAGCTGAAGAATGTTACTGAGCAGATTTGCCTTTTGTCGGAGCAGAGAGAGATTACGGCAGAAATCCTTCAAGACTTCCTTCCTCCTGTTAATAGGAATCTTCCTATGTTGATGGATGCGGGAGAAAACTCAGGCGATACTTTTGCCAATGAGCGCGAGATTCTTTATAAGATTCTTTTTGAACTTCGCAAGGATGTGAACATGATGAAAGATCAGCTTTCCAAACTGACAGGAGCTTCTGCCACCCAAACATCTGCCGAGACATTCCAACCAGATACGAATCCTGCTAACACAATTGTCATTTCGCAGCCTAAAGAAGCGCCTGCTTCTGTTCGGATGCCTCATGCCTATGATGTTGACGATGCCGAAATGGTGGAGGAATCCATTTCCATTCAGGATAACGAGAGGGAACTTATCAAAAAAGCTCTCATCCGCAACAGAGGAAAGCGCAAGAATGCGGCTCTCGAGTTGGGGATTTCAGAGCGCACTCTCTATAGGAAGATAAAACTTTATCAACTCGAAGACGTTTGATTATGCGAAGAAAGACTTTCACCTTCATCTCTCTCATTTTGCTTCAGGCGTCTCTCTTGCTGTCGGGATGCAAGATAGAGTACCGTTTCAACGGGGCTTCTATCAACTATAACGAAGTGAAATCCATCACCATCGACAACTTCCCTAATCGTGCCTCCTTCCAATGGGGACCGATGGAAAGTATGTTCAACTTGTCGCTTACTGATATCTATGCGCGACAAACCAAACTGAAGCAGATAAACCGAAATGGCGACCTTAACCTTTCGGGGGAGATTACCGAGTATGCCCAGATGAACAAGTCGGTATCATCCGACGGCTATTCGGCAATGATTCAGTTGAGAATGTCGGTTAATGTCGTTTTCGAGAATAGGGTGAAGCCTTCAGACAACTTCGAACGCAAGTTTTCTGCTACCCGAGAGTTCGATTCCACTCAACAGTTGAACGACGTGCAGGAACAACTCGTTCAGGAGATGATAGATGAAATTGTCGATCAGGTGTTTAATGCTACCGTTGCTAACTGGTAGAATCGTTTGCGTAGGGTTATGTACGATATCGAAAGCCTAATAAATCATCCGGAGCGACTTTCAAGAGACACTCTCTACACTTTACGCTCGCTTGTCGCCCGTTTCCCCTATTTCCAGACGGCACGCCTGCTCATGCTCCAGAATCTTTTTATCCTTCATGAGCCTGACTTCGGGAAAGAGTTGAAACGTTCTGTCTTCTATGTGGCAGACCGACGAGTGCTTTGGCAGATGATGAACGGATTCTCATCGGAATGGGGAGAGTCGACTTCAAACTCGCTTGTGACGGAAGGAGAGGAGGCGGAAAATCAAGAATCTCCTACCGTTGACAGAACCCTTTCCCTTATCGATGCTTTCCTAGAAACGCTTCCCGAACAGCCGCAGACGCTTGTGTTGGAAACGCCAGCTTCTGTCGACTACATGGGGATGGTTTCTTTGTCTGAGAATGACTCAAAATCCCCTCGCGTAGGATTGAAACCTGTCGGTATCGGCAAAGAAACATCGGATGTTGAAGAAACAGAAGAAGTCCTCTCTCATACCGAAGAAAAGGAGAGCGATTCGGCTGAGAAAAACGAGGAGGAAACAGCTTTTGATCCCGACTTTTTTACCGAAACTTTGGCACGAATTTACATCAAGCAAAAAAAATATGACCGTGCTCTTGAAATAATTCGCTCACTTTATTTGAATTTCCCAGAAAAAAACATTTACTTTGCAGACCAAATTCGATTTTTGGAGAAATTAGTGAAAAATAATAACTCAAAAAAGATAGATTAAAATGTACTTAATTAGTGTAATTCTGATCGTTATCGTATCATTACTGATGTGTGTCGTTGTTCTTATTCAGAACTCTAAGGGTGGAGGTCTTGCTTCTGCTTTTGCTTCATCCAACCAGATTATGGGTGTGCGCAAGACTACCGACTTTCTGGAGAAGACAACATGGGTTTTGGCTGGCTGTATGGTAGTTCTCAGCATCGTTGCTGCCTATTCTCTTCCTCACGCCGTTTCTAAGGAAAGCGTGCTGATGGAGAAGGCTGCTACTGAAAGCGCAACGAATGCAGCTACAATTCCAGGCTTCGATGCTCCTGCCGCTGAGACTCCTGCTCCCGAAGCTCCCGCAGAGACGTCCTCAGAAGAATGATTCTATTATTGCCGTAGTCTTCCCTGACTATCGCGTTAGTTAACCAAGCTGCATCCTTATGGGTGCAGCTTTTTTTGTTTAATAGTTCTCGTATTACATTATTTAGAAATTTCGTTTGCGTGAAACTCCGCGCTGTAAACTTTTCGAAATGACTTTATTAAAGATTAACTTTGTTGCACCAACACGTTGGGACACCTTGCACAACGTGTTGGGAAAGCTTGCTTAACGTGTTGGGACACCTTACCCAACACGTTGGTGCAATAACTTTGAGAAACAAAAAACATCCATCAGTTGAATAGTCAGTTGCAAATGAGGTGAAACTGATAGGAGAGAAGTAGAAAAGGGTGTCCAAGTCTCGGTTTTTTGTCTTCTATTTCCAGCAACGAACTTCTGCAACGAAATACTTTCGTTCGGGAGACAAAATTAAACGGGATTTATTTTGTTCTCCGCTCACTTAGTCGTATCTTTGCAGACCATTTTAGAAAATGCTCGAAGAAACTCTTAGCAAAACAGCGCCGTTAGTGTCGGTTGTGATGCCGACATATAACTGTGGAAGGTACTTGAAGAAGACTATTGAATGTGTCCTCTCTCAAACGTTTACCGATTTCGAGCTTGTCATTACAGACGACTGCTCAACGGATGCTGACGTTAAGGCAATTCTCTCGTCATACGAAAAAGATCCGCGCGTTCGCATTTTCTACTTTGATAAGAACTCTGGCGCTGGGGTAGCACGCAATAAGTGCACAGAGATGGCTCGTGGGCGCTATATCGCTTTCTGCGATGGTGACGACTACTGGATGCCTACCAAGCTGGAGAAGCAGCTGCAGCTGATGAATGAGAAGAAGTGCTGCCTTAGCTACACCTCGTACCTTGAGGTTAACGATGCGGGCAATGCTGTGAGCATCATGCTGCCTCCCAAGCGCTTGACGTTCCGCGATACGTTGCACGACGACAAGATCGGCTTCTCTACTGCAATGTATGACACGAGCATGTACGGCAAATTCTATATGCCCACAATACGCCGACGTCAGGACTGGGCTCTGGTTTTGCTGATTTTGCAGAAGTGTGGCGAAGCTTACGGAGTGGAAGATGTGCTGACGTATTACAATCTAAGCCGCAACTCGCTGTCCCGTAAGAAGATACGTCTGGTGAAATTTGCTGCGCAGGTATATCAAATCGTGTTGGGTTATTCAAAAGTGCACTCTTATCTGTATCTTTTCTTCTGCTTCTTGCCGACATACGTGGTGAAGAAACTAAAGAAACGTCGCGACATCAAGGCTTACTTGAAAGTTCATCCTAATCCCGTCGAAATATAAAAAACGCCATCTTGGAAAATGGCGTTTTTTGTTTATGATTGCTTGACTTTGTTATTCTGTGTGAAATGTGATGTTGTCGGGCTGGGGATGAACGAATTCGAACAGGAGAGTTCGTGAAAGCCCTTCTTGAAGCGTAAAGGGAGGGATGAAGCCTGTAGAATGTGCTTTTGTGGAGTTCGTCTCGGTATTAGCGCAGAATTTCTTTATCCTGACTGAGCTGATGTTCAACTTCTTCCTTGTAATCCAAGCAAGGGCGTCAAAGCAATAGCCCCCGAGCATACCTAAGCCGTAGGGAAGATGAATTGTGGGAATCTTCTTCCCCAGCACCTCTTCGGTAAGCGAAACAAGGCTGTTCATGTCGAAGTCTGGCCCGTCGGAATAGTTGTAGATTTGGCAGCCTTCTTTGTCTTTCTCCATGATGTATTTGACAAAGGTAACCACATTGCCAACATACGCCATAGATTTGTGATTCTTCCCGTCGCCCACCATCATGAAGCGCCCTTTAGCAATCTGATTGAGCAGATTATAGACATTTCCGCGGTTCCTTTCGCCAAAGATGACGGTAGGGCGCATGATGGTAACTGCGACGTCGGAATGCGATGACAGCCATTGCTGAAGAACTTGCTCTGCTTCCCACTTCGATTTGCCGTAATGATTGAAAGGATCTGCGGGAGACTCCTCAGAGGGCTTATCTTTGTCCAGCCCGTAAACGGCTAAACTGGAGAAGAAAACAAGCCGTTTGATGCCATTCGTCTCCATAGCGTCAAGGACCGTTTTCATCCCGCCTACATTGGTGTCGTAGTAAAGAGAAGTGGGGGTGACGTCGTCGCGATGCTGTGCAGCCAGAAGGACTACGATGTCTGTTCCCTTGAGCATCTCGTTCATTTGCGAAGGAACACGCACATCGCCGATTTGCGTCAAGTCGGGAAAGAAAGGACTGTTGACAAGATCGATATTCACAATCTCGTATTCATCCTTTAGTATGTCTATTAAGCGTGTGCCGACAAATCCAGAACCTCCTAATATCGCAACTTTCATCTCTTTCTAATAATCGCTGCAAAAGTAATAACAAAAAATGACTGCAGAAAGAATCTGACAATAAAAGTGCACTTTCTCCCAACGAAGACGTGGAAAGAGGATTTAGTCTAATACTTTCGTAGAATTATCCGTGCTTCGTCGTTCTCAAGGGTCATAGTTCGTTTTTCCATTGAAAGGCGGAAAGAAGCAGGCTGTTCGTAGATACCAAAAGAAGCCATTTCATTGGCTGGAGCAAGTTCCTTTTCCGTCTTACTGATGTCGTAAGAATATTTGTAGAAAGTTCCAAGGGCCAAGACTTCGTCTTGCAACGTAAAGGAACTGACATATTCGTGCCCGAGAGTCCCTTTGTTGTGTACGGCTGGATAATATGTGAGTTTTACAAGTTCACATTCAAAACTCATGTAGAGCCTTCCCTCTGCATCCGAAATGGTTTGCAGTGACTTGTTCTCAACAGTAGTCACTTGCCAAAAACCATCCAAAGGCGAATAGCGCGGATTCTGCTCACAAGAGGCAAGAAACAGACTGAAGAGGACTGATATGGTAAAGAGAATGCGTTTCATGTTTGTCTTTGGATTTAGAATGTCTTCTTTATAGCTAGCTGAATTCCCGTATTATTCCCGACGATAGCGCTTCGGTCGAAGGCAACGGCAGCAGTGATGTCCCAACCTTGTTCGAAGGAAGGAGTCCATGTTGTTTCAGCAAGAGTGCTGAACGAATTGGCTGGGGTAAGTAAAGGGTCGATATAAGAGCCCCAGGAGCGAACGAATGTACCCAATAGCCGATATTTCCACAATGTGTGGAGTTTTCCAGCCATTCCTAGATGGTAAGCGCTGACGCGCGTATGGGCATTGATAAGAACCCCGTCTTTATTGTATGCAGGAGAAAACAGAAGAGGTGAGCCAGCAGTCATTCCCCAATGTTGGTAGGCAGGGTAGCTGCTGTTATAATAATAGAGGGCGAAACCATGAACGCTGGCGGGCAATGCTTGGGTAGAAGTATGATGTATACTTCCGCATTGATCGCGGGTTGTGTTGTATTCTGCAACAATAGAACTAATGTACTGATTCGGAAGAGTTATTTCTATACCCGTTAATCCGTCGAACCAAGGATAGGCAATCCAGGCGCGTTTGGTTCCTTGCATGTCGTAAGTGGCATTCCAGGGAGTCATGCCTGTTCGTCCGTCGAAATAGTGCTCATAATATGCGCGAAAACCCCAGTCGCCTGTCTGATAGTTCCCGGCAAAATGAATGCTTCCGAAATGGTTCCCTGCTGCATTCTTTTGGTCGGCATACGTGGAATTCTCTCCTCCGTTGAGAGGAATGATAGCCTTCAGGTAGTCCTTGAAAGAAGAGGGATTGGTGAAAAGAAGGGTTTCTGTCTCTTCTCTGTTGCTGCTGTGCTCCCATAATTCTCCTCCAAACATACAATTCATTTCCAAACCGATTTCAAAGGAGAGGGGAGAGATCTCCTTGTTCCCAATCTTAAGGAATGCGCTCTTCTCATGGAAAAGAGTGTTTTGCGTGTACAGCGAATAGTTTGACTTTCCGACGAAGTCGCGCTGATATCTGTTGTCGGTAAGTTTCCCGTAGCTGATGAAACCTTTTACGTGAGCCCATCCTGAAGTGAAGGGAACGGAAGTGTATTCCTCGATGCCGAATCGAACCTGCGGAATGGGACGCGCATTGCCCGACCAAGTCATTCCGCATGTTGAGAGCAGGGAGTTTTTTCCCTGTGCCCAACGCTCCTTGCTACCTATCGATAGTTGCCAACAGTAGAAACGCACGTCGGCATAGAGTTGTTGCACAATAAAATTTGCGGGATAGTTATATGCCGCAGCAACGTCTGCGCCATAACTCCAAGAAAACTTTTTCTCCTCGTCAAATGGGCGTATCGCTGAAAAGCGGGCATAGGCACCAGTTAGTTTTGTGGAGGAGAGTCCTTGCCTATTTGCTGTCAGCCAGAAAGGGGCATTTTCTCCTATGCCTACGTTAGCATTTGTGCTTACGGAGATGCGTATGGAGTCAAACTCCTGCGCCTCCGACATAATTATAATAAGGAATAAGGAAAGGAATATTGAAATAAATCTTTTCATCTTTTTTCTAAGCTATTCGGTAAGGCTTCTGTCGTTCCTTTTCGTATTTGCGATGCTACTTGTCAGACTATTCAATCAACTCTCCTAATCCTTGGCGAATGATTTCGTGCTCCCCAGAGACGCAATCCACTACCGTTGAAGACTGTGTTCCTCCATAACCTCCGTCAATGACGATATCAACTAAATCGCCATAACGTTCATCGATGAGTTCCGGATCGGTGAGGTACTCGATATCGTCGTCTTCGTTATAAGGGAGGGTGGTTGACAAGAGAGGAGCATCGATGCTTTGGCAGATAGCCATAGTTATGCTGTTGTCGGGGATGCGGATGCCGACTTCCTTTCTGTTTCGGAAGATTTTCGGCAGACGACTTCCTGCGGGGAGGATAAAAGTGAAAGGTCCCGGAAGGTTGCGTCGCATGAGCTTGAATGTTGCATTGTCAACTTTGACGTATTCGCTAATAGTACTCATATCTGGAAAGACAATGGAGAAACGATGCTTCCTCGGATCGAGTCCTTTTATCTGGCAAATACGTTCAATGGCTCGCTCTTTCAGCGCATGACAGCCGATAGCGTACGTTGTATCTGTAGGATAAATAATAATGCCTCCATCGTTGAGCACTTCGGCAATTTGCTCGATTATACGAGGGTTGTTATCCCTCTCAAACAGTTTCTGTATCATAATTCCCTTTTATATGAATGCAAAGATAGGCGTTATATGTTAAAAAACAAAAAAAATAGCGTGTTGATGAAAAAAAACTCTCTTTTTATTTGGTGGAATGAAAATTATTTCGAAATCTTTGTGATAGCAAAATGATATCAAATTATAAATCTAAATTTTTCAGTTATGGAAAAGAAAAACGAATATCCTTTCAAGGGTTTTTTAATGAATGGTTTTCTGGCATTATTTCTTAATATTGCCTTGTATGCGTTGTCAATCTATCTCTTCATCCTCGCTAATCATAGTGTGATGATGGGTGTTCTGGGCGCAATCGTCATTGTTATTGCCTGCATCATGTCGGCTGGTTTCGTCAAATTGGAACCCAATGAGGCAAAGGCTATGGTCTTCTTCGGAAAGTATCGCGGCACGTTTACCAAAACGGGCTTCTTCTGGGTGAATCCTTTCTATAGCAAGAAGTCTCTTTCTCTGCGCGCAAGGAACCTGAATCCTGAACCTATCAAGGTTAATGACAAATCAGGCAATCCTATCCTTATCGGTATGGTGCTGGTTTGGAAGTTGGAAGATACTTATAAAGCTCTTTTCGAAATCGACACGCAGTCGATGGCTATTTCGGGCACAACAGGAAAGCAGCAGACTTCTTTGCTGATGCGTGCGTTGGAGAACTTCGTTAAGGTGCAGAGTGATGCTGCTCTCCGTCAGGTAGCAGGAGATTATGCTTACGACGACACATCGACGGGTGGAGAAGGTGAGCTCACTCTTCGCAGCAATGCCGATGAAATCAATCAGACGCTTGTCGCTACGCTTAACGATCGTCTCAATATGGCTGGCATCCACGTTGTTGAGGCTCGCATCAACTATCTCGCTTATGCACCCGAAATCGCTGCTGTTATGCTTCGTCGTCAGCAGGCTGACGCCATTATCACCGCTCGTGAGAAGATTGTCGACGGTGCTGTCTCGATGGTGAAGATGGCTCTCGACAAGCTTAAGGCCGAGGGCGTTGTTGACTTGGACGAGGAGAAGAAGGCAGCTATGGTAAGCAACTTGCTCGTAGTGCTCTGCGGAGATGAACCTGCCCAGCCTGTTGTCAACAGCGGAACGCTTTATAATTAATAAGAGGTATTCCGGTTTATCCTTCCTATCTGCGAAAGTTTGATTCATCATGAAGGAGAAAGATACAAAAAACTTCATCCTGCGTATTGATGCCGGCACGATGTCAGCCCTTGAGCAATGGGCTGCGGATGAGTTCCGTAGCACCAACGGGCAGCTGCAGTGGATTATCAATGAGGCGCTTCGCAAAAGCGGTAGGCTGAAGAAGACCAAAACGCCTCAGCCGGAAGAAGAATAAAAATCAATGGGAGCTTTCCTGACATAAACAACTGGGAAACTCCCTTTTAATATAGCTATGAGAAGAGATTATATCGATAACATTCGCTGGATGACGGTTCTGTTGGTACTCGTCTATCACGTGTTTTATATGTTCAACGCCGAAGGTGTGTTTGGAGGAGTAGGGGGCTTTGCGCCTGTTCAGTATCAGGATGTGATATGTAACGCTACTTTCCCTTGGTTTATGCTCTTGCTGTTTGTGGTAGCTGGAGCCAGCAGTCGCTATTCACTTGAAAAACGTACCCACAAGGAGTTCATTCGCTCGCGCACTCTCAAACTTTTAGTGCCCTCAACGCTTGGATTGTTTGTGTTTCATTGGATGACAGGATTCTTCAATATCTATATCGGGGGAGGCTGGGATACCATTCCTGCTTTTGTGCGCTATCCGGTAATGGCTTTTTCTGGCATAGGTCCGCTTTGGTTCATTCAGAATTTGTGGGTTTTCTCGCTATTGCTGGTACTGATTCGGCTGATGGACAGAAAGGACCGTTTCTACAATCTTTGCGGAAAGATTGGCACTCTGAGCCCTATCACTATAGCTGTTTGCCTGTTGGCTATGGGTGCTCTTGTGCTGCTTGCCGGGCAGCCTGTCCTTCAGACAAGTATTGAACATCCGGCAAACGGACTGTTTAATCTCCATCGCCCTATATTCTATCTGGTTGGGTTCCTTATCGGCTATTATGTTTTCTCGCACGACAGCGTAATAGAAGGACTCCAGAAAGAGGCAGTCGCTTTGCTTCTCATCTCGTTGACAATGTGCGTTTTGTTCGTTATTCGCACTTTCGATAAAGACTATACAGCTCCAGAAGTCCTTAAAAGCCGTCTCTTCTGCTTGTTTGCCTGGTTTGCCGTAGTGGCTGTCTTTGCCTGCGCCAAAGCTTGGTGTAACGGTAAATCTGTTTTCGGCGAATATATGACGCGAAGCAGCTTTGGCATTTATATCCTTCATTATCTGCCGTGTGTGGCTGTCGCTTGGACTTTGAAAACGATGACTTCTTTGCCCGTCTGGTCTATCTACGTCTTGACGCTCGTTGCAACATTTTTGGTTTCGTTTGCCCTTTGGGAAACTTTGCGTCGGATTCCCTTCATCCGATTCTGCGTGCTGGGAATAAAGAAGCGGTAATTATCGAGAAGGGAAAATTTTTTTTGGAGAACAAATATCGCGAGATGTAGAAAGAAAAAAATATTATCCTTTATATTTATCATTATGCCTGTAGCGTTTACAATTATATGGGTTCTCGTTTTGGCGATTTCGTTATTTTTTGTCTTCAGAACCCTTCCTCTGCGAAACGAGATTAAAGGCGACTGGCTTGTAGTCACCTTCTGCCTGTGGAGGAAGAAGATCATCGATATCGCTGGTGTTGAGTTCCAAGAGGTTCCCGAAGATGTGTTGAAATATATGAAAACGTGGTATGAGGGTAATTTCCACTTAGGTGCCAGCTTCAAGTCTTTTAACTCCATAAGGTACTGTTATAGTACCCGTTATAAGAATCGTCATACTGGAGATGTCTACCATATTTACATTTCCGGGAAGGGAAGAAAAGTCTATTTCGAGTCCAACGGACAGAAATATGTTGTCGATTTGATGGATAAATAAATAATTCGAGCCTTATGAAAAACAATCGTAAAAGTATCATTATCTACCTTGTTCTGGTGTTTGTGCTTACATATCTCTTTGAGATACTGGCAGTAGCGCCGAGATATGCTGCCGTCAATAGCGGAGAAACGACAGACCGGATGGCTGCTGCTCTCACGATGGCGATGGTTGCTATGTGCATGTTTTTGCCAACCCTGTGTGTGCTGATAACTAGGGCGATAACGGGTGACTGGGAAAACTGCTATTTGCGCCCTAACTTCAAAGGAAATGCCGTTCCCTATCTGATAGGATGGTTCGGTCCCCTTGTGTTGATAATCATCGGGGCTGTGGTGTGGTTCCTCCTTCATCCGGAGACATTCACATCCTTCGCGAATCCCTATGCAGAGCAACTTCCGGGTGTGGCTGGAATTGTATTGTTTGTTCTTCTGCTGCTATTGGCTCCTCTTCTTAATCTGATTACTTGCTTCGGCGAGGAGTGGGGTTGGCGTGGGTTCCTTATGCCCAAGCTCCATGAGAGGTATTCTTTTTCAAAAGCTGCATTTCTCACAGGCATCATCTGGGGTTTATGGCACGCGCCGCTCATAGCCGTAGGGCATAACTATCATCAAATTCTCGGTGTCAGCTCTCCTTGGATGGTTGTAGCGGCAATTTTTGCAATGTGCGTATTTTGTGTTGTTGCCGCTTTCCTTTTCGGATATATCTCAGAGCGGGCGAAAAGCGTCTGGCCTGCTGTCTTGGCTCATGGAAGCATGAATGGGGCAGCCGCATTGCCCTTAATGTTTACCGCAGCTATGTCTGATCCTTCGCAGGCAAACACGATGTTCAATCCTTTCGTAGGTCCTCTCAGCACAGGAATTATTGGAGGAATTGGCTTTATTGTTGCTGCCATTATCATCTTTTTTGTAATGCATAGGAAAGAGGGTAAACTCTCCGCATAGGAGTTTGGTAATTAAAACCAACAGGGAGTGCTCATTCGTATTGAGCACTCCCTGTTTTTTGGTTGGATTATTGTTCTCCTTATTTTATTACTTTCTTTCCGTTGATGATGTAGATGCCTTTGGGAAGGTCCGAGAGTTGTTTCCCATCTGTGTGAATAGGACGTCCCAGCATATCATAAATGATTTCTGGAAGCGGCTTTTCTTCCATTGTCATCGTTTCTACACCCGAGTTGTCTTTCTTGAATATTGCCGTGATGGACATATTCTTCTTCAGCGTGATAACACGCGGGTTTGTGATATATCCGTCACTCCACATAGCAAATAGGAATCCTTCGTATGGAATTGCTTCAATGGTAACTTGTGAACCAGCAGGGTAAGTGCCAGCTCCTGTGGCGTAGCCTTGAGAAGCCTCCTTTAGGTTAATTGTGAGGGTATAGCTAAGTTCCGAGACGTGCATTTTGAGCGAGACGTCACTCATCTCGACTTCTGTTCCTCGAACTGTTGTCAAACGAATATTCTTGATATAGACGTCGTAGTCGCCCTCAGCTATTCCAGCTGCATTAAACTTCAGAGTGCAGATATCTCCTTTGCTTGCTCTGAATGGAGTATTTTTTGTGGAGTAGAGAATCAATCGGCACGTATTGTCATCGATAAATCCCTTCGTTGACGTATGAGTAGAGGATGCCCATGCTTTGCTTATCTCAGGATATTCTGGGACGGAAAGCCCTTGGGGAATTACAACGTCCATCTGCATAGCAGTATACTCATCTTCATCATCATTGTCATTCAAACCTACTGTCAGCATCCAGTTGCTCCCTTTCTCCGTTTCCTTTACTGAAGCATAGATGGAATCGATAGGTGTCGGAATTTCTTCTGCATTTGGATCGGAAATTTCAATGCTCGTAGGGGATATGTCATGATAGCGCGTGGTGTATTCGAAAGAGAACTCTTGCAAGGGAGTAGGGAAGGCAACTTCTACATAATGGAAGCCTGTTTCCCCATTATACCAGGACCATAGAGAATGGAAATAAGTTCCTCTGTTTCTGTCGCAGATAAATTCCATAGGTCCTTCTGATTGTTCTTGTGCATTCGTGCTGAAATTGTCAACACTCAGCTCTATTTCCTTTCCGTTTGAGTCATACAGGAAAAACTCCGATAAGGCGAAACAAGGGTATCCACCTCCGCTGTCGCCCGATGTTGTCTCGAGGACAGTGATGCGAATGGCATCAATAGGTTTTTTTAGCTGGATATTTGGCGAAATGTATTTGTATTGCATCTGCCAGTAATCGTAGTTTTCAACACCGGGCAAGCCATCTTCTCGAGTAAGAGTGATGGGGAGCGACGTGATTTGTGCTGCAGCATCTAGCGTGAGCAAAGAAACGAGAGCAAGAAGCAAATATGATATCTTTTTCATGATGGTTTCGCGAAGATTAGAAAATTACTGTCTTAACTCCATTAACGATATAGATGCCGCTTGGCAATTCTACGGTTGTATGTCCAGTTGGAACGTCAATAGAACGTTGAAGAACGCCGTCGGTTCTGAATATCTCCACATGGGTAGGAGCGATTGCTTCTATTGTCAGCTGCTTTCCACCCACGATGCGGATGTTTGCTAACGTGTTGTCGATGCCTGTATGGAGTGCAAAGCGCCCAAGGGTGCCTGTCATACGATGGTCTTCTCCGTTAAGAGTAGCAATAGATGCGTTCTCGATGGCAATTGCGCGTGCCTTTTCCTCAACCACAGCGTCTGAGCGGATTTTGAGGTGAAGCTTGTCGTTTGTAGAAATCGGGGCATTCGAGTTGGAATAGATAACCACGTGGGACCTCCCCTCTTCGTCGGTTGAGAAGTTGACAATGTGAGAAGACGAGCCGACATTGACGTCTTGCAGAGTGATGCCATCGGGCACTACAACGTCAAAAGCCAAAGCTGAATATACGACACTCTCGTCTGCTTCCTCAACGGGGAGAAGGCTTACGTCAACCGTTGAGTTCTCGCCCAAAGTAGCATCAAAGTCGTTCATGCAAAGACGAACTTCGGCTGGAGGCATCCGATAGGGTGAAAGAGTTACGCCTGCCTCGGTAAGGTATTGGATTACCCATACCAAGTCGGTAACGGTAATGATTTTGTTTGTGTCAACATCCGCATTTTCAAACACGAAGTCTCCATCTTCTTTCCCAAGCAAATAATCTATCAGTAAAATTACGTCGATCATGCTCAAGAATCCGTCTCCGTTTACATCGCCCTTGCTTGAAGGATCATCGTCCAAAACATACACGTCGATATTGTTCATGATATATTTTGTCCGATTTGTCAGCCAATTGCGGATGTTGCGGATGGAATTGCCGTAGTTTGAGCCGTCGCCCCAGATGTAACTATTGTGAATAAACGAAGGATTGGCAAATTCGTAATAGTCCTGAGCGTATTCCAAGAGTTCATCGAAGTGGTTGTCCATGAAGTCCTTCCATACGCGATAGTACTCCCGCTTTACATCATCACTGCTATAGCGCAGAGCGTAGAAGAAATTGTCGCCAGCCTGTCCTCTCATTTTCGTGTGGAGGAGATCGGTGTTGACGTCACTTTGATAGTAGCGGGAACTGTTCTCATATCCGTAAGCCCAGTCGAGGTCCCAAACGGGTCCGAAGTGGTATTTGGCGCTAAGCGACTGAAGTCCTTCCTTATACATGAAGGTACTTTTGGGATGCCCGAGTTCCATGTTGTTGATGAGATCGTTCACCATAAAGAACTTGGCAAACGACTCCAGATCCATCATTCTCTCAAACCCGTTGTTGTCATACACGGCTTTGCAGAATTCGTTGAACTCTTCTTTATAGATGTTGAATGTCTCGCTGGCGGTGTAAGCCCACTCTGGGTCACTAAGGTCTGGGTCCTTGATGTTTGTCGGCAGCGTGAAGGGGCTGGAGTAGAACTTGTATGTCTCGTCGAAATAGCTGTCGAGCTCAAGCAACACGCTGTTTGCCTCGTCGATGTCGATGCTGTTGTTTGCGATGCCTACCTTTTCGGTAAAAGTGTAGCTTCCGCGGTATTCGTCATTGATGTAGAGTTCAACGGGTATCACGTGATTTGCTCCGTCGGTGCCCACCATGCGGGCCGCCTTCATGCCGATAGCGTTTGCCATCATCGAACCCGTTTGAGCATTGGCTATCAGGCACCATTTCTTTCCCTTCGTGAGTCCGAACGGTTTCTGCTTCGTATTGAACTTGATGTTATACGGGCTCTTTCCCCATTGCCCGGCCCAACTGCTGTTGCCGCGCCCTCGGATGCTGATGCTGTCTTCAAGGTCGTCGTACATTCCGTTTCCTGTAAGCTTGAAAGTGCCTGTGAGCCATGTTGAGCGGTCATATGGAAGAATTCCCCAGTCGGTCCATATGTCAATACGCGGAACGTCGCTTGTCTCCGAGAGGAAGTCGACGTGGATGCTGTAGTCGTTGCCGTAGGGCATCATTTGCGATGCATAAGTGGCAGGCTCCAACAGCACGGGTTGATCGTCCGACTTGATATATTCAAGAATCCTCATCTCGGCCCAAGCTACATAGTAGGGCAGGGGATTCCCGTTGCTGGGTGTCTTCTCTCCATTGATGGCAGTCAGACGAATGTAGGAGTATTCTGTGCGGAGGTCGATTGGTTCGGAAGTGTATTTTTGCCCTCCGCCGCCTGTATATCTAGATGGCAGGCCGTCTTTATCAGCACTCAGGATTTTGATCTCCTTCCAGTCCAGACCGTCGTTGGATGCGCTGATGAGAAGTTCCGTCACGTTGTAATTGCTAGTTCTGTTCCACGTCTGATAAAAGAGTTTGAACTGATTAAGAGCGTGGGGCAGAGCTATGTCGATGTAGACATATTCCTGAAGCTGCCCTTGACCGTATCTCGACTGGAAATACGTATTCTCATCATCGTCAAGCATTTGAGATGTATTCTCATTGTCAAGGTTCGACTCCTGATTGGTTGAAATCATGTCGGGAGTGAGTGCTACTTCTTGCCAGCCGCCTTCCTTCACTTCGCTCCATTTTTCCTCTGTGAGCTGCTTACGAGTAAATATCCTCCAGTTGGGATAGCTCACGGTATAGGTAATATCCTTGTCAAAACGCGGGCGTGACACTTTTGACTCCTGTTTCACTCCATCCACATAGGCTTCTGCTTTGTCGTCGCTCAGCTTAAAGGATGGCGTGAGTCTCTTTCCGATAACGGGCACCTCAAGGTCAAGTTCAGTCGGCACGATGCCGTCAATGAAGATGGGCTCCACGTCTCGCACCAGGTCGGGGTTGAACTTGTTGTTGAACTTAAACGACGTCATCGTCGGCAATTCGGGAGCCTGCCCTGAGATGTTATCAATCTCGCTCATCGGGATGCTAATCACGGTGTCACCCTCAAGGCTGAGCGTCAACATGTCGTTTGTGCGTGACTCAGAGAGGATATACTGCTTGGGGAACACGCTCAGCGAGCTGTCCTTGCCGTATACGAACAGGCAGTCGTCGTCTGCCAATGCAGGCGTGAGCGCTCCAATGAGGCATGCTATAAGTAAGGGTAGGTGTCTCTTCATTCTAAGGTTGTTTTGGTACGAGGTTTGCTTGAAGCTATTCTTGGTATTCCTTGTTATCTACGTGCACATACGCGCGCGTTCAACTTGCAAAGATACGCCCTTCTTCTTAATCGGCCAAATATTTCGTCCCTTTTCACACTTTTTATCTTTCGGTAGGCTGAGGGATACAGTCTTTCCGATCGTGTCGTGAAGTTGCCAAAGAGGCTCTTTCCGATACCCGAAATCATTTGTTTTCGGTAGCAAAATATGAAGAAAGAAAAAACTTTTTTGGAGAACAAATATCGCGATATGAAGAAGGGAAAAATATTTTTGGAGAAGGAAAAATCTTTTCTCCTTTTGTAAAGTTTTTTCACTCCCTAAATGCTTCCGAATTATGCCTTCCGATTATTCGTTTTTTCTTCGCATCTATGCAACCGAGAATTTGTGAGAGGATATGAGGTTTTTCAAAAGTTAAGGTGTTGATGATAAAAGAAAAGGGATGCTGACTGAATCAGACATCCCTTCTTCTTTTCTGTTATGTACGCTTAGAGTTCCAAATCGCAATCGAACTGCTCGTGCCAAGGAAGTCCCTGAACATTAAGCTGTTCCATGAATGGATCAGGGTCAAATTCTTCCACGTTCCAAACTCCTGGACGTTTCCAGATGCCTTTGCAGAACATCATGGCTCCAATCATAGCGGGAACACCGGTTGTGTAGCTGACGCCTTGCATTCCAGTCTCCTGGTATGCAGCTTGATGCGAGCAGTTGTTGTATACGTAATAGGTGCGCTCCTTGCCGTCCTTGATTCCACGAATGCGGCAACCGATGCTGGTTTCTCCATCATAATTTTCACCCAGATCTTGCGGATTGGGAAGCACGGCTTTGAGGAATTGCAGAGGAACAATCTTGACACGGGCTGTTTTTCCTGAACCGTCGGCTAGAGGAGCGTCGTACTCTATTTTGTCGATGCGCGACATACCGATATTCTGAATAACATCGAGGTAGGTGAGATATTGCTGCCCGAAGGTCATCCAGAAACGTCCCTGCTTGATTGTGGGGAAGTTGATAACGAGACTCTCCAGCTCCTCGTGATGCATCAGATAGCTTTCGCGGGGACCGATATTGGGGTAGGTGATGGGCTGATGTATCTCGAGGGGCTCTGTTTCTATCCACTTTCCATCTTTGTAGTAGAGGCCCTTCTGAGTAATCTCACGGATGTTGATTTCTGGATTGAAGTTTGTGGCGAAAGCCTTGTGGTGATTTCCCGCATTGCAGTCAACGATGTCGAGATAATGGATTTCGTCGAAATGATGCTTAGCTGCATAGGCGGTATAGATGGCGGAAACTCCCGGGTCGAAACCGCAGCCTAAGATAGCTGTGAGGCCTGCTTTCTCGAAACGCTCGCGATAAGCCCATTGCCAGGAATACTCGAAGTGAGCTTCGTCTTTTGGCTCATAGTTTGCGGTGTCGAGATAGCTGCATCCAGCCTCAAGGCAAGCATCCATAATGGTAAGATCCTGATACGGTAAGGCAAGATTGACAACGATGTCTGGCTTGAACGACTTCATCAGAGCCACAAGAGCGGCTGTGTCGTCGGCATCAACAGATGCTGTGACAACGCTGACTCCGTACTTGTCTTTTAATACCTTTGCCAAAGCGTCGCACTTGCTTTTGGTGCGGCTGGCAATCATAATGTCGGTAAAGATGTCGGCATTCTGAGCCAACTTGTGGGCTGCAACGGTTCCTACGCCTCCGCAGCCGATTTGTAATACTCTGCTCACTTTATTCGTTTTTATAGATTTGTAATTATTCAAGGTATGTGTATCCGTAAAGTCCCGAACGGTAGGTGTTCAGGAATTCTTTGCCTTCTTCAAGGGTGATGGTGCCTAGCTTTACAGATTTGGCTACCCAAGTCTCAAGAGTGCGTACCATCTTTTTGGAATTCCAGTCGACGTATTCAAGCACGTCGTTTACAGTTTCTCCGTCGATGGTCTTTTCAATCTTATATCCGTCTTTTGTCACTGAGATGTGTACTGCATTCGTGTCGCCGAACAGATTGTGCATATCGCCCAAGATTTCCTGATAGGCTCCCACAAGGAAGACGCCAATATAGTAGGGTTCCTTCTTTTTGATTGTATGAACGGGAAGGCTGCTTGTGACAGCGTTTTCAGAAATATAAGATGCTATTTTTCCGTCGCTGTCGCAAGTGACGTCTTGAAGCGTAGCTTGTCGGTCGGGACATTCATCCAATCTTTGCAGAGGCATAATGGGGAACACTTGATCGATGCCCCATGAGTCGGGTAGAGACTGGAAAATGGAGAAATTGCAGAAGTATTTGTCTGCCAGCAGCTTGTTTATTTTGCGGAGCTCCTCGGGAGCATGCTTCATCTGTTTGGCAAGAGTATTGATTTCACGCGTTACGCTCCAGTAGAGTTTTTCTATCTGGGCACGCGTCTTCAGATCGATTAAGCCGTGAGCAAACAACTCGAGCGTTTCTTCGCGTATCTGTTGTGCATCGTGCCAGTTTTCGAGTGCGCTGCGCTGTGTGAGGTTGTCCCAAATTTCATATAGGTCCTTTACCTGCTGATGGTCGTTCTCGCCCACTTCCCATTCTTCGGGCATCTGTGGCAGAGAAACTGTCTCGAGAACTTGTACCACAAGGACGGAATGGTGTGCGGCAAGTGAACGTCCGCTTTCAGTTATAACGTTGGGATGCGGAAGGTTGTTTTTGTCGGCAGCATCCATAATCTGGTAAATGATGTCGTTCACGTATTCCTGCATGGAATAGTTCACCGACGATTCGCTGCTTGCCGAGCGTGTTCCGTCGTAGTCAACGCCCATTCCTCCTCCGGCATCGATGAATGTGACGGGGAAGCCGAGCTGCCGAAGTTGAACATAGAATTGGGATGCTTCGCGGATTGCTGTCTTGATGTGGCGTATGTTGGTCACTTGGCTCCCGATGTGGAAGTGGATAAGTTCCAAACATTCTTCCAAGCCGATATTCTTCAGTTTCTCAAGTGTCTCGAGCAGCTCGCTTGAGGTAAGTCCGAACTTGCTTGCATCGCCTCCGCTGTCTTCCCATTTGCCGCTTCCGCTCGTTCCTAACTTGATGCGCACACCAATGCGAGGATGTACTTTCAGCCGTTTCGACACGGTAGCGATAAGGTTGAGCTCGTTCATCTTTTCGATAACCAAAAAGATTCGTTTGCCCATCTTCTGTGCCATAAGGGCAAGTTCGATGTAGCTCTCGTCTTTGTATCCGTTGCAGATGATGAGCGAGTCGTTTTCGGCGTTGGCGGCAATGACTGCGTGGAGTTCGGGCTTTGAGCCGGCCTCCAAACCAAGATTGAATTTCTGCCCGTGCCGCGTTATCTCCTCCACGACAGGATACATTTGGTTTACCTTAATGGGGAAAACGGAGTAGCACTCTCCCTTGAACCCATATTCCTCGCACGCTTGTTTGTAGCAGAACGACATCCGTTCGATGCGGTTGTCGAGTATGTCAGGAAAACGAAGCAGTACGGGAGCACCTATATCGCTCAGTGCTAATTCGTCCATCACCTGACGTAAATCTACTTCAATGCCGTTCTTCTTTGGCGTAACCACAACGTGTCCCTTCTCGTTGATACCGAAATAGGAAACGCCCCAACCCTTGATGTTGTAAAGGTCAGCCGAATCTTCAATGTGCCATTTTTTCATTTTTCAGCTCGTTGTCTCTCTCCTTATATAAAAGATGGTTTGTATCATTGCTGTTGTAGCAGCGGCGTGATACTTTTAAGTTTGCAAAGATAGCCAAAGGAGAGAGATGAACAAAATAAATATGAACTTTTTTTAATTCAAACCGCATGCTATTTAAAAACCATCGGTTATAGATAGCGAAAGGAGAGAGACGGGCAAAAAAAGAAGGTTGTTGAATGATTGTAAGATGATGTCATTTTTTTCTATTTTTTTTGTTGTTTTATGCAACCTTTTGAGGTTCCTGTTCGTTATACTGTCAGAGCTGCATAATATAAACCCCACTGGATGACACGAGAACAATTCACCCAATTCGCTCGAAATGAACAGAAAGGACTACGCCGCTTCCTGCTGGCTTCTTTCCGAGGCAATCGTGAGGAAGCTGATGATGTGGCGCAGGAGGCTTTGCTGAAGGCCTATATGGCTTTGAGCACCTTTAAGGACGGGACGAATTTCTCTACGTGGCTTTATCACATCGCCTACAACTGTCTCATCGATCATTATCGCAAGGCTGCAAATAGCGTCTTGTCGCTCGACATTGAGCAGGCGCATGAGGTGTTAAGTGATATGAACAGCGACGACTCATTTCAGTATCAAGACCTTCACTGCGCGATTGATGGCTTGACCACTTCCGAACGTACAGCGGTGCTCCTCTTCTATATGGAGGACCGCTCTATCAAGGAGATTTCAAGCATCATGAGTGTAGCTGTGGGGACGGTGAAGTCGCTTCTTTCACGTGGGCGTGAGCATCTGAGGAATCAATTGAAAGAATATAATCCATAAAAACAGGCAAATATGAAAGACCAGAACTTACATGACATTTTTCATGATTATCGTCCTGCATTTGGTGATGACGAAAAATTCATGAATCGGCTCATCGAGCAAATGGATGTCATCGACCGAACCACAAGCCATGTTCAACTCGATACAGTCCATTCCCCCTACCGCTTGTGGCCCCTCTGGATGGCTGGTATAGCTGCGGCGATAGCTATTGTGGTTTTAGTAGTGAAGGAACCGACTACTTCGTATGTGGAACCTGACTTTCAGTCGCGTTTGCCTGAATACTATATCACAGATCCAATGCATCAGCAGTTCTCTTCTTACGACGAAATTGTTAGCGAGATAGAGGAGAGCGGCAGGCAGTTGCAGCAGGCTATTGCCCGGCTATAAACAATAGAACAATTGAAAAGACGTCTTGCTTTTAATAGAAATCATTCATTCAAAACCAAAGTCAAAGAACAATAAAATGAAACGAACCATTCCAATCCTCATTATGTGTATAATGCTGGGCGCTTGCGCTCCTCACTCCAAAAGCAACACTTCAGACCCCATAGAGAACCTGGTTGACTATTTAGACAAGCAGGGTCAAGAGTATGTCTTTCGCCACGAATGGTATGAAGGCGGCAGTTTCCTAAAGACTAGGATTAGCTATAGTATTCATTGCATTCAGCCAAAGGCGTCTGATGGCAAAAAAATGTATCCAGATGTACAGATTATGATGAGGCGTAAAGAAGAACTAATTGATTCGTGTTTCTCTGCATTCCGCTGGGGATGTTCCTTTGCCCGGCAATGTTATCATAAAGAAAATCATGTGCTGGGTAAAGATTCCGTACTTTATGCTCTTGCGCTCGACGGATTGGATGGAGAGAAGACTGAACTGGAAGGTACAGGTAATTATGAATATTGGAACGTAGGATACAAAGCTGCCCGTGCTGCTACCCTTAGGTATAATGGGTCAAAGGAGATAAAGGATCTTCAGATGGATTATACTATCCGGGAGTCGACGAGCGGCGAAACTCCCTTCGATATGCAACCGCTCGTCTATTTCATTAATAAAAAGGTAGAGCAATGCGACAGCGTGGAGGTGTACAACACTTCTTACGAATACACTGCGGAAGATTGGCAAGATTTGGGGACTCTTTTGGGCGAGGCCTCTCTGGCTTTTGATTATTCGCGTGAAGGCAAGACGACAGGACATCTTTATGTGTTCCCTCCGTCCATAGCCCGAAGTGTCCATGATGAGCTGAAGCAACGCATCACGAATCACTACATACGTTCCAATCCCCAACAGACATTCTCAATTTCTATGTCTCAAACCTATAGCGATCCTTCCGTTTGGTTTCTTAAGATAAAAGGCAATTTTGACTGGCAACCATATCTCTTGAAAAAAACCTATAAACACCAGTCACTTCAGGCTGCAATGTCAGACGATCGCTACTACATCCTTGTGCTCGACGAAACAGAAGGAGCCTATGCTATTCCTTCAGATTGGATGCATACCCTCCGCATCAAAGACCACAAGGCGGAACGCATTCCCGAAAAATGAATAGATAACTCTTTTTGACTAATCAAGCTGTTTTCGTCGGCAAATGATTATTCTCTGATTTTTTTTCAAAAAAAACGAAGGATTCTCTTTCTCTTGTTTGTTGTTTAGAGTGATTTTTCCTATATTTGCAGAAGAAAAAATGGGGAGCTAAAAGAGGGGAGTGACAGTCGCGTTAGGAGGCTCGTTTTTTCCTTTGCCCAAAAATTTTTTTGGAGAAGGAATCTCGCGATATGTAGAAAGAAAAAATTTTTTTGAAGAAGGGAAAATTCATCATGATTATTTCAGAAATTTCAGAAAGTGATTATGCACGATTCCCGTCTCCTTGCTATGTGGTGGAGGAGAATCTGCTGAGGCGTAATCTTTCTCTCATACAGCACGTTGCAGAAGAGGCTGATGTGGAAATCATCTTGGCTTTCAAGGCTTTTGCGCTTTGGAAGACATTTCCCATATTCAGGGAGTACATCAGTCATACCACAGCAAGCTCATTGTATGAGGCGCGGTTGGCTTTCGAAGAGTTCGGCAGTCCTGCACATACGTATAGCCCCGCATACGTTGAGAAGGAGTTTCCCGACATTCTTCGTTGCAGTAGTCACTTGACTTTCAACTCCCTCTCCCAGTATGAACGTTTCTATCCTCTTGCTAAGGAAAGCGGTGTGTCGCTTGGCATACGCATCAATCCCGAGTATAGCGAAATAGAGACTGAACTTTACGATCCGTGTGCTCCCGGGAGCCGTTTCGGCGTGCTTGCCAGTCAACTGCCTGAAGTGTTGCCCGAGGGAATAGAGGGATTTCATTGTCATTGTCATTGCGAATCGTCAAGCGAAGCGTTAGAACACACACTTTTTCATTTGGAAGAAAAATTCGGACATTGGCTACCTAAGTTGAAATGGCTGAACTTGGGCGGAGGACATCTCATGACGCGTGCAGATTATGATGTACCGCGCTTGGTTCGAATCCTCAAAGGCCTTCATGCGCGCTATCCTCAGTTGCATATCATCCTCGAGCCGGGAAGTGCCTTTGCCTGGCAGACGGGTCCTCTGATTTCGCAAGTGGTAGATATCGTTGAAAATAAAGGAATTCAGACAGCTATCCTAAATGTGAGCTTCACGTGCCACATGCCCGATTGTTTGGAGATGCCTTATCATCCCGCTGTGCGTGGAGCTCAAATCGTCGAAGACGTAAAACTGAGCAATTCTCCTTTTCTCTATCGCTTGGGCGGAAATAGCTGCTTGAGTGGCGATTATATGGGCTATTGGGCATTTGATCATCCTTTGCAGATAGGAGAATACATTGTGCTGGAAGATATGATTCACTACACCACAGTTAAAACAACAATGTTTAACGGCATACATCATCCTTCCTTAGCAATATTTCGGGCAGATCATTCCATAGAGGTTCTTCGCACATATACCTACGAAGATTATCGCGATAGGATGGATTGAGTATGGCTTCCGCCTTTGAGTCAACTGCCAAATGATACTAATAGATAAAGTTGAATTCCTTCGGAAAAAAAGCGCAGGAATGATTAGTGAAGGCATTTGTGCTACTCTTTCTCCTTATCTTCTGCCTTTTTCTTTGGCTTGTTTGGGTCGATGAGGAGGAAATCAGAGAATCCGTACACTCTATCTTTCATAGGCATACGCGGATGATTCTTTGGTTCGTAATGAGGAAGCAAAATGATGTCCTTATACCTTTTGTCGTTTTCGTCAATCATATTGCTCTTTTATTCTGTTTCGTCTATGAATCGCTGCGTGAGTTCTCCGAAAGCATCAATTCTTCTGTCGCGAAGGAAAGGCCACCAACGGCGTACGTTCTCGCTTCTCTTCATATCGATATCAGCAAATAGAATCTCTTCTTTTGTTCCAGCTTCTGCTATCATTTCTCCTTGAGGCCCGCAGACAAAACTATGCCCCCAGAATTGAATGCCATTAGTCTGTTTGCTTGGGTCTTCCTCATGTCCCGAACGATTAACGGCAATTACGGGCAAGCCGTTTGCAACAGCATGCCCCCGTTGTACTGTTTGCCAAGCTGTTAGCTGTCTGCCTTTCTCTTCCTCTGTATCTGTTTCTTCCCAACCGATAGCAGTAGGATATATGAGCAAATCTGCTCCCTGAAGAGCCATCAGGCGTGCTCCTTCGGGGTACCATTGATCCCAACATACCTGTACACCCAGTTTGCCTACAGAAGTGACGACAGGATGAAAACCTAAATCTCCAGGAGTGAAGTAGAATTTTTCGTAGTATGCCGGGTCGTCGGGTATGTGCATTTTGCGGTATTTGCCAGCAATTGTTCCGTCTTTTTCAAAAACAACAGCCGTGTTGTGGTATAATCCTGTCGCCCTTTTTTCAAAGAGAGATGTCACAAGAACGATTTGGCATTCTTTTGCAACAGAGCTATAGAAGTCGGTTGCTGAACCAGGTATTGTCTCAGCTAAATCGAAATTATTGGTGTTTTCTGTTTGGCAGAAATAAGGTGTATCGTGCAGCTCCTGAAGAACTATCAGCTGCGCGTTTCTTTTTGCTGCTTTTCGGATGCATGATGCCAGTTTATTTCGATTGGCTTCTTTGTCGTTAGTAATATTCTGTTGAATAAGTGCTACTCGTAAGATATTCTTGTCGTTCATTGTGGTGAGGTTTTTTATAGGTAATGATGGATGACGAAACAATCCGATAACTTATTTTGCCAGGATTACGCCCTCGGGAAACTGCATAGTGACGCAATGAAGAGAACCGTGCTGGCGTATAAGTACATAACAGTCGATGCCAATAATTTCTCTTTCGGGGAATAATTCTTGCAATGTTTTTTTGGCAATTGTGTCAGTAAAGGGTTGGCGATAGGTTGGCATCAATACTGCTCCATTTATAATAAGGAAATTGGCATACGTGGCAGGAAGGCGATACCCGTCTTCTTCGTAGATAGGCTCAGGCATTGGTAGGGGAACCAGACGGTATGCTTTGCCTTCCGCTGTACGGAAAGCAAGGAGTTCCTTTTCCATTGCCTGCAGCTCCTCGTAGTCGATGTCGTTCTCATCAGATGATTTTGCGTAGACGATTGTGTCGTTGGGACAAAGGCGTGCAAGAGTATCGATGTGCCCGTCTGTATCATCCCCGCACAAGTATCCATGATCCAGCCAAAGGGGGCGTTTTCCTCCCAATTCTTGAAGAGTGACTTCTGCTTCTTTTTTATCGTCAAACCAGTTTCGGTTAGGCGCAAACAGGCAGGAAGAGGTAGTGAGAATAGTGCCCGCCCCATCGCTTTCGATGCTTCCTCCCTCCAACACTATTTTCCTGTTGTCGGCATATATGGGAAGATTGTTATTCTTACGGCACCGAATGATTTTGTCTAGGTACAGGCATTCATTTATCATATTATCTTTATTCGATGCGAATTTTTGCCCCCATCCGTTGAAACAGAAATCATTTAGAGTAGGCTCTCCTTCAGAATCGACGGTTGTAATAAAAGCATGATCCCTTGCCCAAGTGTCGTTGGTGGGACATTCGTAGAGTACGATATCGTATTTTTCTGTTGAGCAGATGAGAGCTCCCGTTTCTCCTATTGTATATTTTGTCAGGCTATTCAGGATGCCTGCCTGGAGGAGCTGTTCTTTAATATCTGCTGTGTCTGGGGCGACGATAAGCAAATCCTCGCGCTTCACTATCTCCTTTGCAATTGCGAGAAAGCATTGCTGTGCCTCCTTAAGATAAGGAGCCCAATCGGTATCTTCGTGAGGCCAAGTAAGCTGAACGAAACTCTGTGGTTCCCATTCGGCTGGTAGTCGTTGCGATGTATATGTTGTCATTCCTTTGTTTCTTTACAAGGTTCTGTTATTGTATTTCGGTGCGTGCGGGTTGAGGAGAAATAGTATGCTTGCGTAAGATGTATTCAATCAGGAGCCTTGAGTCAGTTTTGTCAATTTCAACTCCTTCATCTGTGTGAGGGAAAGAATAAGCCGAATTGATGTAGCTATTGAATGCTACACGATAAATGCGATTCTCATCAAGAGGCTTTCCTTCAATATCCGTGATGTCTACGCTTGTGGCTACATCATCTTTCGTATGAATAGTGTAGCAGATTCCCCCTGGGAGCAGGTCTGCTCGTTTGCTTGCTTTCCTGTGTGAGCGAAGTATCATTTCTCGCAGTTCGGCAGGAGTCATGTTATAAATGAAGACGGTGTTTTGGAATGGATTCAGAGTCAGCACATCTTTGCGTGTGATAGGCCCTTTCTTGATTTCTCCTATTCGAATTCCACCCGAGTTTTGAAAAGCGATATCCACATTTAGCATTTCGATGAGCGCGTCAGTCATCACTGTAGATAAAGCTTCTTTACCGCTAAACTGTGAAGAAACGACTCCTATGGCTTCATTCAACGCTACACCTTTTTCATATTCGGTTGTCTTGGCGCGTATCTCTGTATTTTCGGCTCTGTTTTTCGATAGGTTTATTAAGGTATAGTCTTTGCCAACCACTTTGTTGCCTTGCAGGGTAAGAGTCGTCTTGGCAAGATACTGAAGCCAGCATTGTGCCTGGGCGATGATGACACCGTTGACAATCGTTTTCTCCGCTATCTTGGTATGGCTATGCCCACCGATAATTGCGTCTAATTCGGGCATTGCTTCAGCCAAACGTATGTCGTTGTCGACTCCTATATGTGTGAGCGCGATGAACACGTCACAGCTATCACGCAACGTTCGGTACTTAAGTGCTGAGGCGATAGGGGCGTGAAAGGTCAATCCTTGCAGTTTTCCCGGGTGTGCAGCCGGGAGCCATTTTCCTCCTTCGGTAAGAGAGGCCTGCGCGATACCGAGAATACATATTCGTATACCATCTAAATCTATAATTTTGTATGGAAGAGGTTGGGGGAGAGATGTTTCTGATGGATTCACTTCTACATTGCAACTTAGTGTCTCGAATGAAGATACTTCCATGTTTTTTTTCAGAATCTCCTGCCCGTAGTCGAATTCGTGATTGCCGAGAGGTTCAAATTGATACCCCGTGCGGTTCATAAGGTCTATGATAGGGTATCCGGGCTCCTCGTATTGGTCGACAATAGGATTGCCTGTGTATTTGTCACCTCCGCTAAGAAGGAGTACCCGGGGATTCATTGAACGCTCCTTCTCAACGATTGATGCGATCTTGGCAAACTGACTCACGCGTCCATGCATGTCGTTTGTGGAGAAAATGACAAGGGACGTTTCGTCGGGGTTTGCTTTGCTTTTGCGGAAACAAGACCCTGATGATGTGCAGGCAACGAGTAGGCTCGCTAATGTTGCTGCGCACATAAGGGGGAGAAGGAGTCGTCTCATTAGATGAAAATGTTTATTTGGGTACAAAAATAATAAAAACTGCGCATAATTCAAAATGATTCTTTCCCGTTTTTTCGCAGTTTATTTCTCCTTATTTTAAAATAAGTCTGAAAAACGAGAACTCCCCACGTTTTTGAAGCGTGGAGAGTTCTTTTTTTAATTAGACTTTTTCAGCTGAAGTTGTTCTGCTCTGATAGAGTCAGAAGCATGCCAAAGCCTATTAGTAGATACCTTGAGCAAGCATTGCGCGAGCCACCTTCATGAATCCGGCAATATTGGCGCCTTTCACGTAGTTGATGTATCCGTCTTTCTCGGTGCCGTACGTTACACAAGCCTCGTGGATGCTGCGCATAATGTAGTGCAACTTCTGATCCACTTCTTCTGCGCTCCAGCTGATGTGCCCTGCGTTCTGGCTCATTTCAAGTCCGCTTGTTGCTACGCCTCCAGCGTTGACAGCCTTGCCTGGAGCATAGAGCATACGATGCTCGATGAAGGCATCGATGGCTTCGGGAGTGCAGCCCATGTTGGATATTTCGCCTACGCAGATGACTCCGTTGTCGATAATCTGCTTAGCGTCGTTGCCGTTCAATTCGTTCTGTGTGGCGCATGTGAGGCAAACGTCGACCTTCTGCTCCCAAGGTTTGCGCCCGGGATAGAATGTTGCGCGCGGATACTTTTCGGCATAGGGAGCTACGACGTCGTTTCCGCTGTCGCGCAGCTCAAGCATATAGTCGATCTTATCTCCGCTTACGCCATCTGGATCGTAAACGTAACCGTCAGGACCGGAGATGGTTACCACCTTGGCGCCAAGTTGTGTTGCCTTAGTGACAGCGCCCCAAGCAACGTTGCCGAATCCGCTGACGGCAACGGTTTTGCCCTCAATGGTAAGCCCTCGTGTGGCAAGCATTTGAGTTACGAAATAGAGTCCGCCGAAGCCCGTTGCTTCAGGACGGATGAGCGAACCGCCGAAGTCGAGGCCCTTGCCGGTAAGCACTCCCGTACACTCGCGGGTGAGCTTCTTATACATACCCATCAGGTATCCAACCTCACGTCCGCCTACGCCTATGTCGCCGGCAGGAACGTCCATATCGGGCCCGATGTTACGCCACAGCTCCAGCATGAACGCCTGGCAGAAGCGCATGATTTCAGCTTGGCTCTTTCCGCGGGGAGAGAAGTCGGAGCCGCCCTTTGCGCCGCCCATCGGGAGGGTAGTGAGGGCATTCTTGAACGTCTGCTCGAAGCCGAGGAACTTCAGGATGGACGGTGTGACGGAAGCGTGGAAGCGCAGGCCACCTTTGTAGGGGCCTATGGCGTTGTTGAACTGTACGCGATAGCCCGTGTTTACCTGAATGTCGCCTTTGTCGTCAACCCATGTGACGCGGAACGTAATCACGCGGTCGGGCTCTACGAGACGCTCGATAATCTTTGCTTTTTCAAACTCGGGGTGCTGGTTGTAGATGTCTTCGATAGACAGAAGCACCTCACGAACTGCCTGAATGTATTCGGGTTCTCCCGGATGCTTCAGTTCAAGGGATTGGATGATTTCTTCAGTTTTCATTCGATAAATTAAACTTAACGAAAAATGTGTAGATAAATGATATTAGCTTTTAGTGTTGCAAATGTAGCACCTTTTTTTCAAGGGTGCAAAGAAAAAGTGGAAATTTGCATAATTATTTTCATCCCGACTCGATTTCCAATGCCTTCTGCAGTAGTTTTTAAGCTTGTTGAAATATGAAGAAGGAATCTCGCGATATGAAGAAGGGAAAAAATTTTATTTGTTCTCCAAAAAAAATTTTGAAGAAGGGAAAATTTTTCGTCGACAAAGCATATTCCATTATCGGCAAATGGCATTGTCCGTATAGGCTTTCGTTACACTTCAGATAAACGAAAACATTTCCTCTTATCTGAATCGCGTGAAGGCTGATGGAGATTGTTTCTACATTTTCCCAGCGCAGATTTCCTAATAAAAAATAAATAGGAGAGAATATTTGTATTTTCCGATGAATTGCAGTAATTTTGCAACTTGGTTCAGAGCGCGTTCTTGGATGCGATGCCTCATGGACAGCAGCCAAATGGTGCTCCGTGCTAGAAAGTATAAGACTTTGAACTCAAATTTTTGACTGTTCTGACTATGCGACGTACTATTATCTATATTCTTTGGGCGCTGCTGCTGGCAGGCATACTTGGCGTCTTTGCTGTCTTTACCTTCATCAACAAGGGCTGGATTGGCTATGTGCCTCCTGTTGAGGAGCTGGAAAATCCCGACTACAAGTTTGCCTCACAGATCATCTCGAGCGACGGAGTACAGCTCGGCACGTTCAGCTACAGCGGTGAAAACCGCGTGTGGGTTGACTACGATGAGCTGGCCCCTTGCCTGGTGCAAGCACTTATTGCTACTGAGGATCATCGTTTTGCCGATCATTCGGGCATCGACATGAAGGGACTTCTGCGAGCTATCGTCAAGCGTGGCATCCTTCATCAGAAGAGCGCCGGAGGAGGCTCCACGCTCACGCAGCAACTTGCCAAGCAGCTCTACTCCGAAGTGGCATCTGGTACTATGGAACGTCTGATGCAGAAACCCATCGAGTGGGTGATTGCAGTAAAGCTGGAGAAATATTATACGAAGGAGGAAATCCTCGCGATGTACCTCAACAAGTACGACTTTGGCAACAACGCCATAGGTATCAAGACGGCATCCTACACCTACTTTGCAAAAGAACCCTCGGAACTGACAGTGGATGAGGCTGCTATGCTCGTGGGAATGTGCAAAAACTCCTCGCTCTACAATCCTCTCCGTCGCAAAGAACTCACAAAGGAACGTCGTAATCTCGTTATCTCGTTGATGGAGAAAAACGGGTTCCTGACGAAGGAGGAAGTGGAAGAATATTCGGCGAAAGAACTAGTGCTAAATTACCGGCGTGTGGATCACAATTCAGGCTTGGCTCCCTATTTCCGCGAGTATCTGCGCGGGGTGATGACGGCTAAGCAGCCCGAGAAGAAGAACTATCGCGGCTGGCAGCAGCAACAATGGTATGAGGACAGCCTCGATTGGGCTACAAATCCACTTTATGGCTGGTGTAACAAGAACGTTAACTAGGACGGGAAGAAGTATAACGTCTATACCGATGGACTAAAAATCCACGTCACTATCGACAGCCGTATGCAGCGCTACGCTGAGGAGGCCATTGACGAACATATCAAGAGCTACCTTCAGCCTCGCTTCTTCGAGTCGAAGAAGAACAAGAAGAATGCTCCTTACGACAATCTTTCCAAAGAGGAAATTGAGGCAAGCCTCACTCGTGCTATGCGGCAGACGGAGCGATATCGTCTGATGAGCAACAAGGGACTAAGTGCGGAGGCTATCCGCGACTCGTTCAACGTGAAGCAAGAGATGCAGATTTACTCCTACGAGCGCGGACTGATTGACACGCTGCTCACGCCGATGGACTCTCTGCGCTACTACAAGCATTTCCTTCGCTGCGGCTTTATGTCGGTCGAGCCTGTGACGGGACATGTGAAAGCCTACGTCGGAGGGCCTGACTTCACACGCTTCCAATACGATATGGCAACGCAAGGGCGTCGTCAGATTGGTTCTACGGTAAAACCTTTCCTCTATACGCTTGCTATGGAGAATGGTTTCTCTCCCTGCGACGAAATGATTTATGGTCCTCAGACGCTTCTCACTGAAGACGGACGAGTGTGGAGCCCACGAGATGGAGGACACGCCAGCATGAGGGGACATCGCGTCTCGTTGAAATGGGGACTTTCGCGCTCAAGCAACTGGGTGTCGGCTTACCTGATGGGCAAACTAAATCCGTACGCCCTTAAGACTCTGATACACAACTTCGGAGTACGCAATCTCGATATTCAGCCAACCATTTCACTTTGTCTTGGGCCTTGCGATATCTCTGTTGCAGAAATGGTGGGCGCTTACACAGCCTTCCCCAACAACGGAATTCGCACGGAGCCCATCTACGTAACTTCCATTGAAGATGCTGACGGAAACATCGTTGCTACCTTTACGCCTAACACCAACGAGGTTTTCAGCAAGGAGACTTCGTATAAGATGATAGACATGATGCGTGCCGTTGTGGATCAGGGCACAGGAACTCGCCTGCGCTTCCGCTACAACTTTACGGCGCCTATTGCGGGCAAGACGGGAACTACAAACAGCAACTCCGACGGATGGTTTATCGGTTATGTTCCTCGTCTGGTAAGCGGATGTTGGGTAGGAGGTGACGACAGAGACATTCACTTCGACTCTATGCGTGATGGGCAAGGTGCCTCTATGGCTCTGCCCGTTTGGGCCCTTTATATGAAGAAGGTGTATGCTGACGAAACTCTGGGTTATTCACAATCGGAGAAGTTCAACGTGCCAGCCGACTTCAATCCTTGTGCTACGGGCGCGCAATTCTACATGCCTCAGGTGGAGGCTTCCCCAGAGGAATTTGATGACTTCTTCAACTAAGCGTGAATTCGGTGCAGATGGAGCTTTCACAAAACGTTGGCATGAGGAGCGAAATGGTGAAACCCCGTTTTGCACGCCCTACCGAGACGGTATTGCCAAACGGTGTGCCCGTGTTTGTGATAAACTCCGATTACCACGAGGCGTTGCGCATCGACATTGTCGTCGGGGCAGGGCAGTGGGAGCAGGACAAACTGCTGCAGGCTCTTTTCACAAATCGCCTTTTGCGCGAGGGCACCACACGAAAATCCGCGTCGGTGCTTGCTGAGAAGCTTGACTACTATGGAGCCTGGCTGGAGCTAAGTGTTTCGGTGCATCACAGCTTCATTACACTTTACACGCTAAGCCGTTTCGTTAAGGAAACGTGTTCCCTTCTGCGAGAGATGTTGCTTGAACCTCTCTTTCCAGAGGAGCGTTTCGAGGTGATTCGCACAAACAATCTGCATCAGTATCGAGTGAGCCGGCAACGGGGAGACGTGATGGCTCGAAGGCTCCTTTTCGGCTCGGTATATGGCACTCAGCATCCCTGCGGGCGCTTTGCCGAAGAAGCCGATTTCCTTTCCATCCATCGCGACGACCTCCTTTCCTTCTATCATAAATACTACGGCTCTTCCAACTGCTTCCTATGCCTTTCGGGGAAGGTAGGCGACGAAGTCTTGTCGATTGTCTCCGATTGTTTCGGGCAGCCTTGGGGATGCGAGAGCATTTCAGCTGTGAACGATAGGAAAAGCTTTCCCGAACCGCTTTCCGTCTTTGAGATAGAGAGACTTGGGATGCGGAGAAAACCCGTTGTGGAATCCCATAGCCATTTAGTGCAGTCGAGCGTGAGGATAGGGGGGCTGATGATGGATGTTGACTCTGCCGACTACCATCGGATGCGTGTGCTCTGCACCATTCTCGGCGGTTTTTTCGGTAGCAGGCTGATGAAGACGATACGTGAAGAAAAGGGTTATACCTACGGCATTTCTTCTGATTTGCTGACTAATACAGGTAAGGCATTCTTTGTCATCAGTAGCGAAACGGTTGCCGACAAGACGCAGGAAGTATTGGAAGGTATCCGTCTCGAAATGAAACGTTTGCAAGAAGAACTTGTACCAGAAGATGAGCTGTCGATGGTTCGCAATTACATGCTGGGAGAACTGTGCCGCAACTATGAGGGGGCATTCGCCCTTGCTGATGCTTGTATCTACCTTCAAACATTGGGACTTCCTGCAAATCATATTGACGAATCTGTTGATGCGATATTGCAGACAAGCGCTGAGGAGTTGCGCGAGATGGCACAAAAATGGCTCAACTTTGAAAGCATGCAGACGGTGATAGTTCAGCCTTGAGCATATAAGAGGAAGACGATAATATGAAGAAAGAATAAAATTTTTTCCCTTCTTCATCTCGCGATATTTGTTCTCCAAAAAAATTTTTCCCTTCTTCATAATTTTTTTTCCTTTGGGCATAATTCAAGCGCGGCAGTTCTTCTGTTATTTCATGCCTTCCGCCTCAACATTTTCCAAGTTTTTGCAAATTCCTCCTCTTTTATTTTGTTCTTTGCGAGGCTTGCCTTATCTTTGTAACTTAGAATTAAAAGCTACGAGAATGAAGTTCGCAGAAAAAATACTATCCATCATATTCGTTTCACTCCTATTTATATATGTTCCCCTTCTGGCGCAGACGGCAGAAGAATCTCCCGAGACGGCAGACTCTGTCGATCTGTCGAATGCGAAGATCATCAAGTTGCGCGACGGCTCGTTCTACAAAGGGGGGACTATTCTCGGCCTTATGCCAAACGGCTATGGGGAACAGATATTTGAGAATGGGGAACAATACATAGGCGATTTTGTGAAAGGCAAACGCGAGGGGCAAGGTACCTATACGTATAAGGACGGCTCGACTTACTCGGGTGAATGGAACCAAAATCGTCCTCACGGCAAAGGCGTGCGCCGATTTGCAAACGGAAACGTCTTCGAGGGGTACTTTGTGCAAGGCGTCATACACGGTTACGGAACTATGAATTACGCTAACGGCGACTCCTACATGGGTATGTGGGAAAACGGGCAGCGTCAGGATATGGGCAGCTACTCTTGGGCAAACGGCGATACCTACAACGGGCATTGGAAAGATGACTGTAAATCGGGTGAGGGAAAGATGTTCAGCACCGACGGCACTCGTTATGAGGGAGAATGGCGCAATGATCAACGTAATGGAAAGGGAACCTGTCACTTCGCCAACGGCGATAGTTACGAGGGACAGTGGCGCGACGGCATGATGAATGGATTCGGGCGCTATATCTTCAGCAACGGTGACGAGTATGTGGGAGACTATCGTGGCGGAAAACGTTCGGGCACAGGCGTGTATGAGTATGCTAACGGAGACACATACGAAGGAAATGTGGTTGACGGCGTAATTCAAGGCGAGGGAACTTATACTTGGGCTAACGGCGATTGCTACAAAGGGCAGTGGGACAAAGGCGTATTCGAAGGGCACGGATCTCTGACGCGAAATGATGGAGGACTATATCGGGGCGATTGGCACGAAGGGGTTCCTCACGGAAACGGAAATATTGTCAGCGGTACCGACGGGCATCGTTTCTCTGGCACTTTTGTGAAAGGCAATCGTCATGGGGAATTCGTCGAATTTGACAAAGAAGGGAAGAGACTTCGCACCATTACGTATGCCGATGGAAAGAAAGTTAAGTAAACGTGTCTCAGATGTTTGAAATCGGAAAGGCAGGATAGATGCTTAACTGTATTTAACCCTTAATTTGAGAACAAAATTGTTGAAAAAAGTCTACTAAATTCTAACTTAATAATTATGGTTATCGATTCATTAGAAAATCTGAGTGCGTATGCCTCACTTAATCCTCTATTCCCAAGGGCAATAGAGTTCCTTCAGAACACCGACCTTGATACACTTCCTGCTGGGAAGATAGTGCTGGAGGAAGGCAAGTTGATAGTTAACGTCAACCAGACATCTCCTAAGGCAAAGGAGGAAGCAAAGTTGGAGACTCACGTAGATTTCATTGATATACAAGTACCCCTCTCGGGAGACGAGACAATGGGGTATACTCCCACTTCGCAGCTACCCGAGACAAGTTACGATGCAGCAAACGACATCGCTTTCTACCCGGGACTTGCTGCTGAATATTTTACCGTCAAGAAAGGGATGTTTGCCGTCTTCCTTCCTTCCGACGGACATGCTCCTGGCATCACTCCCACAGGAGTGAAAAAGATAATTGTTAAGGTTAGAGTCTGATGCCCTATGTTGAAAATTCTCGAAAATGACCCTTGGCTGCAGCCCTATGCAGCCGCGATTGAAGGACGTCAGGAATACTACGAGTTACGTCTTTCACAACTGACAAAAAAGGGAAAGCGCAGTCTTTCCGAATTTGCCGAAGGACATCTCTATTATGGACTTCATCGCACCGAAAAGGGATGGACTTTCCGCGAGTGGATGCCTAATGCTACGCGCGTATTTCTAATAGGTGATTTCAATGGATGGAGCGAGTCGGCTGACTATGAACTGAAGCGACTCAATGCTCACGGCGACTGGGAGTTGTCCCTACCAGCTGATTCCTTGAAACATGAACAGCATTATAAAATGAAAGTCTACTGGGAAGGAGGTTGCGGAGAGCGCATCCCAGCCTATGTGCGCCGTGTGGTTCAGGACGAACAGACGAAGCTTTTCAGCGCTCAGGTGTGGGAACCCAAGGAGACCTATTCCTTCCGTGTGAAACGTTTCCGTCCCAAAACTTCGCCTCTTCTCATCTACGAATGCCACATAGGAATGGCTCAGGAGGAAGAGAAGGTGGGTTCTTATAACGAATTCCGCGAGAAGATACTGCCGCGTGTCATCGAGGGAGGCTACAATTGCCTGCAGATTATGGCTATTCAGGAACATCCTTACTATGGAAGTTTCGGATACCATGTATCTAATTTCTTCGCTGCTTCTTCGCGTTACGGCACTCCCGAAGAACTGAAGCAACTTATCGATGAGGCTCATGCTAATGGTATCGCAGTCATTATGGACCTCGTGCAGTCGCATGCTGTCAAGAACGAAAATGAGGGGCTTGGCAACTTGGCAGGTGACCCAAATCAGTATTTCTATCCTGGAGAGCGTCACGTTCATTCTGCATGGGATTCGCTTTGCTTTGACTATGCCAACGATGACGTTATCCACTTCCTGCTTTCCAACTGCCGCTTCTGGCTCGAGGAATACCATTTCGACGGTTTCCGTTTCGATGGTGTAACCTCAATGATTTATCGAGATCATGGATTGGGAACAGCCTTTACGGATTATAGCCATTACTATAATCTGAATGAAGACGGCGATGCCATTTGCTATCTGACTCTTGCGAATGCTCTTATCCACGAAGTGAATCCACATGCTATCACTATAGCTGAGGAAGTGTCGGGAATGCCCGGCTTGGCAGCACCCATTGCTGACGGAGGCTACGGGTTTGACTACCGAATGGCAATGAATATTCCTGACTATTGGATCAAAATCATTAAGGAATGTATCGATGAAGACTGGAAGCCGTCATCAATGTTTTGGGAAGTAACCAACAGACGTTCCGACGAGAAGACTATTTCCTACGCAGAGAGTCACGATCAGGCACTTGTGGGAGACAAGACTATCATTTTCCGCTTGGTGGATGCTGATATGTATTGGCATTTCCGCAAGGGCGATGAGAATTATACAGCAAACAGGGGAATTGCTCTTCACAAAATGATTCGTCTCCTGACAGCTTCGACTATTAACGGAGGTTATCTCAATTTCATGGGAAATGAGTTCGGGCATCCCGAATGGATTGATTTCCCGCGTCAGGGAAACGGATGGAGCCACAAATATGCACGTCGTCAGTGGAGTTTGCGCGATAGGGAAGACCTTTGCTACAGCTATCTGGGCTTGTTTGACAAAGCTATGCTTTCGCTCATCAGCGGAGAACGTAACTTCCAGAAGATGGAGATAAAACCTGTGTGTCGCAACGACGGAGATCAAGTGCTTGCCTACTGTAGAGGCGATTTGCTGTTTGTCTTCAATTTCAGTCCCGTGAAGTCATATAATGATTATGGCTTACTCGTGCCTCGCGGTGCCTGGAAAGAAATTCTCAACAGCGATGATCCTGCCTTTGGGGGTAACGGACTCACCGATCCTTCGGTGGTTCATTTCTCTATGCCCGATCCTCTCTATCGCCGGCAACATAAAGAGTGGCTACAGCTTTACATTCCTGCTCGGACAGCTGTGGTTTTGCGTAAACAGAAGAACTGACGTGTCGTTCCCTCATGAAAGAAAACATCGATAAGTTACAGTTAGAACGTTTTCGGTTCATCCGCATCCTGTGCGATGTACTTTTCGTTCTGTTTGTTTTCTTCTTCGTGCTCCTTTTCCAGCGCGATTTGATTGCAATGGTTCAGGAGGCTTGGTCTCACGGGCAGACGAAAAACAATCCCTTTGTTACAGCGATTGTTGTGTCAGCCTTGCTGCTGTTGTTGAAGAAGCTTGTCTCGTGGCTCTTTGGGTTACGAGGAATGTGGGAAATGGTGTCGTTCCTTCCGTCGTTCATGCTGCTTTCCTTCGCTACCGACGTCAACATCCGCACAATGCGCTATCCCTCCGGAAAATGGATTTGGATAGGGATTGTTACGCTGGGCGTCGTGCTGTTTGTTGCTTGGCTTGACTCGGGGGCACGCCAGAAGACGAAGATGCAGTTGCCCAACATGCTGTGGCCCAACTTTCTTTTCTATGCCCTTTTCTCTGTGTTGTGTGTAGCGTTTACCAATCACAATGCTGCCGAGCACATGGAGTTGGCTGCTTTCAGGCATGCTAACTTAGGGAGATATGAGGAGGTAGTTCATGTGGGCGAGCGCTCGTTGGAGACGACTCCTGCGCTTACTGCCCTCCGAAATGTGGCTTTGGTTCGTACGGGTGGGGCAGGAGAGAAACTCTTCTCGTATCCTCAGCCGTATGGCGTGGAGGGGCTTCTCGTCAACCGTTTTATCAATCAGACGGATGCGTATGGAGCCTCAGTTTTCTATCGAATGGCAGGAACGGAAGCGTATGGAGGCGAAACGGCAAAGGCCTATTGTCAAAGGCTTTATCAGCAGAATGACGATTCCTTCAGTCGAGACATGTACATCGCTTCGCTTCTGTTAGACCGGCGTGTGGATGCCTTTGCGAGAGAGTTTCCTCCTCAGGCATTGGGCGACACGCTGGCTCCCATTCACTATCGCGAAGCGTGGATTCTTTATTACGACTTATACCCTGACGAGAACTATACCTATCACGATTCGGAATTGGAACCGCTCTATGCCGAGTATAAATCTATCATGAGCAACCGAAGGCTGGAGCCTGTTGCTAATCGAAACACCCGTTTCCTCCGCTTTGGTAAGACGTATTGGCACTATTTCTACACGGCTGGAAAATAAAGCTTCGAATATGAAGAAGGGAAAATTTTTTATGAAGAAGGAATACGGCGATATTCTTTCTTCATAAAAAATTATGCTCAAAGAATAATTTTTTCGTGTTTCTTTTGCAGATAGCCGAAAGTTGTTTATCTTTGCAGCGCTTTTCAGAGGAAAGCCTGCGCAAGCAGCATTACATGGTGGCCGTAGTTCAGTTGGTTAGAGCGTCAGATTGTGGTTCTGAATGTCGTGGGTTCGAGTCCCACCTGCCACCCTTGTTGCAACTCTCGGAGAAATCCGAGAGTTGCTTCTTTTTCAAGGGATTTTTTGCCCAAAAATTTTTTTATAAAAAAACAGTTGTCTGATATACGAAAAACAACACTTCGTTCGTTTCTACTATAGAAACTACCAAATCAATGCCTATGGATAAAAAATCTACTCCTCTTTCAAATGAACAGATTCGTGAACTGATACGCTTGTCGATGCGTACCCTGCGTCCTCGCAATCCGAAGGAATCCACTTTGCAGAATATCCTCTCCATTGCCCATAATTAATTATGCTCCTTTCGTTGACGCTCCTCGTTTTTTAACTACTAACTGAAATCTGTTTTATGAATCAATTGATTGCTCCTTCTCTGCTGGCTGCCGACTTCGGGCATGTTGCCGATGAAGTTGCTATGGTCAACGGCAGTAATGCCGATTGGCTTCACTTGGATGTGATGGATGGTGTCTTCGTACCAAACATCTCTTTCGGTTTTCCTGTTTTGGAGGCAGTTTCTAAACTTTCCACAAAGCCTCTTGATGTGCATCTGATGATTGTACAACCCGAAAGGTACGTCCGTCAGGTTCAGGCACTTGGCACATATATGATGACGGTTCACTACGAGGCTTGCACGCATCTTCATCGTACGCTTTTCGAGATTCATGAAGCAGGCATGAAGGCTGGTGTCGCTCTCAATCCGTCAACTCCTGTGTCGATGTTAAAAGATGTCATTGAAGACATCGATATGGTGCTGGTTATGACTGTAAATCCCGGCTTCGGAGGGCAAAAGTTCATTGAGCACTCCCTTGACAAAGTGCGAGAAGCACGAGAACTGATTGCGTCAAGTGGTTCTCAAGCATTAGTGGAGGTTGATGGAGGTGTCACGCTTACAACAGCTCCTCGTCTGATTGAAGCTGGAGTTAATGTGCTGGTAACTGGAAGTACAGTTTTCCGTGCTTCCAATCCTTCACAGATGATTTCTACGTTAAAAGAGTTGTAGAGGTATCTCTGGAAGACCTTTCCTTTTGAAAGTTTTTTTAAACTATGTCTTAAAACCCAAGAAAAAACAATAAGCATATTTACAATTAATGGCTCCCTTTCAACAAAAGAAGGGAGCCATTGTTTATCTTTGTTAGCGAAGAATGAATTCGATATTCTGATTGTTTAGTGTTAATCAATCATCCCTAAGATAATAGTTACGAGGGCCGTTATATCTGAAATATTAATAGAACTGTCATTATTAACATCGCAGCGTGTTGAGTCATATGAGCCAGTCCCCAATATGTGAGAAACAAGAGCTGTAACATCTGAAACATTTACTTTTCCATCTGCATTAACGTCACCAGGCATGTTGTGAGATGTGACTAAAGTGAAGTTACTGAAAGATGTGACAGATGCTTTGCTCTTTGCTATTACAAGATTGTCGACAAGGATACGTTTAGACGAGCTTATCGTTGTCAGAGTTATGGTGGGGTTATCCTCAGTTGATACGAACGAGTGGGTGAATGTCTCGAACCCTGTCGTGCTGTTAGTGATAATAGTCCACGTTTCGTCGTTGCCTGAAACAGATACGAGAAGTGTGTTCTCATTAACCTTATAAGGTTTGACATCCAATGAGACAGTGATAAGGCTACCCGCTTCTGCTTTTATTACATATGATAGAGAACCTGAATAACTTGAGGAACCGATTTTTATGGCTTCGTTGGCATTGAATACTTTAATGAGGGAAAAGTTCTCGTTTTGATATTCTTCGTTATCTGGTTTAGTGGCATCAGAAAAACCCTCATTGAGAAGAATAGTTGTCCCTGTTCCTTCTGTCGTAGTCGCAAAGGCAAAGACGGCATAGAAGGTAATGTCTGAACTGACTGTATAAGGTGTGGTTACGTATGTGATACCTATTCCATCTTCGTTTACGCTTTCTTCTGTTGTCCATCCTTTGAAAACATAGTTTTCTGCCACAGCGGTAGGTTCAGTAGTTGGCATCGCAAATGTTTCGCCAGAGTAAATGGTTTCGCTAGCAAAGAGGTTGCCTTCAGTTATCCACTGTATATTGCATGAGAGACGAGGAATAAATGAAGCGCTTAAAGTTACGCCTTCTGCTGGCATAATGAAAGAAGCTGCAAGGATATTATTGCTATTGACATTAATGTCAATTTCACTGTCACTGAGGGCGTAGGCTTTCCAGCCGTCAAATTCATAGCCTGTTGAAGGTATGGCTGTCACGAAAATGGAGACTCCCTCTGCCGCCTCGTAAGTATTTATACTGACAGAACCCCCTTCTGAAGGTAATACTGTGATAGGAAAAGTTTCAGCTGGAGTGTCGGATGTCAAAGTCGCATAGTGATAGAGCTGAGGTAGCAACATCTCGTTATATGTGTTGGAAGTATAGGTGGTAAAACGAGGAGAGTTGGCATTGTAAAGAATCCTCCCAAAGGAGCTGTTCGTGCTAAAAATCGTTGCAGTGCCGTCACTTGCTATTGAGATGTTCCAGGTGGTTGTGCTGCTGTCGAAAGTTACTTTCTTTACCTCGGTAGTTCCTAGCAACTCTCCATCATCGTTAGAAAGAGTCCAAGCTCCTTCTTTTCCTCCTAGAGTGAGAATAAGTGGATCACTTCCCAAATCCTCAATGATGGAATAGTCATTTGAGAAGGTTGTGCTTACGATGGACATTACATTTTTGCTGATATCTCCAGCAACAATTCCATTTACATTGCTTGTAATGACATACTTGTCACCAACGATTAGTTCGGAGTTGTCAGTGACAAGTACCCATTCGGAAAATAAATTATCATTTCCTGTGCTGCTCCCGTCGGGCTGCCATTGAGCAAAGAGCGTCAGATTCCCTGTAAGGGAAACGCTTGCTCCTGAACTATAGC
Source organism: Bacteroidaceae bacterium (assembly GCA_017650105.1). GTDB lineage: Bacteria > Bacteroidota > Bacteroidia > Bacteroidales > Bacteroidaceae > UBA1189. The sequence continues at coordinate 76,927 of JAGCFO010000005.1, read as the reverse complement.
TGATGCCACTGCCGTCAGCACTTGTGTTCCAACCTACGAAGAGAAAACCGGAGCGTGTGGGAATAGTAGTGATGATAATAGCTGTTCCGTCAGAGGACGCCTCGGTGGAACTTTGACTTAATGAACCGCCATTACCATTATAATATATCTTGAAATTGCCTCCTTGAGTAACAGCCTCATCGTTGGAGTATAAAGTGAGTTGAGAGAAATCAACGGCTTCCGTCATGTCGTCACCCCAGATGTATTCTGCGAGACGAGGGAAGTCAACAAAAGGGTTACGATTTTTTTGTAAGGTAAAAACATTGTTGTTCCTATCAATTTCTTTTTGGCTAACGGGGTCGTTTCGGTGCCATTGAAGAAGAACATTAATTGTCCATGTCTTTAAGCCATTATTATATCCATTGCCTGAACCGAAGACATTTCCCGACCACGAACTAATCTCATCCTCATATCGTGTTGCCATATAGAAATAGATGCGGGCTATGTCGCCTTTGTATTCGTCGATAGGTTCAAATACGGTTCCTGAATATCCGTTATCTTTGCAGGCTCCCAATTTGCTGCCATTGCCAGAAGTATACGATGCTGTTCCTACATTTCCATAGGGATAATTGCTACGCTTACCGTTTACAAAACCGTCGGTAGGTAGCACGTGGATGATATCTGACTTCATTGGGGATGCACTATTGAACCAGCTTTGCGGCACAGTGTGTTCTCTGTTATAGCAATCTCCTTCTTCAGAGTAGTTTCCACACTTAGAACTTGTGCTAAAATGATAGTTGGAGTAGATATCCCAAATTTTACCATTCGCGTCAACATCTGTGATTTTGTATGCTGTAATCAAGCCATCGTAGCTTATCACTGTATGACCTTTTATAATATTGAAAAGTGCAGTTTTTAAGGCAGAGTCGCTCTTCCCGTTAGCAGCACTATAATAAGTAGATGTCGGTTGTGCAAAAGAGTAAATGGCAATTGTTGTTGCCAGCACAAAAAAGGTTAGATGTTTCATGTGGGGCGTTCTGTTATTCTACAGCTTTTTTGATGGCATCGACGGCACGTTGTGCGTCATTGTCAGAAACTATTATCGAAATAGATAGTTGTTCGCCACCCTGAGCTGATGCAATGACTGAGATGGCAGCCTGTCGCAATGAATCATAGATCGTGGCAGACACTCCTGGTACATTTTGCATTCTATCTCCACATACCATTATAACAGACACTCCTGGCTCGTGATAAACTACATCGTCATAAGTAAGGAGATGGTTCTCTGACATTAATGCGCGTATGGCATCAAGTGCATTGTTAGCATCGTCATGACGAATAAGAATGCTGATACTGTACTCTGATGAAGATTGTGAAATAAACCGAATGTTAATTCCAGCATGAGCTAGCGCACCGAAGAGTGCAGAACTAATGCCCACTGTACCCAAAAGTGATGTGCCAGCCACTGTAATAAGATCAAGCCCAGATTCGCTCACCACACCTGTAATGTTTCCTTTTCCTTCTGAGTGAGCACTAATAAGAGTACCATGAGATTTAGGCATGTGTACATTTACCACTCGTAAGGGGATGTTTGCTTTGAGTACAGGCCAAAGTGCTGCAGGCTCAAGTGGACTACCAGCCACGCTGCAGAATTGTGTTGCTTCGGTATAAGTCATTGAAGGGATTCCCTGAATGCCGTCACTTTCGGAATATACGGTTACTTCTTTTGCTATAAGTTCAACAGCTATGGATGTGGCAACAAGTTGGGCGCCTCCTTTTCCGATAGCTACATTGTATCCGGATAAGGTGCGTCCATATCCTCCTGATACCACTATCGTTGACGTTGCTATGTTGAATCGTTGCTTGATGCGTTTCGCTGTTTCGTTCCAATCTACTACCGTCAGTTTATTTTCTTCATGACAGACCAAAAGATCGGCACCGTCGATAAACTCTGCTTCAGTAGGAATGCTAAATGCAACGAGTTGTGCACAAAGGGCTGCGCAGCGAGCCATCACGTAGTCGTAAAGTGAATCGTATACCACTTGGTACAGTTTTCCTTGCTCCAGATAGTTGGCAATGGAAGCAACTTCTGTACGGTAGATAGGTTCAGCTGCGGGATTGTCAAAAAGTGAACCAAAATAGCTGCAAATTTCCGAATATTGTAAAGAAGGGTTCCCTTTGTCGATAAGTTGACAACGTATTGCTGCTGCAAAAAGGCGTGTCAGATGTGACTCTGGACTTACAACAAGGATTGACGAATCATTGTCGATGATATCTGTTAAGGCTGCTAAAGATGCTTGGTTGAGGGTAAAAGACTTGATATTCATGATATGTATTGTTTCGATTAGTAATTCAAATGCAAAAGTACGATTTTCCATTGAATGTGCAATGTTTTCCTTACATTTTTCTTTTTTTCCTTTTTATAACAATAAGGGCCTCTATCACAGAGGCCCTTATCGTAGGTATTAGTTTTTAAGGTAAAAAGATTGTTTTTAGGATAACGCTGCAAATGTAGGGCTGTTTTTTCATCGCACCAAACTTTTTTTTATGTCTTACAACATGTTTTTGCATTTTTATGAAAAAATGTGAAGCTTTAGGGTCTCATGAAGAGTTTATCTTGGCAATTAATGTTGCAAAGATATTTTTTTTCAAATAAATAAATGCTTATTTCGATGATAATTGACGAAAAAAACATAACTTTGCACTCAATTTGGCAATGGCTTGCGTTCTACCTCATTCGTTCAAAGCTATTTTGTCAAAAATGGTTTTTACATTTACGCGTTATATAAAAGGATATGGCTGAAGAAAGCATAACTCTTGAGAGTCCCAAAAAGAGTCTCAATTTCATCGAACAGATAGTAGAGCAAGACCTTGCTGAAGGCAAAAATGATGGACGCATCCAAACTCGCTTCCCGCCTGAGCCTAATGGCTATCTCCACATAGGTCATGCAAAAGCTATTTGTATGGACTTTGGCATTGCGGAGCGTTATGGAGGAACTTGCAATCTTCGTTTTGACGATACCAATCCCACCAAAGAGAACGTTGAGTATGTAGATGCTATAATGGACGATATACGTTGGCTTGGCTTCCAGTGGGATAACGTTTTTTATGCCAGCGATTACTTTCAGCAGCTTTGGGATTTTGCAGTTGAATTGATCAAAGAAGGTAAGGCTTATGTTGATGAACAGCCTCAGGAAGTAATCCTTTCACAGAAGGGCACACCTACCCAGCCTGGAATTGACAGTCCATATCGCAATCGGCCAGTTGAAGAAAGTCTTGCTCTGTTTCTACGCATGAATAGCGGTGAATTAGAAGAAGGTTCGATGGTGCTTCGTGCCAAGATAGATATGGCACATAACAATATGCTATTTCGGGACCCTATTATTTATCGAATCGTCCACACTCCTCATCATCGTACGGGTACGAAGTGGAAAGCGTATCCCATGTATGATTTTGCTCATGGACAAAGTGATTTCTTTGAGGGTGTCACTCACTCCCTCTGTACACTTGAGTTCGTTCCTCATCGTCCTCTTTACGACCTTTTTATTGATTGGCTTAAGTTGTCCTCTACTCAAGGCGGTGAATCTTTCATTCAAGCCATGCATAAAGGTGCCAAGGTTGAGCAGTATGTTATGCCTGGCGATTTAGATAACATGCGTCCTCGTCAGCGAGAGTTTAATAAGCTCAATCTTAGCTATACGCTTCTCTCGAAGCGTAACCTTCTTGCCCTTGTTCAGAACAAGCTTGTTGACGGTTGGGACGACCCCCGTATGCCCACTATATGCGGCTATCGTCGTCGTGGTTATACCCCTGAGGCCATTCGCCTTTTTGTAGATAAAATAGGTTATACACTTTATGATGCCCTTAACGATATTGCACTCATGGAGTCGGCTTGCCGCGAGGATCTCAACAGACATGCTGTTCGTGTGTCCGCCGTTCTTGATCCTATCAAGCTTATCGTTACAAACTATCCTGAGGACCAAACCGAAGAACTTGAGGCAATCAATAATCCCGAAGATCTCGAAGCTGGTTCCCACACAATTACCTTCAGCCGTGAACTTTGGATAGAGCGTGATGACTTTATGGAAGTGGCTCCCAAAAAGTACTTCCGTCTGACACCGGGACAGGATGTTCGCCTCAAAAATGCCTATATTGTTACCTGTACTGGATGTAAGTATGGTGATGACGGCAGGGTAGAGGAAGTGTACTGTGAGTACATACCCCAGACAAAAACGGGCGAAGCTGAGTCGGGACGACGAGTTCGTGGCACTATCCATTGGGTTAGCGTACGGCATGCCTTGCAGGCCGAGGTACGTCTCTACGACCGTCTCTGGTCTGTTGAAAATCCACGTGATGAACTTGCTCGATTACGGGAAGAAGATGGCTTGGATGCAGTTGAAGCTATGAAGCGTATGATGAACCCGTCGTCTTTGGAGGTTCGTGCCCGGTGCTATGTCGAGCCTTTCCTTGCCAACACTAAGCCACTCGATCATTTCCAGTTTCAGCGTATAGGCTATTTTTGTACCGACACTCATAGTGATTCCTCACATCTGATTTTCAATCGCACGGTGTCGCTTAAAGATAGTTTTAAGCCATCTTCGTCACCGCAGAAGTAATACCGTTGTCGCCGTTTTTTGCACGTGGAAGATAAAGAATTTGAGTTTCTCCTTCAGCAATTCGAGCATTGTCTGCGTACCGGCAAACACCAGTTTTTCGATGTCAACGACTTGTGTGATATAATCGAGGAGTATATTGTTGAAGAGCGTGATGAGGATGCCGCCACTGCTATCGCTTATGCTTTGCGCCTTCACCCATCTAACCCCGAGCTGATGGTTTTCGATGCCCGCTTGCATGTCTATCATGAGGAGTGGGACCTTGCCCGCCGCATCATCAACGCTGTGCATGGCTCGTACGATGCCTCCGACTATCGTTTGGTCCTTGGCGATGTGGCACTGCACGAGGGGAATCTCTCCGGAGCGATTCGTCATTACGAACTCGCTGTCCACCTTGCACAAGACGTAGCTCCTGTATATGGCGACATCATTGCCAGCCTTGTTCGTGAACGCCACCTCGACGAGGCTGTCGCCTTTGCCGAGCGTGGTCTCGCCGTTTACCCTTTGTCGCCCGAGGTGCTCGACAGTACCAGCATTGCCTATTCTCTGTCGGGACATCTCTCAAAGGCCATTGAACTGTGTAACAGGCTGATTGACATCGATGCTTACAATGCCCGGTCGTGGGCTATTCTGGGTGACATCTATCACGACCATTCTCTTTTTGAGAAAGCTCTCGAGGCATACTCTTTCGTCAAGGTCCTGAGCCCCGCCGATTCGTTCACCGACCTCAATGTGGCCGACTGCCATTTCATGCTTAGCAACATTGATGCAGCCCGCGACCTGTATGAGAGTGTTCTTCAACATCCACTTTCTGCAGCCGACCGCGACTATGCCCTGCAGCAACTGGCTGTTTGCGAATTGCGCTTGGGACACGACGATGCCTACCAGCGAGTGTTCCGCCTGATGCAGCAACGGGGTGGGGGCGTAGCCGATCCTTCCTCCTCATCCCCCTCATCCTCTTAGTTTTCCTCACTCACATATCATAACAAACCCTTCTATCAATCCGCACATGCAGTCCGTAACCTTCATCCAGTGGTGTCTTGAGCACCTCAACTACTACACCGTGCTCTTCCTCATGACTCTCGAGAGCACCGTCTTTCCCATTCCCTCCGAAATTGTCGTTCCCCCTGCTGCCTATCATGCTGCGGCGCAGGGCACCATGAACCTGCCTCTCCTCATCGTAGCTGCCACGCTCGGAGCCTGCCTGGGAGCCACCATCAACTACGTACTCTCCCTCGTGATAGGCAAGCCGTTGGTTTATCGCTTTGCCGGCAGTCGTGTGGGACGTATGCTTCTGCTCACTCCGCAGAAGGTGCAGCATGCCGAACAGTATTTCCTTCGTCATGGAGCTGTCTCTACCCTCGTCGGTCGTCTGCTGCCCGTGGTGCGTCACCTCATCTCCATTCCCGCTGGCCTTGCCCGCATGCCCTATGGGCGTTTTCTTGCCTTCACCGCACTGGGAGCGGGAGTGTGGAACACCGTGCTGGCTCTAGCCGGCTATTACCTTCAGAGCCTCTATTCCGAGGAGGAACTTACCCGTACTATCACTCATTATAGTCATGAGGTAGGCTACACCCTGCTTGCCATCGTCTGCCTTGCTTTGGCATACATGATTTGGAAGGGATTTCGTCCCGTCAAGAAAGAGACTACTCCTCCTGAGGAGTAAGCCGGAGCGAAACTTCCATTACTGCCAACAGTTCTCCCCTGCAGAGCCCACAGCCGTTGGCGCTCAGTTTTTCCGCCGGGGAGCAAAGGTGAATTGCTCCTGCACCGTGTCGGTAAGAAGATTGTGAACTCTTATTCGAAGGAGAGATTGATTAACACTGCCTTCTATCACGGTAGGATAAAGCCCAGCCTCCAGGTTCATCTCTGGTCCTCCACCAACAATCTGCACCCACGGACGTGTTGCTGTAGGAGCATCGTAACGGTATTTGTGTTGATGAGCTGTGATCACCAACTGGCAGCCAGCCTGTTCAAGCAGCGGAGACCACAGCCGGGCACATGTCCGTTGCCATGATGCATAATCGGTGTCATAATCATCCCCCGCATCTTTTGGAAGAATATCCCCCGGATTGGCTTTGGGGTCTAGGTCAAACAAAGGTATGTGACATATAGCCACAAGGAAGGGAGCTGACGAAATGTAGGGGCGCTGCAAGGCATCGCGCAGCCAGGCAACTTGCGCCTCCCGGTAGGGACCACTGCTGAAAAGCCCGGCAAAACGGGGATCGTCGTCGAGTTTGTCCTCGCCTGTGTCGAGGCCTATCAATGCAATGTCGCCTGTTCGTACAGCAAAATTACGTCCGAGGTCCCAGTCGCGTGCCGCTCTTTCTTCGGGTTGCCGATACATCCACACCCGCTCGAGGTGTCGGCTTGCCATCCCTCGGCAGTCGTGGTTACCGTTGCAGAATAGGTAGGGCACGAGTGCGGCATAGTCGTTGCGCTCGATGTCGGGACGGAGAAAGATGTTTACAAGGCTATCCATCTGTTCCTCACAGTTGGTGGCATCGCCGTTCCACACCACGCAGGCTGGCGCCAGTTGGGCAATCTTGTCCACTGCCATGCCGAACGGTTTCCATTGGGCATGAGTGTCGTTGATGATGCAGAAACTGCTATGCGCCTTTGCTCCCGCCGTGGTGAAGGAGTAGATGCGAGGGTCGACGACAGTGTCTGTCACACGCATGTTGTAACCACCTTTATAGTCGATGGCGTCGGCACCTATCCTATAGTAATAGGTGGTAGCCGGCAGCAGTCCAGTGAGGCGCACCAGCATCACATGTGGGTTTATGTCAGTCACCCGATAGCCTCCACACTTCACCGTGACGGCATCGCCGAGATCGGGTTTCAGTCCATAGCTCACAAACCCGTTTGCAAGGCCGCTTACTGCGAAAGCCACCCCCATGGAGGTCTCGGCATAGTTCTGCAGCATGGGCGCTGATGTGATGAGCGGCTGGGAGGGAGCGACGACGTGCTCGTCACGCCCTTGGGTGCCGCCGACGGCTTGCGACCATGCTGCAGACTCGTTGGCGGCTGCAGCTGCTGCTATCATCGCGCTGTTTTTAAGGAATTGTCTTCTATCCATTGTCGAAAAGAGTTTAACGTTTCTCACCGTCCCATCATCATTCCGAGAGATGCTGCCTGCTGCTGTCAGTTGTTGACGAATGTCATCCGCTCCCAGATGGCGCGGGGAACAAGCTTCCAGAAGAATACTATTATCTTGTAGCGGATGTCAAACACCACCACCCTTCTTCGCCTTCTGATGCCTCTCATGATGTGTTTCACAGCCTGATCTGTTGTCATCAGCAGAGGATACCGCTTATCGGGATTGAGTAGCGCTGTAGACACAAAGCCCGGTCGTATGTCAGTGAACCGCAGAGGCCAGTGCTGCATGTGTGCAAGTTGCACCAGTGCCGTCACGTAGGTGCTCTCCATCCTCTTAGATGCCGAGTATGCGGGAGCGGCGCCCATGGCAGCCGTGGTAGCCACCGAGGTCACCACGGCTATGTGCGCCTTATGCCCCTTGTGGTAGGCACCGCAGCTGACGGCATAGCGCACGAAGTGAGTGATCACCCTAACCATGCCCTCACAGTTTGTCCTCACAGTAGCCAGCTCCTTCTCGCTGTCGAGCTGTGTGTTCTGAAAACCAATGCCAGCCACATAGACGAGCAGGTCGGGCGCCCCCAAGCGCTGCAACAGGCTGTCGAGCGCGGTGCAGGCTTCGACGGAGGTCACGTCCATAGCTTGCGTCACCACTTGCCCCTCGACATACTGCTGCGCGATGCTTTGCAGCATTTCGATGCGCCTTCCAGCCACGCCCACGGTGTCTCCCTGTGCCGCCAGCGCTTCAGCTACCCCTCTGCCAAGCCCCGATGTCGCCCCGATGATGATTGCTTTCATGTGTGTGTCGATGCTGTGATTGTAAATAACGCAGCAAATATAGCAATTCTTTTTTTCCCCATCAAAAAAAAGAGACCTGTTTCATTTCCGCAGGCATCAATTTTTCCGTCAATCAGGCGAAAAGCAAAAATAAATACAAAAACCGTCGCCAGTTTCATAACTTCTCTCTATCTTTGAGGAAATTTTCAAGTCATGAAGAAACAATCCAAAGGCTTCTTACTTTTTGTATGCACCGTAGCTGCCCTGGGCGGCCTGTTGTTCGGTTACGATTGGGTAGTGATAGGAGGAGCGAAACCTTTCTACGAAGCTTACTTTGACATAGCCGACCAGCCATTTTTACAAGGCATTGCTATGACCACAGCCAACATCGGGTGCCTGATAGGGGCACTCATTGCGGGTACTCTTGCCGACCGCTATGGGCGCAAACCCCTGCTCATTGCTGCCGCCGCCCTTTTTCTCACATCTGCCCTCACCACGGGAGCATTTAACAGCTTTGTTTTTTTCAACCTCGCACGCCTCTGGGGCGGTATGGGCATTGGACTTGCCTCTGCTCTTTCCCCCATGTACATAGTAGAAGTGTCACCTGCCGATAAGAGGGGAAAGTTGGTTACCCTCAATCAGATGACTATTGTTTTGGGAATACTTGCCGCGCAAATTGTCAATCTGCTGTTGGCAAGGCATGTTGCAGATCCTGCACTCATTGCCGACTCATGGAATGGGCAATGGGGCTGGAGGTGGATGTTTTGGGCTGAAGCCATACCAGCCGCTCTGTTTCTGGTCTTGGGCTTTGTCATACCTGAGAGTCCACGCTATCTGGCAATGAAAACAAACACGATGCATATAGGCGAGAGCGTAGTGCCGCGAGGTTCGGATTTCAACGAGTTGTTTTCCAGCCGATACTCCCGTGTCTTGGTCTTAGGCCTCGTGATAGCCGTGTTCCAACAATGGTGCGGAACGAACGTTATTTTCAACTATGCCCACGAGATATTCGTTGCTGCAGGCTACGATGTTAACATGATGTTTATCAACATTGTCATCACAGGCATTGCCAATGTAGCGTTCACGTTTGTTGCCATTTTTTCCGTAGAGAAGCTTGGGCGCCGCAAACTTATGCTCATAGGAGCCAGTGGACTTGGAATCATCTATTTCATTCTCGGCCTTTGCTATTATTATCATACAACTGGACTTTTCATGGTTATACTTGTCGTTTTGGCTATTAGTTGCTATGCTATGACTTTGGGTCCCATCACTTGGGTTTTGTTGAGTGAAATATTCCCCGACAAGATTCGTGGTATTGCGATGGCTATTTGTACGTTTGCCTTGTGGTTAGGATGTTGTACTCTTACGTTTTCTTTCCCTACTCTTAATAGCTCGCTTGGCACATTCGGAACATTCTGGTTATACAGTGCAATATGCCTCATCAGTTTCGTCTATTTGTTCAAATGTTGTCCCGAAACTAAAGGAAAGAGTTTTGAACAGTTAGAGAAAGAATTAATAAAAAAATAAATAAACTATTGGCTATGGTACGTGCATGGAGGGAGAAGGTGGTAATTCCTACCTACGAGGTGGGCCGTCCCGAAAAAAATCCTGTCTTTCTTGAAAATAGAGTTTATCAAGGTTCCAGTGGTGTGGTCTACCCCTATCCGGTGATAGAGTCTGTTGCCAATGGGAAAAGTGATCATGAGTACCATGCTATTTGGATTGAGAACGAGTATATACGTGTTTTGATTTTGCCTGAACTGGGCGGGCGTATTCAGATGGCATACGACAAAATCCGTCAGCGTCACTTTATTTATTACAATCATGTAATCAAGCCGGCTTTGGTGGGCTTGGCAGGGCCGTGGATTAGCGGAGGAATAGAGTTCAACTGGCCACAGCATCATCGTCCAAGCACTTTCATGCCTGTTGATAGTACTATAGAGCAACACTCTGACGGTAGTGTCACCGTGTGGTGCGGTGAGCGCGAAAGAATGTTCCATCAGAAATGCATGACAGGTTTTACCCTCTATCCGGGTTGTGCTTATTTGGAAATAAATGGCTTGCTGTACAATCCTACTGAGATGCCCCAGACATTCCTTTGGTGGGCAAACCCTGCCGTTCATGTCAACGACCATTACCAGAGTGTCTTCCCACCCGACGTGAATGCCGTTTTCGACCATGGCAAACGAGCTGTCAGCAGTTTCCCAATTGCTACGGGTACCTATTATAAAATAGATTACAGTGCTGGTGTCGACATCAGTAACTACAAGAACATTCACGTACCCACGTCCTATATGGTTGCTCACTCCGACTATGACTTCGAAGGCGGATACGAGAACGATACGAAAGCTGGGATGCTGCATGTTGCCAACCACCGACTGAGCCCCGGAAAGAAACAGTGGACTTGGGGTAATGGTGACTTCGGGCGTGCATGGGATCGAAATCTCACTGACGACGATGGTCCTTACATCGAGTTGATGGCAGGAGTTTTCACTGAAAACCAACCCGACTTCTCTTGGCTTATGCCTTATGAGGAGAAGTCGTTTGTGCAGTATTTCTTTCCTTACCGTGAACTTGGGGTGGTGAAGAATGCCAGCCGTGATTTGGTTCTTAATCTAACTCCTCGGGGCAATTCCGTACGAATACAGGTTTATGCCACTTCCCGTCAGAGTCATACGATAAAGTTAAAAACAACAGAAGGGATAGTTCTGTTTAGCGAAAAGGTTGAGATGGCTCCTGAAACGGTTTTTGATAGGGACGTCTACGTAGACACTCCTTATGAGCTGCTGGTTCTTGAAGTCGGACGTATTTCTTGTCGAGCAGTTGAACCTCATAATGATAATATCCCGGCACCGGCAGAAGCGGCTCTGCTACCCTCGGAGATTGACACTTGTGAGCAATTGTATCTTACAGGGCTGCACCTCGAACAGTACCGACATGCCACATGGAGCGCAGTTGAGTACTACGAGGAGGCTTTGCGAAGAGATGTCAACGATGTCCGAAATAACAATGCCCTTGGGCTGTGGTATCTCCGTAGGGGACGATTCGAGAAGGCAGAGCCCTATTTGCGCAGGGCTGTATGCGTCTTGCAGAAGCGCAATCCCAATCCCTACGACGGGGAACCCCTCTATAACCTCGCCCTCTGCCTGCTGTGGAGGTCGCGCTGCGATGACGATAACGAGCAACTGCTGGGCGAAGCGTATGACTGGTTTTACAAGTCGACATGGAATGCCGCATGGCAGGATGCCGGATGGATGTCTTGTGCGCAGATAAGCATGATGCAGGGTAGGTGGGATGATGCTCTTGAGGAGGTTGACCGCTCCTTGATACGCAACTGGCATAATCATAAGGCTCGAATGCTGAAGTGTGCCATTCTGCGGCATCTCCATCGGGAGTGCGCGGCGCGTGCGTTCATTGCCGAGTCACTTACTTTGGACAGATTCAACTATGGCTGCCGCTTCGAGTCGATTTTGCTTGGCGACGATGACAGGGATGGTCTCAACGAGCTGATGCGCGGCGATGCGCACAACTATAATGAGCTGGCGCTCGACTATTTGGCTGCGGGGCTTAAAGAGGAGGCTGACGCGGTGTGGGCAATGGCGGAGAGCTATCATGCGCTCGATGTGATGGGCTGTTACTATGGGAGGCAGTATGACAAGGCGAGGCTCCAATGGGTGGACGGAGTGTTCCCCAACAGACTGGAGGCAATAAAGGTGCTAAAGGATGCTCCTGACGACGACGGACGCGCTCCTTACCTGCTGGGTAATCTGTGGTATGACAAGAGGCAGTATGAGCTGGCGGGCGCCGCTTGGGAACAGGCAGCGCAGCGCGATCCCCTGTTCCCTACCGTGTGGCGCAACCTGGCGCTCTACTATTACAACAAGCAGCATCTCCCCGAAAAGGCTCTCAGCTGTATGATGAAAGCCTTTGCCTTGGACGACACCGATGCAAGGGTGATGATGGAATATGACCAGCTGCGAAAGAGGTTGCAGCACCCTCCTGGGCTTAGGCTGGCACTGTACGAGAGGTACGAGTGCGTGGTGACACAGCGCGATGACCTGGTGCTGGAGAAGGCGACCTTGCTGAACCTGCTCGGCAGGTGCCGCGAGGCAGCAGAAACGCTCGACTCGCGTGTGTTCCATCCATGGGAGGGCGGGGAAGGAAAGGTGCCAGCACAGTATCAGTCCGCTCGTGTGCAGCTGGCTGCCGTGGCGCTGAGTGAAGACCGCCCCGCAGAGGCCGTTAAACTCTTGGAGGAGTGTCTCGTCTATCCTCCTCATCTGGGTGAGGGCAAGCTTTATGGGGCACAGGAGCAGGATTTCTTCTATCTCCTCGGGAGAGCCTTCGCTCACCGAGCTGCTATGTGTGAAACGGAGGATGAGCGCCTGGAGTGCCTTTCGTTCTCGCACATCTACTTTGAGAAGGCTTCGCAGGGCGATCTTAAGCCTGTCGCCGCCCTCTATTACAACGATGCTAAGCCTGAGAAGATTTTTTATCAGGGTTTAGCTCTGAAAGAATTGGGACGTACGGAAGAGGCAGTGCTGAAATTTCAGATGCTCGTCGATTATGGATGGCAGCATCAAGATGATAAGGTTACGATGGATTATTTTGCCGTTTCGCTGCCTGATTTGGCAATATGGGACGAGAGCCTGGACACGAGGAACCGAGTTCATTGCCTCTTCATGCAGGCGTTGGGGATGTTAGGCTTCGGTAAACGGGAGGAAGCGGAGCATTGCCTTTCACAGGCAACTGCTTTGGATAACAGCCATGTGGGAATAGCTGTCGTCAGGTGTCTGCTGAATAACGGGGTTTTGTAGACTGCTTTTCTAAGAGAGAAGAGGGTGGGATAAGTTGACTTAGACCTCGCGTAGTAGTCCTGTTGTGCTGTCGATGATGAACCCTCTGACGATGATATCATTTGGTACCAAGGGGTGCAAGACGATAGCCTTGACGGTTTTCTGCACAGAAGCGTCAGTGTCGTGGAATCCTTCGAGCCATTCATCGAGGTTGACACCACATTGATGGATGGTCTCAAGCGTTTTCTCGGTAATTCCTCGTGCTATCATTTCGGGTCGAAAGTGTTGATAGCTCATGTTACATGCTCCGCACTGGGTGTGTGCAACAACCATTATCTCGTTAACGCCTAGTTCATAGATGGCAACGAGCAGACTACGCATGGCAGAGTCGAAAGGTGAGAGGATGATACCTCCTGCATTCTTGATGATTTTGGCATCGCCGTTTCGTAGCCCAAGGGCGGCAGGGAGGAGCTGCGTGAGGCGCGTGTCCATGCACGTGAGTACGGCAAGGTGCTTTTTGGGATACTTGTCGGTGATATAGGGCTTGAAGTTGCCCTCGGTGACAAATTCCTTATTGTACTGAATAATATCGTCAATCATGGGATGGTGATTTTTTGTGGCACATGTGTATGGTTTTGTTTGCTCGATGTGTGGGGTCGGCATCAGGGGTGGCGCAGGCGATTGGCGGTGATGGGCTGATGGCAGGGGCTGATGCTATTCGCTGTCTGTTGAGCTACCGAGTATGAGGGCGACAAGCTGGGTGACGTCCGCCACGTCGACCACGCCGTCGCCGTTCACATCCATCTGCTGCAGGGAGAGGCAGGGGCTATCACCGTCGCCTTCAGTGGAAAGGATGTGGCGGACCATGAGGGTGACGTCAGACACGTTTAGCACACCGTCGCCGTTGGTGTCGCCCACCACAGCGGTAGCGGGGGCGACGGCTGTTCCAGTGAGGGCGACGGTTACCGTCTCGGCATCAGTGCTGGAAAGGGTGAGCAAGCAGCTGTATGTCCCCTCGGCGGTAGGATTGAAGGTGACGCTCACAGGCATGCCTGCAGCTGCATCGGCGGTGGTCACACGGGTGGTATCGACACTGAACGTGCCGCTGTCGTCGGACAGGCTGACGTTGATGTCGTCGCGCAAATGGGAGCCCCTCACGGTAAACGCTGCCGTGGCAGGAGTGCCTGCCGTCGATGTGAGGGTAATCTGTTGCGGGTCGGCATGGATGACGGGCGTCGGCAGGGGTGTCTGCAAGGCTATCTCGTAGAGGGTGGCTCGTGTGAGGGTGACGACCACCTTGTAGACGGTTGAGGCATCGAGCCCGTTGCATCGGAGGGTGACAGCAGAGTTCTTGGTGGTGGAGGTGGCGGTCTTGGCGGCGGCGGAGGCGGCAGTGGGCGTTCCGTCGGCATCGAGGGTGCACGCATAGGCGCTCAGCGAGGTCTTGACGGACGAGAAGCTGGAGCCCGAGCCGTTTTTGCCGCAGATGGTGACTTCCGTGCATGCAGTTACGTAGAACGTGAGGGTGGTAGCACCTGTGCCTCCCCATATGCTGCCTGAGTTGTTGACAGCACGCGTGGTGCCATAGGCGCTGCTACCGAGGAAGGGAGCGGAGGCGTTCCAGCTGGTTGAGGTGGTGGAGACAGAGCCCATGCTGTACCAGCGCTGGCTGTCGTCGTTGGTGTAGGCATCGTAAGCAGCGAAGGTTAGCCATGCCGTGCCGTCGTTGGGATAGGCGGTATACTTATAGTTGGTCCACCCCGTGTGGCTGATGGTGGCATGCTTGCGGATGTTGAGGAAAGGGTCTTCGGCTGTGCCGCCGTCGTTAGCCTCGGCAGAGAGCATGACGGTGGCGGAGGTATCGCCGCTGGTGAGGAGGACGGAGCCCGTGAAGGTGCCTTCGTCGGCGGCAAGGAAGGAGACTGTGATAGTGGCTCCCGCTGCTATCTGGCTGGGAGAGAGGGAGGAGGGGTTGACGCTGAACACGCCGTTGTCGTCGGAGAGGTTGACCGTCACTTCGTCGTCGATGAACATGCCGCTGACGTGGAATGTCTGGTTTGCTACCTCATCGACATGGGTGGAGAAGGTGAGGGTGGTGTTCGATACGTCGAGTCTGGGAGTGGCGGCGGCAGCGGTGCCGGAGAGGGTGACGGTTACGGCTTCGGCACTCGGACTGGAGAGGATGAGCGTGGCTTGGTGGGTGCCGGCATCAGTGGGGGCATAGGTGACTGTCACCTCTGCAGAGGCGCTGCCGTTGGCATGAGGAATGGTATCCAGGGCAATGCTGAACATGCCGCTGTCGTCGGCGAGGCTGACGGCGATGCCGTCGAGGAGGTACTGGCCGCCGACGGTGACGGACTGCGAGTAGGTGAGCGTAGCAAAGCAGTCGTCGAAGGCTACCAGCGGAGTAGATGTGCTAATGAGGGGCGCATGCACTATGCCGGTAAGGGAGATGGTGACAGGCTCTGCTTCGCTGCTGCTGAGGGTGACGATGCCCGTCTTGGTGCCTGCCGTTGTGGGGCAGAAGGTGATGGCGACAGTCGTCCCTGCAGCGGCGTCGGCGGTAGTGATGTGGGTAATGTCGGCCGAGAAGTCATCCCCCAAAACGGAGATGCTCAAGGGGTCGGAGAGGTCGAAACCTCTCACGTCGAAGGTCTTTGTCACGGGTTTGAGCAGGGAGGTCTCGAAGTTCAGTTCGTTTGTCGTGGCGGTGATGCGTGGCAAGCTGGTTGCTCCCACAATGCTGCAGATGCCTGCAAGGGCATCAATCTTGCCGTTGCCGAAGTGGGAGGCGTTAGCTCCTGTGGTGGTGAAGGCATCGTGGATGGCGGTCTCCTTCATAATCTCCTTCACTTGGCTGGTAGTGAGTGTCTTGCCTGTCTCAGTGGCTGCCTGCAACCATAGTGCCACGATACCCGCAGCAACAGGCGTTGCCATCGACGTGCCCTCCATGGCGGCGTATGGATTGCTGGAGCTGTTCACTACGAGGTCGGAGGAGAAATCGCTTCCGTAGTAGCTGTATTCGTCGACGGAAGCCGTGTGGTAGTGGTTGACACCTGCCACGATGCGTGCTCCGGGAGCACAAATCCACGGATATTGCTTGCCTGTGGGGCTTTGGCTGGCAGTGGCAAAGCTTGAGAAGTAGGCAATGTCGCCTATCGTATACTCGCTGCTGAAGTCGGTAGTGTGATTCTGATAGTCGGTGGTGGTGTTGCTGGTAACGTAGGCACCGATGGAGATGACATTCGGGTCGGTAGCCTCGTCGCTCACACACATATCGTCGGAACCGTTAGTCCACGTGTAGCCGCTGGTAGTCAGGTGATTGGTAAAGTATCCGTAAGTGCCTCCCCACACGTCGATGGTGCTGCTGCCGCTAGTGGGGTAGAATTGCACTGCAAGGGTGTATTTGCTGACATAATATGACTCGCCGTTTTTGGTAGTGGTGGTAGTACTTTGGGATGTGAGCCCGTTGGTGTAGAGCAATATTTGTGTCTTGTTCGAACTGATATAGTCCTTGTAGGCAACCAATGTGCCCTTGAAATAGGAACTCAGTCCGCTCACGGTAGCTCCGCTGGTAGTAGGATTCACGGTTACAGAGGTCTTGACAGCGCCTGTGCTTGAGTCGAGAACGAAGATTTTGCATGCCATGCTGCCGACGCTGCTTGAGCGTGCCCATGCGTTAGCGATGACCCCGTAGTAATAGTAGCCGGCATCGGTGTTGATGTAGGTGGCGCTGCGCAGTATGCTCCCCAAGGGTTTGCTGCTCGATGCCGTACCGCTGAGATGGTAGCCTCCGCCCTCGTTGTCCTTGCTCTTGCCTCCGTCGTTGGAAGCAGCGAAAAGGCAGATGTGGTTCGGCTTCGAGTCGTTGAAGTACTGTGCAGTGATGTCGGCAAAGTCTCCCGTGCCGTCGTGGGGACCGAACTGCGAACCCCAGCTGTTGCTGATGACTACAGGCTTACCCACGCCGTCGGCATAGTCACATATCTTCTTCAAGGCATTGGCAAGATATGTACTTGACAGTCCGTTGATGGCTGCTAAATAAAGGTCAGCCCCGGGAGCCATGCCTCCGTAGGTGGCGTTTGCATGATCGTTGGTAACGCTGACGTTGTTGCCGTTCACTTTCACGCTGGAGCCTCCTGCCGTGGTGCTTGTGTGGGTACCATGATCGTTAGTCTTATCGTCGGTGGTAGGACTGTTAGAGGAGATGTTGGTGTATTCCTTTGCCGAGGAGCCGTTGTAGACATAGGCACGCTTGATACGAGAGTTGCCGTTGGCATCTTTGAAAGCGATGTGCTGGAAGTCGATGCCCGTGTCGATAACGCCCAGCACTACGCCCGTGCCGTCGTACTTGGCAGACAGCCCCGAGGCGATAGCTTCTGTTGACAGCGATAGGGCATCATCAACATTTGTCGCCGAGCGTGCTTTGTCGGTCATGGGCTGCATGAGTGAAGCCACGTTGATGCGCCTCACGCTCGAGAGCCCGGCAACCGATTCTATCGAGTCGACGGGTACGAGGGCTGTCACCAAGCCGTTGTCGAAGGAGCACTGCAGGATGACTCCCTTGGCTTCAAGGCTGCCGACGCTGTTGCTGTCGTCGAGGCGAAGGAATGTTGAGATGTATGCTTTTCCCTCCAGAGTGTCGGGTGAGGCATAGAAGCGCTTGTCGTTCTTCTTGCGTTTGTCCCACTTTCCAATGATGGCGTTTGTCATTCCACCCTTGGAGGTGCTTGTCTGTTCACTTATGTCAATCTTTCCATCTCGTTCGTCGAGGAACATCTGTGTGCTGATGGACAGTTTGTTACTGATTTCATTCTGTGCGAATGACAGGGTGCATGCGGCTGTCATCAAGATGCCGATGAGTAAGGCTCTCTTCATATATTCTTCAATTGTTGAAGGCTTTCGAATTTAAAAAACACGGCAAAAATAGGACAATAATTACGATTTTAAAAGAAAAAAACGCATTTTTTTTCAAATTATCATTTTTGCTTTATTTCGAGAGGTGCTTTCTTCTCCCTGAGCTATGGTTTCTTCTCCCCGCACGATGTTTTCTTCACAAGTGTGTATGTTGAATGAAACAATGTGGCAGCAGACATAGGAATTTCGGCAGAAAGCATTATCTTTGCCGACAAAGGAAAATAAAAATTGTGTCGCATATGAAAAGATTTGTCATGCTGATGTGTCAGCTTTGCTTTGTTGTCACCCTCTATGCCGCGGGAGATAAGCCCGTGCGTGTGAGTTGTATAGGAAACAGCATCACCTACGGCACGGGGCTCAGTCATCCCGAGGTAGACTCCTATCCCGCCCAACTGCAGCAGTTGCTCGGCGACGGATACGAAGTGGGACGTTTCGGCAAGCCTGGTGCCACGCTGCTGCGAAGAGCTTATCGTCCCTATATGCAGCAGCAGGAGTTCAAGGAAGCAATGGCGTTCGGCGGCGACATCGCTGTTATCCATCTGGGCATCAACGACACCGATCCTCGCGCATGGCCTGCCTACCGCGACGAGTTCGTTGCCGACTACTCCGCGCTCATCGACTCTGTGAGGAAGTCAAATCCCAAGTGCCGAGTCATCGTCTGCCAGATGACTCCTCTCTCTGATCGTCATCATCGTTTCCTCAGCGGTACGCGCGACTGGCACGACGAGATTCAGCCTGTCATTGCACAAGTGGCAGAGCGCAAGCAGTGCGAGCTGATATCGTTCTTCGAGCCCCTGCATTGCCGTCCCGAACTCTTCCCCGATGCGATCCATCCTAACAAAGAGGGCTATGGCATCATGGCGCAGATAGTCTATTCCGCCATCACGGGCGACTATGGCGGGCTGCAGCTCCCTCCTTATTATACTGACAACATGGTGCTGCCTCGCAACAGGGCTTTCGCTCTGGAGGGTGTGGCAAATGCGAGCGACAAGGTTACTGTGCGCATCAACGGGCAGAAGCATACCGCTACTGCAGGGCTCGACGGCAAGTGGAAGGTGTCTATCTCGCCCCTGCCGAGCGGGGGACCCTACACGCTTACTGTGAAAAGCGGAAAGCAGACGTTGGAACTTCACAACGTGATGGCTGGCGAGTTGTGGCTGTGCTCGGGGCAGTCGAACATGACATTCCAGTTACAGCAGTGCAACACCGCCGCCGAAGATATCCCCCTCTCCGACATCCCCGACATCCGCCTCCTCAACTTCGAGGCGCGCTGGCTCACAAACAATATCCAGTGGAGCGCGAGCGCCCTTGACTCCATCAACAAGCTCCATTACTTCACAGAACCCTCGTGGGAGATGTGCACCCCACAAACGTCGCCCCGCTTCAGTGCCATAGGCTACTACTTCGCACGCGAGCTGCACGACAGTCTGCAGTGCCCCATAGGCATCATCAACAATGCCATTGGAGGCAGCGGCATTGAGGCTTGGATAGACCGCACGACGATAGAACATGAGTTCCCTGCCGTGCTGCGTGACTGGACGAAGAACGATTTCATCCAGGACTGGGTGCGGGGGCGTGCCGAGACGAATATGGGCGAGGGTCATAACGCCCTTCAGCGCCATCCCTACCAGCCGTGCTATCTCTTCGAGGCAGGCATCGCGCCGATCCTATCGCTGCCCATAAGCGGCGTCATCTGGTATCAAGGCGAGAGCAATGCCCACAACAAGGATGCCCACGACGCGCTCTTCCCTCTGCTTGTCGGCAGCTGGCGCAAGGCGTGGCATCAGCCCGACATGCCGTTCTACTACATGCAGCTCTCCAGCCTCAATCGCCCTCAGTGGCCTTGGTTCAGGTATTCGCAGCTGAAGCTCCTTGACAAGGTTCCCCACACGGGCATGGCTGTGTGCACCGACCTGGGCGACTCTCTCGATGTGCATCCACGTTCAAAGCGCCCCCTCGGTCACAGGCTGGCAGCGTGGGCTCTGCACAACGACTACGGCTTCTCCCACATGGTGCCTTCGGGACCTCTTTTCCGCTCGGTGTCGTTCCGCGAGGGGAGTGCGTGGGTGCAGTTCCGCTATGCCGAGGGGCTTCACTCCTCCGACGGTGCTCCCTTGCGCACCTTCGAGGTTGCCGAGTACGATGGTGAGTTCTTCCCGGCAGAGGCTGTCGTGGTAGGTGACGAGGTACGTGTCAGCAGCCCCGAGGTGAAGCATCCGCGCTTCGTACGCTACGGCTGGCAACCTTTCACGCGTGCCAATCTGGTGAACGGTGCCGGGCTGCCTGCTTCCACTTTCCGTAGCGAGTAGCACCGCTTTCTCACTCTCTTCAGAAGAGCCTGCTCTCCATGAGTCGCCTCAAGCATCATGAATCCTATTGCCCTCCGTCTCCTCAACCAGCAGCTCATCTGCCCTCAGTTTGCCAGCCCTGCTGAGGCGGTTGAGCACATGGGTGCCGTGCAGGCGCAGGAGTATCGCATGATGCGCTGGGCTGTGGCTATGCGCACGCGCAAACCCTCGGCAGCGGCTTTCAGTCAGGCCTTCGACAGCGGGCAGATCGTCCGTCTCCATCTCATGCGCGGCACGTGGCAGCTGGTGTCGGTAGCCGACTACTGGCCCTTCCTTGAGCTGTGTGCACCCAAGGCGCTGGCTGTCATCAGAGGGTGGATGAGCAGCAACAACATCAGCATCTCCGACCATGAGGCACGGCTTATCCGCAACATCCTCCTGAAGACAGCAGCTGAGAAAGGCAGCGCTACGAAGGACGATTTCACTCTCGCCCTCGATGAGATGGGCATCTGCATCGACGACCACCGCCTCTCATATCACATACGCTATGCCGAGCTCTCAGGCTCCCTCTGCAGCGGCAACCTCCTGCCCATGAAGGCCACCTATGCCCTCGCAGCCGAGAAAGTGCCCGCAAAAAATCCCTTCAACCGCGATGAAACCCTTGCACGGCTTACCCTCAAGTACTTCCGGAGCCGTCAGCCTGCCACGCTCGACGATTTCGTGTGGTGGTCGGGACTCAATATCAGCGACTGTCGCAGGGGCATCGACATGCTTGGAGGCGCGCTGCGCAAGGAGACGTGGAAGGGCATCACATTCTATCTCACCGACGACTGCCGTACGCGCGGTTTCCGGCAGAGCCGATGCCTCCTCATCCCTCCCTACGACGAGTATCTCATCAGCTACAAGAGCCGCGACATCGCCGTTCCCCCGGAGTTCCGCCACAGGGCTCACAACAACAGCGGCATTTTCCAACCCGTCATCGCCTGCGGAGGTGTCGTCAGCGGCAACTGGGCGCCCTTCAGCCGCGAGCTGCGTGCCGATTTCTTCACAGATGCCAGTCATGCCGACGTGCTGAAAGAGTGGGAGAGATACCAGTCCTTTCGGACTGAATAACCCTCCCGTGTCCTCTTGCGTCACTGCCTGTCTCTTACAAGGCAGAGCCAAGATAATCACTTGATATGTCATTTGTTGTGTGTCGCCCGTTATAGCGGTGGTTCAACGGCACCTCATCCCTCTGCCGACACCTATTCGTTGTTGAGTATGAGGGCTACCAGTGCCGTCACGTCGCTCACGTTCACCTCTCCGTCTTCGTTCAGGTCACACAGCGTCACGTCGTATTCGGCGTTGCCCAGTATGTGGACTACCAGCGCCGTCACGTCGCTTACGTTCACCTCTCCGTCTTCGTTCACGTCACCCACCAGAGGCAACGTAGCAGAGGGGTAGAGCGTGTAGTCGCTATAGTAAATGGTGTTTACCACGGTGCTCACCCTCACGTTGTCTATGAAGACGCGCTTCGCCGTTGAGGCTAATGTGAGCGATGGATTGTCGTCGGCGAGGGTAAAGGTCACGCTCTTGTTCTCAAACTCGCTGCTGCTCATCACAGCCTCGTAGGTGACGGTCTGGCTCTCGCTCCCTACGGTGACGACGATCTTGCCTTCCACCGATGACCATCCCTTCACGTCGAAGGTCACCTCCACCTCCGTGCCGGCAACGGCGTCGAGGGGTACGCTGGTGATGGAGCCAGCCCCTCCGCTCTTGCCGATTCTCACCACACCACCAGCCTTGTAAGCACTGTTCACTGTCGGGAACGTGCTGTCGCCGCTCCATGCAGCGTTTGAGCCGGTTGAGGAGGTATTGTCGCCCGATGTGATGGAGCTGAAGTCGTCGTCCAGCAGAGTCTGTGCCGTGCCCTCTTCAGAGGTGTGCTGCAGGGCAAACACAGCGTGGTAGGTGGCGTCGCCCCTCACCGTCTCGTCCGTTCCCAGGAAGGTGATGCCCGTTCCGTCGCTGCTGATGTTCTCCGCTGTCGTCCAGCCCATGAAGGTGTATCCCTCTGCCGAGGGCGATACCGTAGGCTGCACCAGAGGCTGTCCGAAGAACGCTGTGGAGGTGTAGTAGGTCTCGTCGCCCACCATCCATGTCAGCGAGTAGCTTACTGCCTCGCCCACCTTGTGGAACAGTTGCGGCAGCATCTGGCCTGTGCTGGTGTATGTCTTGAAGCGTTGCGCGTTCGAGTTATAGTACATCGTGCCACAGTTGTCGGTGGTGTTGGCTATCGTCACATCCTTGGTGCTGTTGTTGATGCTGATGGTCCATGTCTGCGAGGCGCTGCTGTTACCGAACGACAGGCTCGGTGAGCTGTTGCTGTTGCTACCCAGCAGCTTGCCGTCTTCGCGTGCAAAGGTGAAGTAGTTGCCCTTCATGCCAAGTGTCAGCACCTGAGCCCCGTCGGGTGTGCCCGTGAAGCGAGTCGTCGATGCCTCCAGCTTGCTGGTGGTGACGCGTGGCAAATAGCCCCCCGTCAGAGTGCTTGCCACGCTGCCTGTGCTGCGGCATACCAGCAGGTACTCGTCGCCCACCTCCAGGTCGTTGGCCGATGTCACCAGCTCCCACTCGGTGCCGTCGTCCTGTTCCTCGTTCGGATCATACACCGTGCCGTAGATGCGCACGGCAGCCGAGGCGGAGCCTGCAGTCAGGGTCACCCTATCGTCGAAGTTCCCTGTCGTCGTCGGCGTGTAGGTCCATGTTATCATAGCCTCTGCCGTCCCTGCCGCTATTGTTGAGGGTGACACCGTGCCCGTTGTCGGGGCGATGGTCACCTCCCTGTTCATGTCCGTCAGTCGCACCGTGAAAGTCTTTGTCACCGTGCTCCCTACTAACACCGAGTGGCAGGCGAAGGTGGTCTGCGACAGGCAGATGTTCCTCACCGTCGACGTGCCCGTCAGCGTACCGGGATAGTCGATGTTGCTGTGCACGTAGAGGTTCTGGTCATCGAGCGAGAAGGTCATGCCCCTCCAGTCGCCCCATATGTAGTCGGCCAGGGTAGGGTAGTCCACGAAGGGGTTGCGGTTGCCCTGCACCCTCTGCACCCTGTCGTTCATGGTTCGTTCGGTGTCGCTCACGGGGTCGTCGTTGTGCCATTTAAGCAGCAGTTTGTAGAGCCATTCGCTCATCGTGGGCCATGTCTCTGTTCTGAACTCGCTCGAGGTGCCGTCCTCTGCCCAGGGCGCATCGTCATAGCAGGTAGCCACATACATGTAGATGCGTGCGAAGTCGCCCTTGAACTCGTCGGCAGGCTCAAACACCGATTGGAACTCCGTGCCGAGGCCGTTGGTAGGTGTTCCCACGCGCAGTCGTCCGTTGTCATAGTAGGCGCTCTTCACCGTGCCGGGAGGGAAGTTGTTCTTCTTTGAGTTAGCCTCTGCGTTGGCAGGCACCACGCTTATAATGTCGTGATAGCAGTCAAGCGTCGTGTGACCTCCCCACCAGCTCTTGGGTACCACGTGTTCCTTGTTGAAGCCCCCGTTGGCATAGGTATAGTAATTCTTCGAGAAGATGTCGTACACATATTCCGTTCCCCTGTCGGTGATGGTATAGATGTCGGGGTATTTATCGTCCAGCTGTCCGTAGTCTATATAGCTGTGGTTGTTCACCACAGCCTTCAGTCGAGTCTTCAGCGCATCGCCCTTCAGTCCGTCTATTGACGAGTAGTATGTCCCTGTAGGATCAGCGCTTACCGATGTGTACAAGGCACAAAAGGCTAATAATATATATAATCGTCGCATGGTAGAAGTTCTATTACTATTCTTTGCTTACGCAATATGATATATAGATGATAGAAGATGATAGACTTATCTGATTATATGTAGTTTAACTAGATATCGCTTTTTATTGATCTATTATATTAAAAAGTATGTTTGATAAATGTGCCTTGTGCCAACTACAATATTATTGCCATTTTATTTGGCCCATAGGTTACCCCATGCGCCGCGACGTCCATGACTTTGACAATCACTGCCGTATGTCTGCTCCTCGTCAGTATATACAACAGACATTGCCAGCATCTCGGCTGATACCATGTTGTTTACAACACACGTCGGTTTGATATAGTCCTTTTTTTTCATTTGCGTCTCGTGCGTTTGCATAATTATTTCATTTGTATTCATAGGGCATCATCTCTTATAGGTTATCTTTCCGTTTACTATCGTCAGGCCGTCTGCGGCAGTCGTCGGACGTCCTGAGAGATCGTAGCGTGTTTGCTTTGGGGATGTTTGCCCTTCTGATGGCAGGATAGGGACGTCTATCGCTGTCTCGTCGCCATTGCGCAATCCGATGGAGGCAGCTGCGCTTTCAACTACGAGGAGTGCCTTGTGGGCTGCCAGCGTATTGTGCTCCTCGTTGTCGTTGTCGACGACCAGTTTTGCAAAGAAGGGTGTTCCGTCATCGCGCAGTCTCAGTCCATACACGCTCTTTCCCGGATATGCATCCAACAGGCTGCCCACTTCGGTGTCTGTGCTCACTCCCACGAGAATGTTGTCTTCTACAGGATTAGCCGGTGAGGTGCTGAGCAGTAAGGGATATGTGCCCGCTGTGCTTGCTTTCAGCACCACGCCCGTCTTGGCCGGGATCACTCCCTCGAGTGCTGTCAGGTTCACTATTCCGGGTGTGCCGGTCGCGTGAACAGAAAATGCCTCCAGCCCGTCGGCTATCAACGCGTCGTATTCCAGGTAGAGCGTGGCGTATGTTCCGATGCTGATGTGGTGGGGAAGCGATGCGTAGCATGTCACGGATTCGGTCTTCTTGGCCAAGGCCACACCGATGCCGGAACTGGGACCGTCGTATGTGCGGAATCCGGGTGTTGCCTGTGCCGTAGAGTAGCGTAGAATGGTGTACTTATACTGGAGGTATGTCTCGCCGTCTTCTGAATAAAGGTACCAGTAGTTTGAACTGTTGCTAGTCCATTTCAGATGCCCGGTTAATTTTGTTCCGTCGGCGGTGAAGAAAGTCCCGCTTGGACGAATAATCTGTATTCCATCATCGCTGACTGTAAAAGTCAGTTGTTCTGCATTTTCGGGAAGTTCAGCAGTAAATCCGTTGCTGAATGAAAAAGCATCCGTTATACCTCCCATTCCCTTGTCTGAAATGGTGCCGTTGAAAGCATGCCAGCCGTCTGATAGTTCTGTGACCAGGGCATACGTTCCTGTTTCCAGTTTCGACAGGTCTGTCATCAGTTCCCATCCGGGGGTTGTGCCTTTCTGTTTCATGCTGAATATGGGGTAGAGCACCACGTCGGCCGAAGGGAAATAAGTGCCTTCGTTGACTGTGGCAGGGCGGGCTGTGGTGCCCCAACTGCACTCTCTCTCGCTCCAGCCGACAAATGTATATGTCTCCGAACTTTCTCTGGCGGGAAGAGTTACTGTCTTTCCGTCCTCGTTATACTCAAGGACTGTCTGTGTGTCGCCCAGCGTAACTGTGTGTTGGGGTGACTTGTTTACAGTAACGGCAACTGTGGTTGAGAAACCTTTGTAGGAGATTGTTATAGCCCGGACGTCGGCGGTAAGCGGTCCGTCAGTGAGGTAGGTGAAGTCTGCCACTTGTTCCGTCGTTGTCGTGCCGTTGGCGAGGGTGTATGTAGCCGTCACCACCATACCTTCAGGATTGAAAGACTCGCCTTCCTCATACGTTGTCTTCGCCGGCAGCGTGGTGACTTCAATACCTGTCAAGGTCTTTTCTGCATCCTCCACAAGTTGATAAACGGTGATGGAATGCTGATATTCATCGATGCTGCTTTGGGCATAGGTCTTATAATAGGTCTCGCCTGTGGCATAGCCGAGGAAGCGGTCGCTGTTGGTCGTGTTGGTGATGAGTGCATAGCCCTGTTCGTCAAAGGTGAACTTCCATTTGGTTGTATTGGAGGAGAACCTGATGGTTCCGCTGCTGGTGTTGGCGATGTAACGGCCGCTGTTGTTTCCGTCACAGCTGACGATATAGAACGACTCAGAGCCTGCTGATTCAAGCGTCCAGACGTAGGGTTCGGAGTCTGTGATTCCGCTTGTGGAGAAGGTGGCAGTCGTGTTGAGCCCGCTGTTGACGATTTCGGGGATCATCACCCTTCCGCTCTGTTCAAAGACATATTTTTCTCCAGCCTGTACGGAAGTAACCTTGCAGATATGGTAGGTCTGTGCCGCCATTGGAAGAACAAAAACCAACAGTGCAAGCACTGCATTTGCTATTCTTTTTTTCATGGGAAATAATATTTTTTCGCAAAGATAATGCTTTTAATCTAATAGAAAAGGATTTTGAAAAAAACTTGTCGTGTTATGTGTCCACTCTCTATTAGTTGGTGCTTTAGGCTTTATGAAAGGCTTTGATTGTGAGAAACTATTATGTTGTGGTAATTAGGAGCATGTAGAGAATGATGGGGTGGACGGGGGCGGAAGTGGTGAGGAGGATGCTGCTTTGATAGGGCTCGCCATGGTGATAGACCTTGTTGTCGCGGTAGGTGAAGAGCAGGTCTGACTGGTAGCTGGAGGTGCCGCTGTAGAGATTGCCGTCGTGCCAGTTGGCAAGCACGTCTGACCGGTAGGACGAACGCCCGCGATAGATGTTGCCGTCGCGCCAACTCAGGATGACGTCGCTCATGTAGATGCTGTTGCCTCTGTAGAGGTAGGTGCCGTCGAAGCGTGCGATGATGGACGAGGTGTACGAATCGAGTCCCTTATAGACCTTCCCTTCTTCGACATGGCACAGGACGTCGGAGGAGTAGGGGCTGCTGCCCCGATAGACTCTCTGCGCATGGACGGAGACGACGGTGGCATGCATGACGATGAGCATAGCGAGAAGCGTCTGCAGAACTAGTGAAGCGGGATGATGATGTGTAGTTTTCATAGTGGATGGTAAAGGTACAGACGTTTTTGCAAAATGGCAAGTGGGTGCGGCTTTTTTTTACTGAGGTGCAGGAAAACGACTGCGCTGGGGTACTGCTAGCTTGAGGGGCTTGGCAGCGGAACCGTGGGGTGAGAAAGGGGAAACGAATGGGTTGCTGTGTCTGTCGTTGTCTATGAGGGAAGCATGGGGATGAAAAAGTGAGGGGGGCTCCCTCTCGTAGTCCCCCCCTCACTCTCAGATGAGTATGTTTGTGCGCTGTGACTTTTACCTAAAGGTTTGTGGTGAATACAGTAAGCGATTCTTAGAGCGAGTTACTAATCCAACGCCGAGTACTTGGACTGCTGGCTTTTGTATTCGGGGACAATCTCTTTCATCTTGCTGACGGTGGCCATGTCGTCGAAGGTGGAGGCGATGGCTTGCAGCTCTTCCTCGTTGCGGAGGGCGTCGGCATAGTCGTACTTGCGTACCTTGGCGATGCGTATCTTGGGATGGTGGGTGGGGATGGTCTCCTCGGCATCGCTGAGGACCTCCTCGTAGAGCTTCTCTCCGTCGCGCAGGCCGGTGTACTCAATCTCGATGTTCTTGGCACCGCTGAGCTTTATCATGCGCTTGGCAAGGTCGGCAATGCGTACGGGCTGACCCATGTCGAAGACGAAGATTTCGCTTCCGCGCCCCATGGTGCCGGCTTCGAGCACGAGCTTGCAGGCTTCGGGGATGAGCATGAAGAAGCGTACAATGTCGGGATGGGTGACGGTGACGGGGCCGCCTGCCGCAATCTGCTGACGAAACAGGGGGATGACGCTGCCGTTGGAGCCGAGGACGTTGCCGAAGCGCGTGGTGATGAACTGTGTGGGGAACGGACGGAGGGC
The DNA here is from genome assembly GCA_017650105.1 of Bacteroidaceae bacterium. Lineage (GTDB taxonomy): Bacteria > Bacteroidota > Bacteroidia > Bacteroidales > Bacteroidaceae > UBA1189. The sequence continues at coordinate 48,704 of JAGCFO010000005.1, read as the reverse complement.
ACTGAGCCTGTCGAGGGCAGAGTGGATAGCCTCGGGGGTGGAGGCGGGGTCGTCGAGCACGGCATTGACGGCTTCGACAGTGGCGCCCTCGCCCTGCTCAATGAGGCTGGCGTAGTACTCCTGACGGAGCTTCTCGCCCAGGCTCTGAACGTATATCTCGCAGATGCGCTTGCTGCAGCCCATCACGTTGGTGGGGTTGACGGCTTTGTCGGTGGAGATCATGACGAACTTCTTGACACCGTACTTCACGGCAAGGTCGGCAACGACACGCGTGCCGTAGCAGTTGTTCTGCACGGCTTCGCAGGGGTTGTCTTCCATCATGGGCACATGCTTGTAGGCGGCGGCATGGAAGACATAGTCGGGACAGTTGTCGCGGAACAGCTCCTCCATGTGTCCCTGATTGGTGATGGAGGTGACGACGGTCAGTGCCTGGAGGGCGGGGAAACGCTTGGCTAAGTCGAGGCGCAAGTCGTGCATGGGGGTCTCGGCCTGGTCGATGAGGATGAGCTGCTTCGGGGAATAAATGGCAACCTGACGGACAATCTCGCTGCCTATGCTGCCGGCTGCGCCCGTGATGAGGATCACCTTGTCGTGGAGAAGGGCACCGATGGACTGCATGTCAACCTCTATTTTGTCGCGCGGTAGGAGGCTCTCGACGTTCACGTTGACGAACTGGCTGGGGGTGAGCTCGCTGTGGCCGTCCCACTCTTTCTCGGGGGGCATCATCAGGATGTGGATGCCTGCATTGATGAGGGTATCGACCATTACGGGGTTGTTGCGGAAAGCCTCGCTCTTGAGGGGGGAGACGATAAGCGTGTTGACATTGAGTTTCTTCATCCTGTAGATGAGCTTGTCGTCGTTGGCATAGACGCGCCGTCCCATGATGTAGTAGTGGGCAGTGGTCGGGTCGTCCGATATAAAGCCGCAGAGATTGTACTGTGTGGGTTTCTGTGTCGTAATAGACTTGGCTATGCTGACGCCGCCCTGCTTGACTCCATAGATGAAGGTGCGCTGCGAACCCTTGCCGCTGAAGGAACCGTCGTAGAGGGTTTTAATGATGATGCGCAATGCCCACATGAGCAGCGTGGCAAGGAGCACAGCAACCAGGACTTCGCGATAGCGGATGGTGACCAGCCAACGGTCGATATGGAAGAGCCATCGGCAGACGAAGATGAGGGTTGCGGCACCGAAGTTGGCTGCTGCAAGATGCCAGAGGTCGGTAAACGAGCTGTAGCGCAACACTCCCTGATAGGTGTGGAACACCCGGAAGAACACACCGAAGAACACTAAATAAACTGGTATGGTAATTGCGAGTCCTTGGGCATGAGCAGCCAAGTCGCGGGCACCGTGAGCGATTCCGTACACCGCAAGGATGCTGAACGCGAGAATGAGGCAGTCCATTACCAACACGCACCAATAAGGCAGTGCGCGCTTTGTGAAATACCAGTTGGTGAGTTTTTGTAGGAACATGGTAAAATGGTATTGTGTTGAAATGATAAAATGCAATGGTTTTAGATAGTGATGCTGACTTTCCGTCCCTTGTAGCTTATGGAATGAGAAGTCCCATCGGGGAGCACAATGGTGAATGTGCGCTGACGCTCCATTGAAGGATACTTACCGCGTCGGCGGCAGATGGTAAAGCGATGACGGCTATCGTTCCAACGGAGAGTGATGTGAGTGCAAGCACCACGCTCATAGGCAAATGTGGTACCGTCGTCCTCATATAGTGTGAAAGTGGCATCTGCACCAGACACAAGGGAAATAGTGTCGCCTGCGAGGGGAATGATGGAACCGGCGCGGGCGAAGACGGGAATAGCTGTTGCGTCAACAGCAACGTCGACATAGTTTCCCCCTTCATAGTGCCTTCCGCTGTGCCAATCAGTCCAGCCACCTTCTGTGGGGGGCAAATAGACTTGCCACGAGTTGACATCGGGAGCTGTGACCGGGCAAACGAGCAGGGCAGGACCGAAGCAGTATTGGGTGGACTGACGCAGCGCCTCGGCATCGGTGGGGAAGTCGAAGACGAGAGGACGCATGAGCATACGACCTTGTTCGCTGACACCAGCAGCGCAACTATAAATATAAGGCATCATACGCTCTCGTTCGCGCAGGCATGAAGCAATAATGTCCTGTGCTTCATTGCCGTAGTTCCATGGCTCAGTATTGCTTTGATAGCCGTGAACGCGCATGAATGGCAGATAGGTGGCAACCTCTATCCAGCGGAGCATGCGGTGAATGTAGGCAGAATCGGTGTACTGGTTCCAAGGACGGAAGAACCCTCCTGCATCGTATGTCCACCAAGGTTGTCCTGCAGACATCATCCCTAAGCCGCCTGATATCTGACGTGCAAACGTTTCCCAATCGTTTCCCACGTCACCGCTCCACATAGCAGAACCATAGCGTTGGATGCCCGTGAATCCGCTGCGTGTGAGGATGAAAGGACGTACCGACGTCTTGTTGTCTTGCTGCAGGTGACGCGATGCTCGAAGTCCTTCGAAGACAGTCTTGTTGACCAAGAGGGGATAAATATTACGTACGCGTTCACCAGCCCACTGCCCATTGTTGACACGACGTCTTACAAGATCATCGTTCTCGGGCTCTGTAGCATCTTGCCACCAGGCATCGATGCCTTGTGTCACAAGACGTTCATCGAAGTTTTTCCAGTACGCAGCTGCGGCGGCAGGAGAGAAGAAGTCGATCCAGTCGGTACCGGGTATGTAATAACCGTCACGTTCCATCATGCTTCCAAGCTCACTTTTCTTGTCAATCTTTGACCATACGCTGAGCATGAGGCGAAGGTTCATGGCATGCAATGAGTCGGTGAGAGCCCGCGGAGATGGATAGTACCGCTCGTCAAACTGCATGGCATTCCAGCCGTGACGTCCCCACCATTGCCAGTCTTGGACTATCATGCTGAGAGGAAGGCGCTCCTGTTGGAAACGTTGTGCAGTCTGCAGAATCTCCTCTGATGAGTGGAACCTTTCACGACAATGGATGTATCCGAAAGCCCAACGGGGAAGTTTGGGGCTATGGCCTGTAAGGTCGTGGAGGGTGGATATTACTTCATCGGGAGTACCAACGATGACAGTGTAATCAACAGCATCGGCAACGGGTGAGCGTAGGGTGGTAGTCCCATCAACAAGACGCCAGTACAACACAGGCTGGTCATTTGCCTCAAGGTCTGCCACTATGGAATGCGTGCCCGCTGTCAGATTTACTATAACCGAAGTTGTGGGGGGCAACCAGAGGTTGCGCATATCAATAATGGTTTGCCCGTCAATGGCTATGTGGTGGCGACGAGCCATCGAACGCCCTACATCAAGCATGAGAGCATATTGCCCGTCGGAAGGAACTTCAAGTTCAGCAGAAAAAGCGCCCTGAATGCGCTCCTCTCGTTGACCTCCAGTGGTAGTAGTGACGTTGACTATCTCATGGAGTCCTTCAACTGAACTCTTATTAAGTGTCAAAGAGTTGTCTGCCGGGTTGAAATCGACGAGGCCATAGTTGTTCCATAGGAGCCCATATCCTTTATTGCTCAAGAAGAAAGGAATGGAAATCTGGGTGTTGACCTGTGTGAGGCGACGTGTAAGTCCTCGAAGATTGGTGTATCCATCCTGAAACTGCCCAAGACCGAAGAGACATTCATCAGAAGGGGAAAGAATGGTTAACTGTGCTTCGTGGGTAGACTCTCCTGCCACAGTGGCTGCTTGCAGTTGATGAACGGTTGCCTCAAACAGAACATCACCATGTTTGTTTGAAATGCGAACGATTCCATTTTCGTTGTCAACTTCCACTTTCATATCCCGGCTACGAACCTTTTTATGCTTCACATAAAGCCAGTCTGGCAGGTCGGAAGTGGAATTATCTTCCGTGTACTGTATGCGTACAGCATTTCGTGCCACAGTCTCTACCGACAGTTGCCCATTGCCAAAGGAGACGGTACGGGCATTTAAGGTATTCGCAATGACGAGCAATAAAGAAAGAAAAATGTGATAATTCTTCACGTTAGCAGATTCCATTTTTTGAATTGCCACCAGTCGAGGTGCACATTGCCTGAAGCCTGTTCAACACAGAGGAAAAGGTCGTGCACGCCTGTGGCAAGTTTGGGCGTGAGGGATGAACGGAACTCTTTATAAGTGTCTACGTCACCCGTTGATGAGACAGTGACTGTGCCGAGGACTGGGCCGCCAGGAGCATCGAGATGGAGAGAGATGGTAGCCCCTGCATCTAGAGCGGCAGATGCTGTTAGGAGGAAAGTGCGAGGAGATTTCTTTCCGAAATCTACGGCACGTAGGCGGATATACTCACCCTCATCCAAGTCGTAGACATAGAGGTTCTTGCGGCCGGTGCTAATAGGGAACTGGTTGATGATGGAGCTGTTGTCGCGACTCCGATGAGCACGAGATACGAGTTCACGCGTTCCTGCAATGCCGATTTTCTCGGTGCGCAATCCATATCCCCAAGCCATTGTCTCTGCCTCTACGCGCTTATAAGGATTGAGAGTTCCTACAGCCTCTGGCAAACGCAAATCGAGCCAATATGGTACTTCTTGGATGGTTCCGTCTTCATTGTAGTGCATCTCAGATAGGCTGACGCTACGACGCTCAAAGTGTTCTTTTGTCTCGTGGTGCAGTAGATCATAATCTTGCCCGAAAACGTAGCTGCGTCCTTTGAAGTCGATGATGCCAGGATGATTACCTCTGTCGCGGGGCGTGGGGCTCATGATATATCCTTTGCTTTGCCAAGGTCCGGTTGGGGCATCTGCCATAGCATATCCTAAGCCTTCAGGACAACAGGTAGAGGCATATGCAAGATACCAGTGTCCGTTGCGTTCGTAGAGCCAAGGACCCTCTTGGTAATGATCGATGTGATAGTCGAGTTTGACGATGTCGCCCTCGGTAGAAATCATGTCTCGTCCAAGACGAACGTAGTAGGTGTTAGGATTGCCCCAGTACATCCAGGCTTGTCCTTCCTTATCGATGAAAACGGTAGGATCAATATCCTCCCAATGTTCCTTCTGCCACACCAGAGGTTTACCCAATGGGTCACGGAAAGGACCATAGGGCGAATCGGCAACAAGCACTCCTATACCATGCCCATGTAGCGGGGCATAGAGATAGTAATGCCCGTCACGCTCAACGACTTGTATGGCCCAAGCGCCATTGTCTCGCGAACGCCATTGGAAATCGCGCAGAGATGCGACAGAACCGTGGTCGGTCCAATTCACCATATCGGTAGAGGTGTAGAGCAGCCAGTCATACATGAAGAATCCAGCTGAACTACGCTCTCGGGCATCCAGAATCTCGTCGGGATGTGAGTCATGGCTGACATATAGGAAGACAGTATCACCGACAAGCAGCGGGGAAGGGTCGGCGGTATAATGGGTTTGCAAGATGGGCATATTCATATCCGCATCGTCATCCATCTCCCACCAATCGAGGTTGAATAGCTTTGGTCCTTTCCTTCCGTGGAAGCACAGATAAAGGTCGTGGATACCTGTGGCGATGCGAGGCAATGAAGTGCTGAATGTCTGCCACTGTTCCCAGCCGCCTGTGGCACCAATTTCTATACTGCCAAGGCTACGCCCAAGAAGACTATCGACATAAAGCTCGATGCGTCCTCCACGTAGTCCCGAAGCAGCGCGGATGGTAAACGTACGGGCACCATTCTCTCCAAAGTCAACATTATCGAGCCGTAGCCAATCGCCTTCGTGTATGTCTGTGACATAAACCGAAAGAGGGTTTTGTCTTGAGAAGTAAGATTGTTTCCCATTCGGAGCTAAATATTGTGCCGTGCGAAGACCGAAAGAATAAGACATCGTCTCGGCTTCTACCTTACGATACGGGCAGAATGTGGCGATGGGTTCTACACCTTTTCGGGTAGGAAGGATAGTTGGAAACCGCCCGTCGGCTGTATACTGAAATTCCTCTACAGCTGCACTTCGGCCAAAACCTCCTCCTCCCGGAAGATGCCCGGTATGATAAAAGAAATAGCTATGTCCACGGAAGTCAACTACCCCGCAATGATTTGTAAACGAATCTGTTCCTCCAAGAGGCATGACTTCTCCTTCGTAGAGCCAAGGACCGATGGGTGAGGGCGCAGAACTGTAGCTTATATGCTCAGGAACCCCTCCTGCAGCATAGAGAAGGAGCCAACGGTCGTCTCGCTTTATCAGCCAAGGCCCTTCAACATATGAATCGCGATATTGCTTTCCTTGTTCCCGTTCACGCATCAGAGGAGAACCGAATCCTTCTTCAGTCATGTTGACCAGCTGGACTTCGCCTTTAGGATGAATCATGTCGTCCTGAAGTTCAAGAAGGTAGAGTTGAGGATTCCCCCACGCAAGCCAAACCTGCCCTGTTTGTTCATCAATCCACACGGTTGGGTCGATATGATCCCAAGAACCGTTTTCGTAGAGAGGATGACCGAGTGCGTCGCGGTAGGGACCTTCGGGATGTTCTGAAACCGCCACGCCAATTGCCATGCCTCCCGATAGTTTGGAATGAGCACAGACATACCAGAAAAACTTACCGTTCCTTTGGATTACTTGGGCTGCCCAGGCTCTATCGTCTGCCCATGAAAATGATTCAAGGGCTAACGGTGAGCCATGATCCTGCCAATTGACCATATCGCGAGTGCTATAGACGCGCCATTCCTGCATCCAGAAGAAATCGGCACCTTCTTCATCGTGGCCTGTGAAAACATAGAGAATGGAGTCTCCAACGTTAAGCGGAGCAGGATCGGTAGTGTAACAGGTCTGCACGATGGGATTGCGATAATGCTCTGAAGCAACCATTTCTGATGGGGTTGGCTTATTGCGTTGCTGGCTAAAACTGCAAGCCGGAATGCAGATAAGAAGAATGAGGAATGGAAAGATGCGTTTCATGTTGGTGTGTAAGATATACTCAAAAATCGATATTGACTATTACTTGACAAGGACTTTCTTGACTTTTCCATCAGATGTACGGACTATGTTGATGCCATAGCCAAGTTCAATTCGTTTGTTACCGGAAATATCGTAGATTCCTGTAACGGTATTGAGAAAGTCCATTTCTATGATTTCAGCTGGAATTACCGAATTTAATTTACACTCCAAAAGAAGGAATTCGTGGAATCCTCCTGAGGAAGTTTCATCGCTAAAACGAATGATATATTTGTCTGCTTCAGTCACATTGAATTCTAACACGCGATTCTGCGCGGCACTCACGTTAGCTGATTGGCTGCCATTCGCGTTGGGGACGGCAGAATATGTGGCGGAACTGGCAATTGCCTTCCCAGAAGACGAGCTGATGATGCTTACTTTATATCGTGGACTCTCCTTCCATGCAGCCATCGCAAAAGTCAGTTTGTAAGTGCCTGGGGTAAGAGTAAGAGGAAATGCTGTCTGACGACCATATTCAGCACATACATTACGCCAGTAGAGGGCTTTGCCTTGATGTCCGGTAAATCCTGCGAATAGGCGTGCTCCCTGTTGGAAGGTGTTGGGATATTCATGTATTTCGTTGTTCTCCTGCGTACAGCGCCAGCCAGGTGGAAGAGTACCTGCGGAAAGAGTAGAGAGGTTGAAGTCGTAAACAGCAGTGACATCTGTGAATTCAGGCTGGATGGTCACATTATCATTTGGCATCAGGAAAGAAATCTCCTCTGTGGGGTTGTCGAATCGAATAGTTTTCCCCTGAGTGAAGAATACGGAATTGACGATGCGGAGTTTCTCCAACTGAAATCCTTCGTCAGCAGAGATATGTAACGTCACCGTATCTCCTTCTGCAGCCTCCGTCACAACAGTAGTTACCTCGCCGTGTTCTGCTGGGCGTATTTCAACAGAATAGGTCGAAGGTTTAGTATCCGTAGGACGATAGATGACTTGGTCGATGTACATCGGGAGCGTTCCAGAGTTGGTAATCACTAGGCTGTTCTTTCCCTCATTTAGTGAGGCGTTTATTTGAGCATAGCGCCATTCGTTCTTGGCTGTTTTTTCGCAACGAACCAGTTGACGATTGCCATTCACAGTAATTGCTATGTTGCCCGCTTTAGAAGTGCATGTGTAACGCACGGAGATGACGTAATCGCCAGCCTGTGTGTCAACTATGGTAAGGTAATGGCGAAGGGCCGCGCTGCTGTTTGTTCCCATATCGATAAAACCGTTTCCACTATGCCCGATGACAGAAGGATAACGTCCGTAAGGATCGGTACAACAGCTATTGATGCTCTTATAATCCATATCCTCTGCTTCGATGATAATTTCTCCGTGATATTGCTCTGGTTGTTTGGGGAGTGGCAGGGGACTTTGAACAATTATTGGTAGGGATTTGTCTCGCTCGGCTTCGCCTGAACAAGATATTGTGACATCCACAGCACCACAATGCTTGATGGTAACGGTGTACGTTTTAGCTTCAGGGTCATATTCTGCTGTAGCATTGCCTTTTGCTGTAGAATGCAGGGTAAACTGGTGCGAAGGCTCGGAAGTCACTCCATGCAAGACAATTACGTCGCTGCGGAAAGTTGTGGTATCGGTGCGGTAATTGTTGAGATAGAAATCAATATGGTCTTCATATTCGTGGATGATGCCACTGGATAGCTTGTCATATCTCAGTTCTAGCGTGTCGCAACTATTATACTGCAAAGGAATTAAAGCGGATGCGCCAGTTTTTGAATTAAGGTATGAGTATGGAGTATAGGTTACTAACTGGTTGCGGAAACGATTGACGTAAAGGTCCCCCTCCGAGACGGCTGGGTATTGGTCGTTGAAGTCTTCAGTCTTCTTGCTGACTGAACTCCAACGGGTAGAAAACTTCGATTTATTAACCTGAACGGGTATGGCTTTTGCTATATCGTCGTACAATCCCATCACCATCGGAATGGTACCATAGCGCCCTGTGCTCTTAAAGTAGCAGTAATTATCCATCCATTGTCCGTTTCCGCGATTTATGGGATCGGATTGCTTGTATACCCCGTCGAACAGATTGGTCCAGGTAGCGTATCTCTGCTCATCGTTGCCGGAATTTACATCATTGATGACAACAATTTTTGTTTTTTCCACTACTTCTTCGCGAGTGGGGATGTACATGGTTCCATCGATGATTTTCCGGAACATGTCAATCCATACGCCGTTGAGGTTGGGGAACCGTTCCCAGTTTCGGCGGGTGTATCCATTGACTGTGGATGTGCTGATTTCATGGAAGCATTCCTTATCCCAAGTGAGTTCAGGGCCATCCCACACTGTTGCGCCGTTTACGCAAGTCTGTTCCATAACGGTTCCAATGCCTGCTGCCGCTGGGTATTTCTTCCCATGATTTTCCCCAAGAATCGCTTTGAGTGCCCCGTTCCAGCCGCAGTTGTCGTAGCGTATGCCGTAGTTTTTCGCCAAGCCGGAAATGAATGGTCCGAAGGTGACACTCTCGTTGTTGTAGAAGCAACTGGATGTGGTGTATTTGTAGAGCCAGAGTATTGCATCGGGATACTGTTTGCAGGCATTGAACAGTTCAGGGCAGCGTTTCATCTGCCCGATAGGATTGAGAGCGTGACTCCAGATATTGCCACAGAAAGAAACGGTAAGAAAACCTCCGTATTGGTGCGACATCTCAACGAGTTTGGCAAACAATGCCCAGCGTGACATTTGGGTGCTGGAGCTCTTGTCGCCTGCCTCGTCGAAGCCCCAGAACTGCTCTGCATAGTTCCAACCCAAGAAATTGGGGAACTTGCGGAAAAAATACTCAAAAGTGGTAAGGTCGTCGTCTTGTATATGTGTGTGTCCGCCGCTGGCAGGTTGACAAGTGAAGAACATCCCATTCTGCTGGCAGACCGTACCCCAAGACTTATAGGTCTGGAATGCATAGTGGGGCATCTTATAGACATTCTTGTCTGTGTCGTACTGGCAGGAGAGCGAAAGGTTGAGACAGACGTAAGGCCTGATGTCCTCGGGAATCAAGTCGATGATTTTCTGCGGGTCTGCTTTGTACCACACATCGACGTGTATCATCCACATAGGATGTTGTGAATCGATGGGGCGACGTTCCTGCGCCGTCACATTTCCTGCTTGAAAACTAAGCACAAGTGCGATAAGTACAACAATCCATAGCTTTTTGAGCATAATTGATTTTGCTTTGGGGATATTTTCTTATTTAGAAAGAAAAAACTGTTATCGCTTCTTCATATCAGAGCCTCAGAAAAGTCCACTCTTTTCTGCGCTGTCGCCGATGAAGTCTTTAATATCATCTTCGGAAATGAAGCAAAAGACATGATTGAGAATGCCGAGTGAGACAACCTGCTTTTTGTCGGATGTCTCAACTGAACCTAAGCTGAAGAGGCCATAGTCGCTTACCTTCATGCTGGAAGCAAGATTGAGTTTTCCTACGAGGGAACCGAGAGCGGAAGAGAAGATCCCCCCAAGGCCCTCTTGCGATTTATTATCGCCCTGCATGTAACTTGTGACAGCATTCTCGATGCGGCTGTTTACTACATCGCGGTGTTTCTGAGCATCGGGACACGTGGCAATCAAAGCTCCTACTATGATGCCGAGAATAATGATGGTTATGATAAACTTTTTCATATCTGACTGTTGTTGAAAAGAATCTTTAGGTTGGTGTTTATTCTTCTACGAAACGTGCTCCGTCATCGCTGTGCACGAAGTATGTGGCGAAACTGCGCTTATATTGCGGGAATTGCGCGAGATATCGTTCGGTGATGGATTGCTGAATACCAGCCTTCTTCTCAGGGTCTACGAGTGCAATGCATGCTCCCTTAAAGCCGGCACCAGAGAAACGTCCTCCATAGATGCCAGGAGTCTCACGCATTGCTTCGTAAATGGCGATGAGTTCGGGAGAACCGCACTCGTAGTTATGGATGCTGCTCTCGCAACTTTCGAAACTGAGTCGTCCGAACCATTCAATGTCTCCTGTTTCCCAAGCTGTGACACCCTCGCGCACACGACGATACTCGCTGTAGAAATGCTCAGCACGTCGGGCAAAACGAGCGGGCATTCGCTCGCGATATTGTTCAAAGGTTGAACGGCTTACGTCGCGCAAGAAGGTCTTGTCGAGAGGCTTGAGGTCTTGTTCCTCATAGGCGAGGATGTTCCACACGGCCGTCTTGCATTCGCTTACACGCAAGTTATAGTCGCTGTTGACGAGGCTGCGGGTAAGTCCCGAGAAGAAGATGCCAATTTCAAAGGGAGGCATGCTGGGATTGCGGGGAATGAGCCGGTATTCATCGCTGTTGCAGTCGAGCATGAGGAGGTGCTCCTTCTTGCCTAAGGCAATGCAAGCCTGGTCGAGAAGTCCGTTGTTCAAACCGATATATTCGCGCTCAGCCTCTGATGCTATCTTCATCACCTCGAAAGGTTGGAGAAGGATATCGTTAGCCTTCGCGAAAGCCATAACGTAGGCGATAAGTACTGCTGCGCTGGAGGAAAGTCCGCCTACGGGAAGAGAGCCTTTAATGGTACCTTTGATTCCTCGGCGTAGTTTGAATCGTTTCTGAAGGGCATACTTTGCTCCTCGTGCATAGTCGCCCCAGTGGTTCTGTTTGATGAGAGTAGGGGTGAGAACGGTGAATGAAACATCTCCGTCGAAGGTAAGGGAGTGAAGATCAACACTTCCGTCGTCGGTAATGTCAAACCAGAGGTCTACGCCCTTGTCGATGGCAAATCCTGTGACGAGTCCGTGCTGATGATCAACGTGTGCTCCTAACGGACATACGCGATAAGGACTAAAAATGTGAAAAGACATAACGATGATATGATACGTTTGGAACAGAACTCTGAGTGCTGATCCAAACAGCGGTTATTATTTAGGGAATGTTGTTTTTTCCAATGATTGGGAATATGTTTTAGGACAACCCTACATATTCTTAGCTCCTCACCGAATAAATAATGCACTAGTATTCAGGAGAATAGAAGAAAAACCATAAAAATTCAAAGCGAAATCATCAGATTGTTGCACACATGACTAACGCTTTGTTTTTGCAAAAATAAACTAAAAAAATGAGGTGAACAAACTTTTGCGCTTTTCTTTTTAAAAAAGGAAAAATGATTGATTTTTTCGAGTTTTTCGGGATATTTTCAGATACTTTGTTGCTGTTTGAAGGCTCTTATGGAAAATAGTGTTTATTCCCAGATATTTTTGGAGAACAAATAAGAATTTATTTAGAAAGCATATCGCGATATGAAGAAGGGAAAAATTTTTTTTCTTTCTTCATAATTCTATCAGCTCAAAACTAAAGCCAACGAGTGTTCTCGAAGTCTCGTGAAGCGAATCGACGCATACAGTAATCTTTGTCAATTCGGGCAGATTCGTTTGGTATACGTCTTGTTGAGAAAAACTCTCTCACGGATGAATTTTCGAACCGTCTGCGAGAACTTATTCCTCCAGACGGATATCCTCCCCGTCATAGTCGTGAAAGAATTCCTTCATCCTCTTCTTTGCCTTTTCTTCCACTTCTGGAGTAACGCTTGCCTGGATTGCCTGATATGCAGCAAGAAGGGCTGCCATATCATCCGTGAACCCAAGTCCAAGAATGAAGTCGGGAAGCATGTCGAGAGGGAGAATGAAGTAGCCTAAAGCGCCGAGAATGATGGCTTTATAGCCGATTGGAGTTTTCTTGTCAGTAAGCGCATAATAGAGCAGCAAGACAAGATAGATGACTTTTTGCCCAGCTCTTTTTGACCATCTGACAAGCTTTCGGTCGAGACGTTCTTTAGTGTAGTGTTTTTGGTATTTGACGATGTCTTTAGGTGTCTTTTCCATTGGTTTAAACTTTAAGTTATTTGTGTTTGATTCTTAGTGAATTAAGGATGACGCTTAAACTTGAGAATGCCATAAGTGCACTTGCCCACATGGGTGTTATCTGGAAATGTATTCCAAAGATATACAATACTCCGGCAGCAAGGGGAATGCAGATAACATTGTATATGAAAGCCCAAAAAAGGTTTTGCCGAATCATGCGAACAGTCTTCCTGCTCAAGCGAATAGCGTTGGGAATGGTGCGGAGATCATCCCCGAGAAGGGTTACCTGAGCCACATCCATAGCAACGTCTGTACCTTGCCCAATCGCCATACTTACGTCGGCATGCGCCAGAGCTTGAGTGTCGTTAATTCCGTCGCCTACCATAGCGACAAAATGCCTGTCGTTCTGTAGACGACAGACAAGAGCCTCTTTATCTTGGGGAAGAACACGGCTTTGATAATTCGTAATTCCTGCTTTTTCAGCCCAATGGCTTGCTGCTTCTTCCTTATCGCCGCTCATCATAAACACGTCGATTCCCATTTCCCGTAACTCTTGTACAGCCTCCCGAGCATAAGGTTTCAACCTTTCTCGCTGCTCTAAGGGGATTTCATCCGCTTTTGTGAAATCGATATTTTTGTTTGGAATGGTGAGTGTTCCTGTTTTGTCAATAACAAGGGCGTCAACCTTTTGAAGATTCTCAAGCGCAGCAGCATCTTTGATGAGAACCTGCTCGCTGGCTGCTTTTCCTATACCAACCATCAGCGCTGTAGGAGTTGCCAGCCCCATAGCACAAGGGCAGGCGATAACGAGCACAGCCACAGCCGAAAGGATGGCTTGTGGAAGCATCGTTTGCCCTCCGACAATCCACCATATAAGAAAGGTAAGCAATGCGATGCCAACTACAACAGGCACAAACACATAGGCAACTCTGTCTACAATGCGCTGCACGGGAGCTTTTGAGTTTTGCGCTTCCTGTACCATTCTGATAATATGCGCGAGAGCTGTGTCTTCGCCTATCTGTTTAGCCTTCATTCGCAGAGATCCCTGACTGGGAATAGTGCCGGCAAGCACATTGTCGCCCGCTTTCTTCTCTGAAGGAGTGGGTTCGCCCGTAATCATCGACTCATCCACATACGCAGCATCGGAAGTCATAAAGCTGCTTGCCTGAATGACAATTCCGTCAACGGGGATTTTCTCTCCTGCGTGCACTTCAAGAATGTCGCCTTTCTCGATGGTAGAGATGGGAACCTCCTCAATAGACTCCCCGTTTACGATGTGAGCTTTCTTTGGCTGCATTCCCATTAGTTGACGTATGCTGTTAGCTGTCGTATCCTTGGCTTTTTCTTCTAAGCATCGTCCGATAAGTACAAACGTGATAATCATTACCGAAGCATCAAAATAGGTATGCCATTCGATACCTTTAGTTCCCCAAACGGCATCACCCCAGAATGTGTTGAAAGTGCTAAAAAGAAATGCCACAAGGGTGCTAAGGGAAACGAGCGTATCCATGTTTGCCGTTCTGTGAAGCAATTGACGCCAAGCAGAGACGTAGAACGAACGTCCGCAGATTATTATGTTTGCAAGCGCGAGAAACATAGCAATGAGGTTGGAGACGAAAGCATCACGCAAAGGAATCCAATGCATGGAGATAGCCATCACAAGTAGCGAGAGCACGACGGAAAGGATGGCCTTACGTAGTAAACTCTTGTATAACTGTCGATTGACCTCTGTGCTGTCACGTCCCGTCTCGATGACAAGGTCGTAACCCAAGTCGTTAATCTCCTTTTTCATCTTTTGGGGGGAGATAATTGACGGGTCGTAATCGACAAACGCACAGCGTCCCACAAGGGAGACGGAAGCGCTCTCGACCCCAGGCAGCGAAGAGAGTTTTCTCTCGACGTTGGCCGAGCATGCCGAGCATGCCATTCCGATGACGGGGATGGTTTGTTTCATTAGAGCGTAAGTTCGTAACGTCCGCTGTTGTCAACGGTTTGCTTGATGTCTTCGGGCGAGACGAGTGTTTCGTCATACTCCACACGCACTTCAGCTGCCTGAAGGTTAGCTTCGGCAAAGGTTACGCCTTGAAGTGACTGCAGCGCCTTTTCAACGTTTGCCTTGCAGTGAGGACAATTCATGCCGCTGACTGAGAATGTTTTGCTTTCCATTTCGCGTATCTTTTTATCCTTTTCGCTTGCAAAGATAATGAAAGCCGAGCGCAGAACAAAATGAATCTTGTTCATTTTTTATGCCGAGGCGCATCTTATCTAAAACCATCGGTTAAAGATAATGAAAGCCGAGCGCAGAACAAAATGAATCCCGTTCATTTTTAACACTATCCTTCTGTATCCGTTCGAGAAGGTGTCTCGAAGCTGGTTTTTTGACTCTGAAATATGAAGAAGGGAAAAATTTTTTTGGAGAACAAAAAAATAATTATGAAGAAAGAAAAAAATATTTTGTTTTGTCGAAAAGGAGATGTATCTTTGGCATCGGTTTCGAGGAAACCGAAATGACAGAAAATTTTCAACTCATTCTAATTTTTTATTACTATGGCAAACATCAATGATCTTATTTCGCAGGCTGTAAACGCAGCTGCAGGTAGTGTTGAAATCCCTCAGAATGTAAAGAGCACAGTGCTCAACGGTCTTTCAAGTTCCATTCTCGGCAGCTTGACTCAGACGGCTACAAAGAAGGGTGGCGTCGATCAGCTGAAAGGCCTTCTCACGGGCGCCACAGCTGCTGCCTCAAGCCCCGTCACGGCTCTCGCAAGCCAGTTGTTTACTGGAAATGTTCTTTCGAAACTGAACCTCGGCGGTACTCTCAACAATGCCCTCACAGGCCTTATTCCTACCATCCTCGGTAAGTTGAGCGGCATCCTGAAAGATCAGGACGGTGACGGAGATGTTGACATCAACGACATTATCATCACTCTGAAAGGCGGTTCAAAATCTGCTGGCTCCACCTCTGTACTTGGTTCAGTTCTCGGGTCAATATTCAAAAAGAAGTAATGAAGAAGAACGTTCCCGTCCTGCTGCTCACGGGTTATCTGGGCAGCGGAAAGACGACTCTTCTCAACCGCATTCTCAGCAATAAAAAAGGTATTCGCTTCGCCGTTATCGTCAACGATATCGGCGAGGTGAATATTGATGCTGACTTGATTCAGAAAGGTGGCATCGTCGGGCAGGGCGACGACAGCCTTGTAGCCCTGCAGAACGGCTGTATCTGCTGCACGTTGAAGATGGATCTTGTGAAGCAGTTGCACGATATCATCGCTATGCATCGCTTCGACTATATCGTGATAGAGGCAAGTGGCATCTGTGAACCTGCTCCTATCGCTCAGACTATTTGCTCAATGCCAGCCCTTGACGAGTCGGTTACGGCAGAAGGCCTTCCTGTGCTTGATTGCATTGTCTCAATTGTGGATGCGATGCGTCTTCAGAGTGAGTTCGGCTGCGGAGATGACCTTCAGAAGAAAGACCTCAAGGAAGATGATTTGGAAAATCTGGTGATACAGCAGATAGAGTTCTGCAACATCATTCTTCTCAACAAGGCTTCGGACGTGAAACCTGAGGAGTTGAATCGTATCGAAGCCATCATTCGAGCAATCCAGCCCAAGGCGGAGATTATCCGCTGCGACTATGGGGATGTTGATCTTGATAAACTGGTAAATACGGGACTTTTCGATTTTGATAAGGTGGCTACTTCAGCAGCTTGGATTGATGAGATAGAGAATCATCATGAAGATGAGGACCACGATGAAGAAGACGAGGAGCATGAACATCATCATCACGAGGATGAGGATGAAGATGAAGATGAAGAACACGAACACCGTCATCACCACGAAGACGAGGACGAAGATCACGAGCATCATCATCACCACCACCATCATCATGAGCATGAAGGAGGAGAGGTGGAAGAGTATGGAATCGGCACTTTTGTCTGGTATCGACGTCGTCCTATGAATCTCGGCCTGTTTGATGACTTCGTTGCTCGCAAGTGGCCCAAAAATGTTATCCGGGCAAAGGGAATGTGCTATTTCCGCGATGAGTATGACATTTGTTACGTGTTTGAACAAGCAGGACGTCAGTTTACTCTCCGTAATGCCGGAAGATGGTACGCCACAATGCCCAAAGAGGAACTTCAGCAACTTCTTCAGAATGAGCCCGGTTTGCGGAAAGACTGGGACGATATGTATGGCGATCGTATGCAGAAACTTGTCTTTATCGGACAGAAGTTGGATAAGAAGGCGCTTGCGGAGGCTTTGGATGCTTGTTTGGATTAAGCCGCCCTCACAATTCCGATAGCATCTTTTCGGTATCCAAGTAATCGAACAATTATTTAGAAGGTTTCCCTCACGCGAGAGAAACCTTCTTTCTTTTGTTATAGAGGAATAATAGGAGGAAAGGGCAGAGTGGCTTTTCTATTTTGTTGATTGCTCCTCTTTTGCTTCCCGCGCCATCTGCTGGAAAGATTGTATGTAGTCGTCGGCGTTTTTCTCATGTCTCCATTCAGTCATTTTGTTGATTCCTTCTTGCCTTACGATTTTTTGGAAAAGCGTATCAGCACCGTTTTTAATTCCCTCTTGTGGCATACGAACCATTTGAAGAAGGCAAAGAGGGAGTTCCTCTTTTTCCACTCTTTTAAGCAGATCGGGGTTGTTTGCTACTGCTGCCTTTGCTTCTCCCATGATGCGTCGTCCTTCTGTTATGAACTCATCAGAGTACATTTCGTGCCACACATCGGCATAACATAATGTGTGCATACCTTCCCGAAGCAGGATTCGTTCTTCCAGTTCCAAGTATTCGCGAATGTAGGGAGCTGCTGCGCCATAATACCCGTCGGTGAAGTCTTGAATGAGTGATTTCACGTCTGCATTACAGTCCCACATCAGCTTTGAGAGCAGCCAGGAGCGCATTTCACGAAATTCGCAAGAAACAGTCTGATAGTCTCCTTCCTCAAGAATACCGATAGCATTGTTGTTCACGTAGTCTTGCAAATGTGTCTGAAGTGTATTCCAGTTTGCCGTAGGCAGACAATAAAGTCTGAAGTCTGTAACGTAATCCCAGATGTACAGATGTGGTGCAATAGCGGACCAGTCTTTCAGATCTTGCAAGAATGGCTTGTTTTGCTCGCAGTCATCGTAGTCGTGGAGCATGCAACACTCAATGCTACACAAGCGGATGACGACATTCTCGCGCGGAACGATATTCTTTGGAGCGTGACGAGTATACTGGTAGGCAAAGGTACCGACGAACTTATCGGGAAACTCATCCTTGACGGCATCGGCAACCTGATTGACAAACCATACCATGATGCCCGACTGCCCTCCATACTTCTCGGCAAGTGCTTGACAAGCCTCACAGGTGCAGTATTGCCAATTATCATTCTGTTCCATAGAGTAAATGAGGTAATCCGGTTCGCGACGCATCACATCTTTCATCTTCTCGCTACAGATTCTCAAAACGTCGGGATTTGACAGGCACAGCTGAGCGTATTCGTCTTGCCGTTTGCCGTCAACAAGGCTGAAATACTCGGGATGTTCGTTGTAATATTGAGCTGGAGAGATGAAACGCCCCATAGCGTGCACGCCCAGTAGCCTTCAGCACTTCCGGGAATGGTTTTACCTTCCTCCAAACTGGGTATGCGAACGAAGTTGTTGCGCATTCTTGCAGAGAAGACAGGATTGTTTCGTACATCCAACACGCAGTTGTCCCTAATCTGAAGGTCGGGCTTTTCGTGGTTGTAGAGCTTGTCGAAACTCCACTTTTTCTGTTTCGGAGCAACGCTTACTTTGCTCGAATACCAGCGGACTCCCAGCTCTTTTTCTAAAAAGGAATAAACGCTATAGAGGGTGCCTCGTTTGCTGCCGCCCCAAAGCAGGATGTCGCCCCCCATGTTGCACCAAGTGAAGCTGTCATCTCTGTCGGATGGCTTTTCCGATTCGGGCTGAAGCTCCTTCACAAGCGAGTTGTATCCTACGATAAGTCGCTTACCCTTTTGTCCTCCAGATAGATCTGTAATGGGAAGCTTTGCACCGCTGACTTCGGAAATCCAGTTCTGCAACTCAAGGGCTGCATATTGCTCTGTTTCAGACGCTTCGGGCGAGATGACTATGGAGTATGTCGAAGTACCGTTTTGGAAAAGGGTGTGACTGCTGCATCCAAAAAGGATGAAGGATATTGCACAAAGTGCTGTTAGAGAAATGTGGTTTTTCATGTTTTTCATCGGGTTGATTTTCGCACAAAGATAGTGAGAAAAACATTTGTTTCCAAACGTGAGAAGACAAAAAAATGATAAAGGAATCTCGCGATAAGAAGAACCGATGAAGCAGTGAAGGCAGAGACAATTTTTACTAAACTAAGCTGAGTCGTTTCAGAGGAAGAGCGATGCTCAAAGGAAAATAATTTTTGTAGAAGGAAAAAAAATTTTTGAAAAAGGGAAAAATTTTTTTTCTTTCTTCATATTTCGCTATGCTTTGAGTTTCTTGGAGTGAGCTTTCAAAAGGATGCGCTTCGGCATAAAAAATGAATGAGATTCATTTTGTTCTGCTCTCAGCTTTCACTATCTCTAACCGTTGGTTTAAGATAGGATACGCTTCGGCATAAAAAATGAATGGGATTCATTTTGTTCTGCTCTCAGCTTTCACTATCTCTAACCGATGGTTTAAGATAGGATACGCTTCGGCATAAAAAATGAATGGGATTCATTTTGTTCTGCTCTCAGCTTTCACTATCTTTAACCGTTGGTTTTCGATAGGATGCGCTTCGGCAAAAAAATGAACGAGATTCATTTTGTTCTGCTCTCAGCTTTCACTATCTTTGTCAGCGAAAAGAACAATAGCTTCCATTTCTGTTTATGTCTGCCTCCGTAATCGAAATCACAAGCCCTGATATGCAGGGAGTTGAGCCCTATTTCTCCCTTACTGAACATCAGTTGCGAAACAAGTTGCATTCGGAGAAAGGACTTTTCATCGCAGAGAGTCCTAAGGTGATAGGAGTGGCTCTCGATGCAGGCTACAAGCCTGTTTCGCTGCTTACATCACGAAAACATATTGAGGGAGATGCAGCCCTCGTCATCAGCCGATGTGGGAATATCCCCATTTATACGGGCGACGATGCTCTGTTGGAGCGTATTACGGGTTTTAAGGTTACTCGCGGAGTGCTGTGTGCTATGCATCGTCCTTCGTTGCCCACAGTAGAGGACGTTTGCAAAGGGAAGCGGCGCATTGTGATTATTGACAATGTTGTAGACAGCACGAACGTGGGTGCCATCTTTCGTTCGGCAGCAGCCTTGGGCATCGATGGCGTGCTGCTGACTCCTACTTCGTGTGATCCTCTCAATAGACGCTCCGTGCGAGTCAGCATGGGCTCTGTTTTCCTTGTTCCCTGGACCTATCTGGGTGATACTGAGGCAGCTTGGCCTTCGGAAGGGATGTCCAGACTTCATTCTCTCGGTTTCCGAGTGGCGTCGATGGCATTGAAAGAAAATAGTGTCTCTATCGACGATAAAGCTTTGCAGGCAGAGCCCCATCTCGCTATCGTGATGGGAACGGAGGGAGAGGGACTTACGGATGAAGTCATCAACGCCTCTGACTACGTGGTACGCATCCCTATGTCGCACAATGTGGATTCCCTGAATGTGGCGGCAGCTGCTGCCGTCGCTTTCTGGCAACTTACCAGATAGACGACAGATTCGAGTGGAATGAAGCCTGGCTTCTTAGTCTTAGCAATTCCTTCCTGCTACTATTTTGTGATTTCCTTTATCCACTCAAACAAGTCGTTGAGTGCGTAGTCTCCTGAGTGAGGACGATTCCAAGGAAGCTCAAAGTTTACGTCATATCCGTCATTTTCCAACTTAGTAGCCAAATTAATGGGAATGGGGAAAGCTGTGTCTCTGTCTCGTGCCCCGTGTCTGATGTACCAATGGGGGGCGATATTGGCGTTTCCTTTGTGAATGAAGGGCATAGGGTTCATCATCGTCACGTTTCTTTTAGTGATGCTGTCAATTTCGGCATTGCTGTCGCCCGTTGCCATTCTCAGCGCAAAGTCGGTAAAATTCGCCTTGCTTCCTGAAGCATCTCCAAACAGATCATTCTCTCCAGTTCCTGTCTTGCCGACAACTCCCAGATTGTCAAAAGCAGGGCAGGGCTTAAGAGGTTGGGTTGATGCAACGTACTCAAGATATTTCTTCATGTCAAGCGCGATGATTGCATCTCCTTGTTGACGTCTTCTGTTGACGAAGTTAGGTTGCCTATGTTGTTGTTCTCCTATTGTTGGATTCTCCCTACTGTTGTTCATCCCGGGAATTTGCCCGTTGACTGGAGCTGCAAAACCCGCTGTGCTGCTGAAACTGAATCCTATTGAGTCGGGAATATCTGCGCCAGAATCCTTAGCCTTTTGGGCACTTGCAATAAGCAACTCTTCGATATAGCCTAAGTAGTTTTCTGAAGTGAGAGGCTCCCCGTTTGGTTTCTGCAGATTTAGGCTATCTATGTATTTCACAAACTCTTCCCTCAAGTGAATGCTAACCCACGACTCCATATATAGTGATTGCCTTTGCTGATGACTCGTGTTGCCGTAGAGCCATTCGTATGCGGCATCGGCATGATCAAGGTCAATGATGGGGCAATAGCAAACGGAAGCGAAAACTTTGTCGCTGGTGGGAGCCGTACCCATCTCCTTGAGAAGCGAATCGTACATTGGATCATCAGCCGTAGCGCCCTGAAGAGCCGACATCGCGCCTCCTGCGCTTGTGCCGTCGGTAATAATCTTCTCGGCATCGCCTGGCATCTTATCATCAAATAAGCGTAAGTAACGAACTGCTGCTTTCAAGTCAAGAATGGCTTTTGGAGCCTTTCCTGTATAGACGGTTTCGCCTTGTTCGTTAGTGACGGTTGAGTTCCTTCCGCGCACTCCGGGGATTACAACTACGTAACCTTCTTGCAATGCTCTGCCTGTAGCATCATTCATGTCAGGAAAACGAGGTGCGGCAGCCATATATCCTCCCACATAGTTTCGCATAAAGATGGGCGTTTGCTGAGTGGCACCTTCTGGAACAAACACATTCAGGAACTGATAGGCAGAGTCTTCCACATTCTCCACGTAATAAAGCCCTGTATATGCCCTGAATCTGATTTCTTCGCCAAAAGGAGTCTTGAGCGTTGCCTCCTCATAATGTGTTTCATCGAATGAAAGCGAAGTGTTTGCTTTCGTTTCTTTCGTTGAAGGGGCACAGCTTAAACAAACAATCGTGGCAATACCTATTATGATGCTTTTCGTGTGAATAGCTTTCATCGCATTAGGTTAGTTTTATTGCAAAAAGAAGGTTGTCGGTTTAGTTCTCAGGCCATCCGATGGGGTGATACATAAGTGGCAGCTGTGCTTCATCCAACCCAAGCACAGAGCGTATGCTATCGTTATCCATAGGAGGAGCGCAGGGAACGGTTCCAAGTCCAACCGATGTGCAATAGAGCGAAATGTTTTCCGAAACGATGCCTCCGTCGATTCTGCCCAGGTTAGCAGAGTATTCCAGAGGAATTCGTTCTCCAAAAGCTTTCAAGTCTGATATTAACAGGATAGTGACGGGAGCAGAAAGCATAAACTTGTTTTGACCCATAAAGAGAGGGCGTATGTCTTGTTCCGTTACAGCTCTCAGCGTCTGCGATGCTGCTTCATAGTGGCTCACACCATATGCTGTGCATACGTATAGGTTGATGTCTTGCGCATTGATGGCAGAAGGAGCCGTGCGTCTGTTTTCACGCGAAGGACCGTTGGCAGCCCAGAGAATATCCATCAGTTCTTTGTTCGTTAGGGTGTCGTTAGTATAGAAACGAACCGAGCGACGTGCTGCCAGCGCCTCTCTTACCGTCAGCTCTCTTTCTTTTGTTTGCGTGTTGCAGGCAACGCAAAGCATGCAGAGCAGAGCGCAGCTTAATGTGATAACTTTCATTTTGTTCATAGTCTTGTATTTATGTGGTTTTATTGTTCTTGAGAGGAATAACTCTCTGCAAAGAGAAGAATCTCATTTTATGGGTTCCATATGGATGGTGACATGTGTTTGAGCTCCGAATCTTTCCTTGAGTTTTTGCTCTATTTCCGTCGCTCTGTCGTGTGTCTCGTTTAAGGGACGATTTCCATCCATACGCACATGTACCTCAATAGCTATTCTGTTGCCGATACGCCTTGTGCGTAGGTTGTGGGGCTCTTTCACATCAGGAAACGACTCAATGATATTCGTTATCTCTTCTTCCATCTCGGTTGAGAGTGAGCCTTCTGTCAACTCTTTAATACTCGTCTTCAGCAAATCCACAGCTACCTTTATCAGCATGGCACCCACAACGATTGATGCCAGAGGATCAAGTACGGTCCATCGTTCTCCCAAGATGATAGCTCCACCGATACCGATAGCTGCGGCAATAGATGAAAGAGCATCGCTGCGGTGATGCCAGGCGTTGGCAACCATCGCTTGGGAGTTCAGCTCCTTTCCGCGACGTTTTGTGTAGCGGAAAAGCACTTCTTTGACTGCAATTGACAGCAGAGCAGCCCAAAGAGCCAGATAGCCCGGCGCTTCCAACTGAGTTCCACCTATCCATGCAGCCAATTTCGTAGCACCAGATACGATAATGCCCGTAGCTGCAGCTACCAGCGCAAGCCCGATAAAGAAAGAGGCAATTGTCTCAAACTTCCCGTGTCCGTAGTCGTGCGATTCGTCCTGAGGCTTGGCGCTTATATGTACGAAGGCAAGAACCACAATGTCAGTCAAGAAGTCCGAAAGAGAGTGAACGGCATCGGCTATCATTGCCGAGCTGTGTCCCAGCGTGCCGGCAATGAACTTAAACGTCAGCAACGCAACGTTTCCTACGCTGCCTAAGAGTGTCGCCTTGTATATTTCCTTCTCGCGTGTCATAGTTAGGCCTTTTTCCAACGCATATCTACATGCATAAGTCCCTCGTACATGAAAGGTTCTCCCACGCGAAAGAACCCTGCTTTCTCATAGAAATGCTCGGCTTGAAGCTGTGCGCGGATAAGGATGCTCTCTGCTTTGAAGTATTTCTCCGCTACATTCATTGCCTCTCGGAAGATTTGGAGACCATATCCTTTGCCCCTTTCAAGAGTTATCACACGCCCGATGCCTATTTCATCGAAATATGTTCCTGCTGGCAACACACGAGCGTAGGCAACCCATTTCCCGTCTATCGTCATCCACAAATGAAGCGCATCCTGATCGTTGTCGTCTACGTCTTGATACACACAGTCCTGCTCCACGATGAATACTTCAGAGCGAAGCCGTAGAATCTTATAAAGTTCATCGAGCGTCAGCTTGCTGAATGGCTTGCAAATGATAGTTTCCGAATGTGCGATAGTTGTAGATGACATGTTGATTTTGCTTATCGTTTGAAAGAATATCGGGTAAAGGCCCGCGTTTTACTTCATCGGCAAAGGTAGAAAAAAATCAAAAACAATGTGTCAAGCTGAAAAATATTTTGTGTTTTTTCATAAACCTTATTAATTTAAATGCTCTCCCTTTGCACGGATTTATAATCTTTATTGTAAATTTGCAGCTGTGATTTTACTTATGAATAATCCTGCGGAGTTAAACTAGATGAAGATATACCTGACACATCCCGTGATATGAAGAAGGAATCCGGTGATATGCTTTGAGAAAAAAGTTTTTTGGAGAAGGGAAAATTTTTTATTTAGAAAGAAAAAAATATTATTTGTTGAGCATATTTCATCAGCTTCGGAGATGGTTTTTGGAGTGCTTTATCATTCAAGAGAAGAACTTCCTCAAGAGGGTGGATGACTCTTGAAACGAATCAGGAAAAACTAATGGCTATTACGATCATTAAAACAAAACATAAAGACATTTTCATTATGAGGTCTATCTTAAGAATCATCAGATTATCTGCGTTATGCTCGGTGCTGATTTTGTTGTCGGCTTGTGGTCATTCGTCAAAAACGGTTAGGTTGAACGAGTGGAGAAGTGATGGAAAAGTTATGCGTTGTGACACGTTGGAAGTGACTGCTGGTAGCAGTTGGATGGGCAAGAAGTGTTGCAACTTCCTGATCACAGGACAGGCATTGTGCGAGCCGGGCGCCTTCGCCTCGCTGATGTTCCACTCCGACGGACAGTCGGGTTACGAAGTGATATTTCACAACGGACCTATCGACGGGACGCTGAAAACAGGAAGCCTTAGTGCCGTGAGAAATCTCTACCGTTCGCTTGCCGCGGATGGTGAGTGGGCAGATTTTGAGATAGCTGTTAGAGGGAAAAATATTGCCGTGAAGATTAACGGCGTGGATGTGGTGTGCTATACGGAGCCATCCAGCCCTTATCGCAGCGCGGAGTTTGCAAATCGCCTGCTTGGTGATGGGAAGTTGTATTTGAAAGGCATCGAGGGAAAGACTTTCTTTCGAAACATGATGCTCGCGCCACTTCCCGAAGATGCAAGAAACGAGAATGATACTCTGCCCGCGATAGACGAGCAGAACGATGCTGTTATTCGTCTGCAACAGCAGTTTTTCCCCGTAATCGACTATCATGTCCATTTGAAAGGTGATTTGACGAAAGAAATGGCTCACGCTATGTCGATGAACTACGGCATCAACTACGGAGTTGCTCCCAATGCGGGAGAAGGCGGAGTGGGGCGCATGCTTGCCAACGATGAGGAAGTTTATGACTATTTCAAGGAGGTTAAACCGCTGCCGTTCCTGTGTGGGGTACAAGGAGAGGGACGTCGTTGGTCTACGCAGTTTTCTCCTGAGGCGCTGGGGATATTCGACTATCTGTTTACGGATGCAATGACTATTGTGGATCACAAACGTCGCATTGCGCGTATCTATCGTCCTGAAGAGGTGCAGCTCGACGGACTCACGCCACAACAATACATGGATGTGATTGTGGATCAGACGGTGAAGATTCTTGAAAACGAGCCGGCTGACATCTATGCAAACGCCACGTATATTCCAGACGACTGGTTGGCTGATTATGACAACTATTGGACTCCTGAAAGAATGGATAAAGTGCTGGATGTGCTTGTGAAGCACGACATTGCTGTTGAGATAAGTGCGCGGTACAAGATTCCGAACGAGACTTTCATTCGCAAGGCAAAGGCTCGTGGATTGAAGTTCACTTTCGGAACGAACAATGTAGACTCCCGTTTTGGCCGACTTGAGTATTGCACGGAAATGGTGAAAAAATGCGGGCTGACGGTTGAGGATATGTGGTTCCCCATAATGTCTCACAGAAGCCAACGCGAAGTGGTAGACTATAACGGTTTCCTCACTCCAAATGCCCCGTTGCCCATAGCGCTATTTTCTAAAGCTAATTAACGCTAGTCGTTTAAGCGGTAGCTGATAAAAGCAACGTGACGACTGTCGGGAGCCCACGAATTGGTATTAATAGTACCCTGCCCACCGAATAGTTCTGCCACACGCCTGGGCTTTCCGCCATAAGCAGGTATAAGCCAAAGTTCCACATTCTTGTTGGCGAGATGCTGCCCGGGCTCCAAGTCGCCCTTGAAATATGTAATATAGATGACTTGCTTTCCATCAGGAGATACGTGTGGGAACCAAGCGTTCCGTGTCTCGTCGAAAGTCATCTGCGTCTGCTTGGAGCCGTCGGCATTCATACGCCATACTTGCATGAGGCCGGTACGAACACTATTGAACCAGATATGCTTGCCGTCGGGGCTATACTCGGGGCCGTCGTCCAACCCTTCTGCTGTCGTTAGACGCGTTTCTTCTCCACCGTCAACAGAGATAGTGTAGATGTCGGCACCTTCAGCCACGCTTCTGAATGCGCAGTAAGTCAATGTCTTCCCGTCGGGACTCCAGCCGTGCAGATAGCTGGGTCCACATGGAGTGATTAGTTTGGGAGTTCCCCCTTCCAATGGAAGGGTATAGATAAGGGAAGTAGAATTGTTGGGTGAAGGAGTAGAGCTGACAGCGATGAACTTTCCATCTGCAGAGAGAACATGGTCGTTATTGCACCCAGTCACATATTGAGTATTTATCAACCCCGGTTCGCCCTTTCCGTCGGCAGGTAGTTTATAAATCAAACCTCCGCTATTGTAAATAATCCATTTGCCGTCTACAGTCCAGTTAGGTGCTTCAATGAGGTAAGGAAACTCTTTTATAACTGTTCGTTCGCATGTCTGAATGTCAAGTACTTCGAGTATGCTAGTCACATTGTTTCGTTGTTGAGCCTGCACGCCTATTGTTATGCAGAGCATCGCAAATAAAATGTATCGTTTCATGTTGATTGGGGAAATGTTTTCGAGTGACAAAAATACTTTTTTTTCTTAAAAGTTCATGATTTGGATGTAAATATTTTTTGCAATAGATGAGTTTTTCCTAATAAGTAGGTTGCAACGAAAAGACTATTCGGATGTGGCCGAGTGAAAAAAATCTTTATCTACTTTGAAACATGAGGACAACTATGTATCTTTGCTGACAATTAAAAGTCTATTGCCCGAAACTATGAAAATCATCCTTTATACCCTTGCATCAAGCTTGCATGCCGAAGCGTTGGACGACGTTCGCAAAGACCCTTTTATAGCTTCCCTTGAAGAAAAGGCAGGGCTCTCGTTTGACGTGCGAGGAAACGACTTCAGCCGTTGGGATGTGTGGGAAAACTCTCTTATTTATATTCGAACAGGAGGAACCGAGGGATTGTTTCGCGAAGTATATCCTCTTCTGGATGGCAGAATACGTCTCCTGGCAAGCGGGAAAAGTAATTCGCTGGCAGCTTCGATGGAAATTCTGTCGTTTCTGCGAGCTGACGGACGGGAAGGGGAGATACTTCACGGCTCTGTCGAGTATATCGCAGAACGCATCGTGAAAGGTCCTGCTCCCTCCGAAAATGCATGTCAGCTGAGGAGAGAGAAAAAGAGAGTTGCTCCCAATTCAAGTAAACCCAAACGTCTTGGCGTTGTTGGCAAGCCGAGCGATTGGCTGATAGCTTCTGAGGCAAATCGTGACGCGCTGAAGGAGATGGGAGCGATAACGCTTGTCGATATCCCCATGCAAGAGTTGCTTGACGACATTCACGAAGTGGAGAATGACGTAATGGGACTTACCAACTTGCCTTTCCCCATCCGCATGGATTTTGACGGGAGTGTGCTCGACGGTGCGCTGAATATCTACGGAGCCCTTAAAAAACTTATCGACAAATACTCCCTTGACGGACTTACGGTACGCTGCTTCGATTTGTTGTCGACAGTTCACAATACGGGCTGCCTTGCTTTGGCAATCCTGAATGCCGAAGGTGTGTCTGCGGCATGCGAGGGTGACGTTCCTGCGCTTGTGAGCATGATGATAGCACGAGAGGTTGCTGACACAAGTGCTTTCCAGGCTAATCCCTCACGCATAGATCCCGAGTCAGGAACAATAGTGTTTGCCCATTGTACGGCACCTCTCGACTTGTTGCGAAAGTATGAGTACGATACCCACTTTGAGTCAGGCATCGGAGTTGCTATCCGCGGAGAGATGCCTCGTGGAAAAGTGACGATATTCAAAGTATCGCGCGACATGAGTCAATGCTTCATCTGTGAGGGTGAACTGCAGCGCAACCTAAATGAGAAAAATCTTTGTCGCACACAGGTCCAGATACATCTGGATGACGCAAGCGATTACTTTCTTTCGCGCCCTATCGGCAATCATCATATCATCATACCGGGAGCGCACGCAGAAGCACTTAGGAAGTGGGCAAAGGAGAGAGGGGTTGAAATGGTGTAGTTGAATAGAGGCGTTTTTGCGCGCATAAGACGTGTAGGGCATCGCAGTAGATAGGAGGTCGAAAATGAACATAAAACGCGAAATTCGCGCTAAATATAGCAAAATTTTTGATTTTTGTTTTGTGGAACCAAAAAAACGAACTATCTTTACCCACGATTTTCGTGCGTGCGTATATGTGTGCGTGCGCAAAAACGTGAATATAATAAGGTATAAGTAAAAAAATATGGTATTAGATCAAGACAGAATCATCAAGGTCAATATATCGGAGGAGATGCGCTCCTCATATATCGACTACTCTATGTCGGTGATTGTGAGCCGAGCCTTGCCTGACGTGCGCGACGGCTTGAAGCCCGTACACCGACGCATCCTCTACAGTATGCTTGAGCAGGGCAACACTTCCGACAAAGGTTATCGCAAATCGGCTCGTACGGTGGGCGACGTGATGGGTAAGTATCATCCTCACGGCGACTCCTCCATCTATGGTGCCCTTGTGCGTCTGGCTCAGGATTGGGCTATGCGTTACACGTTGGTAGACGGGCAGGGAAACTTCGGCTCCATCGACGGAGACAGCCCTGCTGCTATGCGATATACCGAGGCTCGACTTGAAAAGATGGGCGAGGAGATGATGACGGACCTCAACAAGGATACCGTTGATTTCCAGCCGAACTATGATGATAAGGACGAGGAGCCTACGGTGCTCTCCACGCGCATCCCCAACCTTCTGGTTAACGGAGCTACCGGTATTGCTGTGGGTATGGCAACCAACATGCCTACTCATAACTTGGGCGAAGTGATAGACGGATGTGTGGCATATATCGACAATCCCGATATCACGGTTGAGAAACTGATGCAGTTTATCAAGGGTCCTGATTTCCCGACGGGCGCTTACATCTATGGCCTCTCGGGCGTGAAAGAAGCTTATGAGACAGGTCGCGGAAGAGTAGTGATGCGTGCAAAGACCGAAATCGAGTCGACGCCTACGCACGATAAGATTATCGTAAACGAAATTCCCTACAACGTCAACAAGAGAGAACTCATCGAATATATCGCCCGCTTGGTTACCGAGAAAAAGATCGAAGGAATCAGCAACGTCAATGATGAGTCGGACAAAGAGGGTATGCGCATCGTCATCGACCTGAAGCGCGATGCCAACTCTGGCGTGGTGCTCAACAAGCTGTTCAAGATGACGCAGCTTCAGTTCGCGTTTAACGTGAATGCTGTAGCGCTGGTACACGGACGTCCGAAGGTGCTTTCGTTGAAGGACTGCATCAGGTATTTCTGCGAGCATCGTCACGAGGTTACCCTTCGTCGTACCCGCTTCGACCTGCGTAAGGCAAAGGAGCGTGCCCACATCTTGGAAGGACTTATCATCGCCAGCGACAATATCGACGAGGTGGTTCACATCATCAAGGCAGCCCAAACTCCTGCCGATGCCATTCAAGGATTGATGGATCGATTCAATCTGGATGAAATCCAGGCCCGAGCAATTGTCGACATGCGTCTGCGCCAGCTCACGGGACTTCAGCAAGACCAGCTCCACAACGAGTATGAGGAGCTGATGAAGCAGATTGAATTCCTGCAGCGCGTGCTGGATGACGACAATCTCTGCCGCCAGATCATGAAGGATGAACTCCTTGAGGTGAAGGAAAAATACGGCGACGAGCGTCGCACCGAGATTGTTCCTTCTGCCGAGGACTTCAACCCCGAAGACTTCTACGCCGACGACGAGATGGTTATCACAATCAGCCATCGCGGGTACATCAAGCGTACGGCTCTTACCGAGTTCCGCGCGCAGACAAGAGGCGGTATCGGCTACAAGGGAAGCGACACGAAGGACGACGACTTCATCGAGCACATCTACAACACAACCAATCACAACTATATGCTCTTCTTCACCGAGAAGGGACGTTGCTATTGGCTGAAGGTGTACAACATTCCCGAGGGTAATCGTCAGAGCAAGGGACGCGCCATCCAGAATATCCTCAACTTGGATGCCGACAACAAGGTTACCTCTTATATTAATGTGCGCGACTTGAGCGATGAGGAGTTCGTCAACAGCCATTATCTCATTTTCCTCACCAAGAACGGAACCGTCAAGAAGACAAGCCTGAAGGCTTATAGCCGTCCGCGTCAGCTGGGCGTGAACGCCATCAAGCTTGTTGAAGGCGACAAAGTGGTGAGCGTAGGCTTGACGAACGGCAACCAGGAGATCGTTATCGGTTCGAAGAACGGACGTGCCGTGCGCTTCAATGAGCAAGACGTTCGCGCTATGGGCCGTACGTCGACTGGCGTACGCGGAATCCGTCTGGTTGGCGACGACGACGAGGCGATAGGTATGTTTGCCGTGAACGATGCGGCAACGGAGACAATCCTCGTTGTCAGCGAGAACGGATACGGTAAGCGCTCCATCATCGACGACTACCGCCTGACACGAAGAGGTACACGCGGCGTGATGAACATCCGCGTTACCGAGAAGACGGGTAAGGTGGCTGCCATCATGCTCGTTACCGACGAACACGACGTGATGATTATCAACAAGTCAGGTACCACCATCCGTATTCGTATGTCGGCGCTCCGAGTGATGGGACGCGCTACGCAGGGAGTCCGCCTGATAAACCTCGAACGCAGGGGCGACACGATAGCAAGCGTTTGCCGCGTGGATACCGATCCCGAGGAAGAGGCTCAGGCAATCGACGAAACCGACGTTATCATGAGTTCTGAGGAAGACCTCGCCGAGCAGGAGAAAGATGCAGCCAACGCAGAGACGGAAGCTGTGGAAGAGATTGAGGAGGAAGAGGATTTAAACTCTGAGGAATAATTGATGTCTAAATAACAGGAATTGAAAAGAGAGAGATAAACAACAGAATGAATTATTAACCTTATATTATTTGTCCATAATTATGAAAAGAATTGTTTTGTTCGCAATGGCAGCCCTTGTGGCTTGCAGCGTATCGTTTGCACAAACCAAAGCAGACAAAGAAGCTGCTAAGGCATTGAAGGCCGAGATCAAGGCTGCTAACAAGGTCTTGAAGCAAGCTCAGAACATGCTGGCCGATCAAGCCGGCAACATGGGCGAAGCTGAGAAGCTGATCAACCAAGCCATCGAGAATCCGCACACCAACGTGATTGCCGACACTTGGAACACAGCTGGTCAAATCCAAAAGAAACTCTACGACAAGGAAAACGAGAAGATGTATCTGCAGCAGCCCTACAGCGAGGATGTATTCTTCGGTTCGCTTTCGAAGATGTTCAACTACTTCAACAAGTGCGACGAGATCGAAAGTCAGCCCAACGCTAAGGGTAAGGTTATCCACAAGTTCCGCGAGGCTAACGCCGAGCTGCTCTCGGGAATCCGTCCCAACCTCGTCAGCGGTGGTGTCACCTATTTCAACAAGGATGACAACCAGAGAGCTTACGATCTGTTCTCGCAGTACATCGAGTCGGCAAAGTATCCAATGCTCGAGAAGTATAACTTCGTGGCTACCGATACCTTCATCAACGTCGTTTCCTACTACGCATCCCTCGCCGGAATGAAGATGGAGAAATACGACCTTGCCCTGAAGTATATCGACAACGCTTTGGACGATCCCGAAGTAGGAGAAAACGCTATGCAGTACAAATGTATGGCTTACGGCAACATGGGCGACACCGTAGCGTGGGTTAAGACGCTGAAGGAAGCCGTTGAGAAATATCCTAACAAGGAGTATTTCTACAGCAACCTCATCTCGTACTACAACAACCACGACCAGAACGACGAGCTGATGGCATTTGCCGACGACATGCTGAAGAACGGCAACGACCTGCCTATCTTCTACTTCGTGAAAGGCTTCATCAACCAGAATGCCAAGAACTACGATGCTGCCATCGAGCAGTACAAGCTCACCATCGAGAAAGATCCTGCGTACACGGGCGCTTATCGTAACCTCGGCATCTGCTACTGCCAGCTCGCACAGGACAAGAGCGATGCTATCACCACTCTCAGCATGAAGAGCAAGGAGTACAAAACCGGTATGGAGGAAGTGAAGAGCTATTACAGACTGGCCCTCCCCGTATACGAGAAGCTCCGCACGCTCGACGACGGCTCCGATCCCGACGTGAAGGTAGCATGGCAGAGCGGACTCTACACTTGCTACTACATGCTCAACATGGGTCCCGAATTCGAGGCTATCGAGAAAGAGATGGGTATGTAATTTGTCAGAGTTGTTAAAGACAGAAAGGAGCCGCATCGCTGTGGCTCCTTTCTTTTTTTTAAAAAAGATGACGATTGATGTCTATCTAATGAGAAAACGTAGCTGTCTATCTTTTCTTCCGAATATCTTCTCAACGCCAAATTCACTTTTCTGCAACGACAACTATACCTTCTTCTGCAACGAGAATTATTCCTTCTTCCGGCAAAGACAACTATTCCTTCTGCAGCAACGATTATTCCTTCTCGATATCACATTTTCCCTTCTTCAACAAAATTTTTCCCTTCTTCATATCGCGATATTTGTTCTCCAAAAATAATTATTTGTTCTCCAAAAAGCATGCTGAAGAGAGAAACCTGTTGACGATATTCGTTGATGGTATCGGACGGTTTATTCCACTACCATATCGAACTGGCAGCACGCATCGGTCTGATGCGCCAGATGTTTTGTCATAGGCGAGATGCCAAAGAGAACGCTATAGGTGGATGCCTTGATGGTTTTCCCGTCGGGCATGAACTCCAGCAGCCGCAGCCATCCGTCGCCCCCGTTGCCTTCCCATCCTCCGCCGAGACATTGCACGTTGAACATCATCTGATGAACCGTTTTCCCTGCTGCGTTCTTGTCGCATCGGTAGGCATTGTTGCTCTCGTGATCATAGGTACTTCCCGTTTCCTTTCCGTCATCCGAGGCGGGATGCCCCGTGTGCCCACAAACAGCAAGACGTATGTTCTTGCAAGGATAGAGCAGCTTCTCCCATATCTGCTTCCCCCAGTTGCGAGGCTCTATCTTGTAGCCCTCGTTGTCGGTATATTTTGACGTTGTCTCCTCCAGCAACGAATGGGTGAGGAAGATGACGGTATGGTTCTCATATTTTTGGCTTTCGCACAGATTTCTTGCCCATTCCAGCACCTCATCGCGGGGCGCCCATTCCGTACCGATGACGAGTATCTTGCCCCAGTTCTTGTCGTCGAACTCCCAAGCCGCATTCTCCAGCGACACTTGTCCCATCCTGTTGGGCATAGCAGCTACGAGATGCTCGGCATTCTTCGGGTTACGCTCGAAAGTGTAATACTCAGGGTAGTGCGTGAAGGGCTCGTCGCCCCGCACATAGCCGTACTCGTGGTTTCCGCCGGCTATGATGTAAGGTACATGTCCGTCGAGACGCTCGAGGCAATGACTCGACCATTCCCACATCTGTTTGCTTGTCTGATTGAGCATAGCTCTGTTCCGCACGATATTCTCGTTCTGCTCCACCAGGTCGCCGGTGAAGAGGACGCCCTTGATGTGGAGGTTTTCCACATTGTCGGCAATCCAAGCGGTGCAAAGCTCATATAGGGGCTGGTTGATGTCGTACTTGGTGTATCCTTGCGGATCTCCGAAGACAACGAATGTGAACGACTCAGGATTGTTCAGCTTCTGCGGGTCGGCTCGATGTTGTGCTGAAAGGGTGATGCATGAAAAGATGAGGACGAGCGATGTGATGATGCGATGTTTCATAGGGAAACGACTTTTGTTTCTGCAGCTTTGGGCAGAAAAGGTGGGGATTAGTATTGATGAAGCCCCTGTTGCCTTCACGACTACAGGGGCTTGCGCAGAATTCTCTTTTCGCTTAGAAGTTGAAGTAGTTCTTGGCGTTGTTGTAGCAGATGTCTTCCACCATCTGTTCCAGGCGAGGCATCTCTGAAGCAGGCAGCTCGCCATTCTCCACATCCTTTCCGAGAAGGTTGCAGAGGGTGCGGCGGAAATACTCGTGACGCGGGTAGGAGAGGAACGAGCGGCTGTCCGTCAGCATGCCGACGAATCGGCTCAGGAGGCCCAACACACTAAGCGCATTCATCTGTCGCTCCATGCCGTCCTTCTGATCGTTGAACCACCAGCCCGAGCCAAACTGAATCTTTCCGGGAGTAGAGCCGTCCTGGAAGTTTCCAAGCATGGTGGCTACTACCTCGTTTGCGCAAGGATTGAGCGTATAGATGATCGTCTTCGTCAGGGCGTCTCGGTCGTTCAGCTTGTTGAAGAACTTGCTCATTGCCTTTGCTGTGTTGAACTCGCCGATGCTGTCGAATCCCGTGTCGGGGCCCAGCTGGCGGAACATCTTTGAGTTGTTATCACGGATGGCTCCATAGTGGAACTGCTGAGCCCATCCGCTTTCAGCATCCATCACGGCAAATTCGATGAGCATAGCGCTCTTGTACTTCAGGATCTCCTCTTTGGTGAGCTCCTTTCCGCTGTACACCTTGTTGAAGATGGCTTCAATCTCGGCATCGGTATAATCCTCAGCATAGAACTCCTCAATGCCGTGATCGGAAAGCTTGCAGCCGTTTTCGGCAAAGAACTGATGCCGTTTGCGCAAGGCGTCGATGACGTCGGAGAACTTCGAGATAGTCACTCCGCTCACTTCCGAAAGTTTTTCGATGTATGCCTTGAAGTTAGCGGGAACCTCTACGGCCATTGCCTTGTCGGGACGCCAGGCGGGAATCATCTTGATTTCGAATCCGCTCTCGCGCGTCATCTTATGCCAGCGAAGGTCGTCCACGGGGTCGTCGGTGGTGCAGACGGTTTCCACGTTGTAGCGGCGCATGAAGCCTCTTGCCGTGTAGCCGGGCTGCTGCAGTTTCTCGTTGCACTCGTCGTAGATTTCACGTGCCGTCTCGGGCTTCAGTATCTTGTTGATTCCAAAAGCGGTGCGGAGCTCCAGATGAGTCCAATGATAGAGAGGATTGCGGAAGGTATAAGGTACTGTCTCAGCCCATTTCTCAAACTTCTCCCAATCGGAAGTGTCTGCGCCTGTACAGTAGCGCTCGGGCACACCGTTGGTGCGCATAGCGCGCCACTTATAGTGATCTCCTCCGAGCCAGACCTCTGTGATTGAGCGGAATTTATGATCTTCGGCTACCATCTGGGGAACAAGATGGCAATGATAGTCGATAATCGCCATTTTCTTTGCGTGATCATGGTAAAGATGCTGAGCTGTTTCTGTCGTCAACAGAAAGTTCTCGTCCATAAACTGTTTCATCGTATCAAAAATAATAAGGTTAATATAAAGTCGGAAAAAAGATGTGACGAAATTACGGCTTTTTTTTGAATAAAAAAAGGAAATGATTATTTTTGCACAGATATTTTGCAAATACCGAGTCAACTCATCTTAAATAAATAGTAGTATGCTAAAAGCTTTGAACAAACGCACAGCCCCCAAGAGCTGTGCACCCGAGAGAATCATTCAATTTGGTGAAGGTAATTTCCTGCGTTGTTTTGTCGACTGGATTGTGTGGAACATGAATCGTCGTACCGACTTCAACGCAAGCGTCGTTGTCGTTCAGCCTATCGAGCGCGGAATGGCCGACTGGCTGAATGGACAGGACTGCCTCTATCATGTCAACTTACAAGGAAAACTGAACGGGGAAGTAGTCAACAGCCTCGACCGAATCGACGTCATCAGCCGTGCTGTTAACCCCTACACGCAGAATCAAGCCTTCATGGCTTTGGCTGAGCAGCCCGAGATACGTTTCGTGATTTCAAACACTACGGAAGCAGGCATCGCCTTCGACCCCGCCTGCAAGCTCGACGACAAACCCGCCAGCAGCTATCCCGGAAAGCTCACCCAGCTGCTTTATCGTCGCTACAAGGTGTTCAACGGCGACCCCACCAAGGGACTCATCCTCATGCCTTGCGAGCTGATCTTCCTGAACGGACATCATCTGAAGGAATGCATCTTCCAGTACATCGAGTTGTGGAAAGACGACTTCGGAGCCGACTACGAGGGATTCAAGGAGTGGTTTACCCGTTACTGCTACGTTTGCGCCACGCTCGTCGACCGTATCGTGCCGGGCTTCCCGCGCAAGGAGATCAAGCAGATACAGGAGACGGTGTGCTACGAAGACAACCTCGTCGTTCAGGGCGAAGCCTTCCATCTGTGGGTCATCGAGAAACCCGAGAATATGTCCATCGATGAACTGAAGGCAGAATTCCCCGCTGAGAAGGCAGGCCTCCACGTGCTGATTGCCGAGAGCGAGAAACCCTACCACGAGCGCAAGGTGACGCTCCTGAATGGTCCCCACACGGTACTGAGCCCTGTTGCCTACCTGAGCGGAGTCAATATCGTCCGCGACGCCTGCCAGCATCCCGTCATCGGCAAGTTCATCCATAAGGTCATGTACGACGAGCTGATGCAGACGCTCAATCTTCCTATGGAGGAGCTGCAGCAGTTTGCCGGAGATGTCCTCGAGCGCTTCGTCAATCCGTTCGTCGATCATCAGGTGACGAGCATCATGCTCAATTCGTTCCCGAAATACGAGACTCGCGACTTGCCCGGACTGAAAGTTTATCTGCAGCGCAAGGGCGAGCTGCCCAAGGGACTTGTACTCGGTTTGGCAGCTATCATCACCTATTATAAAGGTGGCGTGCGTGAAGACGGAGCCGAAATCGTGCCCAACGATGCTCCCGAAATCATGCAGCTGCTCAAGGACCTCTGGGCAACAGGCGACATGCGCAAGATTGCCACAGGAGTGCTTGCCGAGCAGAGCATCTGGCATGAAGATCTGAACGCTATCCCCGGCCTCACCGATATGGTTGTCGGCTTCTTGGAGCAGATCCAGAAAGAAGGCATGCTGAAGACCGTCGAGAGCATTCTCTGATGAAATCAAAACCTATAAATCTACTATACCATGAACAGAAGAAATTTCATTAAGTATTCAGCCGTAGGTGCCGCAGCCGCTGCGTTGCCTACGGGCTCCATGTTTGCGTCGACTCCTCACATCGCAGGAGCCCCCTCGTATGCTAAGACGAAGGCAGCCAACGCGAAGGTGAACCTCGGCTTCATCGGCTTGGGCCAGCAGGCCATGTATCTGCTCAGCTCGTTCATCGCTTTCGACGACGTGCGTGTCGTTGCAGGATGTGACGTCTATGACATCAAGCGCGACCGTTTCGTCCGTCGCGTCACGCAGCACTACCAGTCGAAGGGCGAGAAGAAAGTCAAGGTGGATGTCTATGAGGATTATAACGACCTCCTGGCACGTAAGGACATCGACGCCGTAGTCATCGCTACTCCCGACCATCAGCACGCCATCATCGCTATTGCCGCTTGCAAGGCAGGTAAGGACGTCTACCTCGAGAAGCCGTTGACGCTCACCATCTACGAGGGACAGCAGCTCTGTAAAGCCGTTCGCAAATACGGGCGCATCCTTCAGGTGGGCAGCCAGCAGCGCTCGAGCGACGAGTTCATCCATGCAGCAACGCTTTGCCGCGAAGGCATTCTCGGCAAGATAGAGAAGATAAAGGTACACGCAGGGCGCAACGAGATAGATGTCAACAGCGCCGCTCCCGTGCCCAACAATCTTCCCGAGATGCCTGTTCCCGCAGGCCTGAACTGGGACAAGTGGCTCGGCCCTCTTCCCACTACCGTCAAATATCACTCCGATCTCGACCCTATTATCGACGAGGAGCACAACGAACAGCTCTGGGGTGCTTGGCGCTGGTATAAGGTTACGGGCGGAGGCCTGATGACCGACTGGGGTGCTCACATGTTCGACATTGCCCAATGGGCATTAGGCAAAGACGGCAACGGGCCCGTAAAGGTCAGCCCAGCCGGATTCGGCCCCTATGAGGAGCTGACGTTCGAGTACGACAACGGCACGATAGTGACGGAGGAGCCCTACAACGGCGACGAGCGCGGCTTGCAGATCTATGGCGAGAATGGATGGATAAAGGTCTGTCGCGGTAACTTCCGTGCTTCCGACAAGAAATTCGAGCAGCTCAACCTTTCCGACAGCAGCGTGGCTTACGAGGCACGCTCGGGGCATCATCGAGTATGGATTGATTGCCTGAAAGCACGCATCGACCCCAACGTCCCCGTTGAGGTAGGGCACTCCTCGTGTACGGTCTGCAACCTCGGCAATATCGCCATCGAGCTGGGACGCCCCGTCATCTGGAATCCTATCGTGCAGAAGTTCATGAACGACCCCGAGGCAACCAAGCTGATGCACTACGACTATCGTCCCGGCTATTCCATCGACGTATGATAAATCGCGCCGTGTTCTCCTGACCGAAGAGTTTACCCAAAAGATTCACCACCGATAAATCCCCATCTGCTATGATCAAACGCACTCTTTTCATTCTTCCGATACTGTTGATAGCCATCCTTCCCGTATGGAGCGATGAGCTCGACGATGTGTTGCGTGCCCTTCCCGGCGTCGCCTCCGTGGAGCCGCTGGAAAGCACCGACGGCATCGCTAAACGAATAGTGATGTTTGAGCAGGCAGTCGATCCGCATGATTCGCAGCAGGGCACGTTCCTGCAGCGAATCGTGCTGAAGCATCGGGGGTTCGACCGTCCGACGGTTATCGTCACCGAAGGCTACAGCAACGAGTATGCCCTTCATCCGCGCTACACCGAAGAGCTCTCCGACTTGCTCGAGGCCAACACCTTGATGGTGGAGCATCGGTTCAACGGAGCAAGCAGCCCCGTCGTGCAGCGAAAAATCGATATGGAGAAAGCATATTCCTCTATGCTTTGGGAATATCTCACGGTGGAGAACTCAGCTTACGACTATCACAACATCCGCCTCACGTTCGGCACTGTCTATCCCCGCAAGTGGTTCTCGACGGGCATCTCCAAAGGAGGGCAGACGGCGCTATTCTATCGTGTCTTCTTCCCCGACGACGTGACGGCAAACGTCTCATATGTCGCCCCCTTGAATAAGGCGCTGGAAGACGGACGTCACGAGAAGTTCCTGCGGCAGGTGGGCTCTGAGGAGGTTCGCGAAAAACTGCTCGCTTATCAGCTGACGACACTGCGGCATCGTGCCGAGATAGTGCCGATGCTTGACGAGTTTGTCCGCTCGCGGAACTACAGCTTCAGGGTACCTCTCGACGAGGTGTTCGACCTGATGGTGCTGGAGTACCCCTTCGCCTTCTGGCAATGGGGCGACGATGAGAGCACCATTCCCGGCGACGATGCCGACGCGGGGGCCTTGTGGGAAAGCCTGCGCGAGAAATGCGAGCCCAACTACTTCTCCCGCAACACGCCCTACACCCCCTTCAACGTGCAGGCGATGCGCGAGATAGGCTACTACGGCTACGATACCAAACCCTTCGAGGGGCTGCTTGTCCGTCCCACCTACGAGGGATATATGCGCCGGGTG
The DNA here is from genome assembly GCA_017650105.1 of Bacteroidaceae bacterium. Lineage (GTDB taxonomy): Bacteria > Bacteroidota > Bacteroidia > Bacteroidales > Bacteroidaceae > UBA1189. The sequence continues at coordinate 8,922 of JAGCFO010000005.1, read as the reverse complement.
ATGATTCAGGACGACCTGGACTACATCGAGTTCAAGGGCGACTTGTACGAGCGTTGCCAGCAGTTCCTGCGCGAGAGCGACATCCCCGCCATGTTCATCTACGGCGAAGTGGACCCCTGGAGCGCCACGCGTGTGGTCCTCCCCGGGAAAAAGAAGAATATGTATGTCTTCGTACAGCCCGGAGGGAGTCATCGCGCCCGCGTGGGCAACATGCCCGACGATATGAAGAAGAAGATTCTCCGCATCCTCAAGAAATGGGCAAAATGACACCTTTGACGACAACCGACGACCGTTTTATTAAACTGTTGACTGATGATATTTGAACTGAGAGACCTCACCATAGGCTATCGCGAAGGGCTTCGCGAGAAGGTAATAGCCAAAGGGCTGAATGCCAAGATGCAGGGCGGCATGCTCATCTGCCTTGTGGGTCGCAACGGAATAGGGAAGAGCACGCTGCTGCGCACCCTTTCCGGCTTCCAGCCCGCGCTGAGCGGTGACATGCTGCTCGACGGAAAGTCCATCGTGTCGTTCGACAAGCGCCAGATGTCCGAGACCATCAGCGTTGTGCTCACCGAGCGTGCCGACTTCCAGAACCTTACCGTCACCGACGTCGTAGGGATGGGGCGCATGCCCTACACCAACTTCTGGGGCACCCTTCACAAGGAGGATAAGCAGATTGTGGCCGACGCCATAGCTGCTGTGGGCATGACGGCCTTTGCTCAGAGCCAGATGACGCGGCTCAGCGACGGAGAGCGACAGAAGGTGATGATTGCCAAAGCTATAGCACAGCAGACACCTCTCATCCTCCTCGACGAGCCCACCGCCTTCCTCGACTATCCTTCCAAGACGGGCATCGTGGAGCTGCTGCTCGACTTGGCTCACAAGCAGGACAAGATCATCTTCCTCTCCACCCACGACCTCGACGTTGCCTACCGTCTTGCCGACAGCATCTGGATGATGGACGAGAAGGGACTCTCCCTCTCGGTGACGAGCGAGCAGCTGCTTGCCCTCAACTTCCATCCCGTGTGAAAACATTTTTTACCCAATCCGTTTTTCCGTAAAAGGATGAAATACAATTTCGATGAGATAATCGACCGTAACGATACTGGGGCGATTAAGATTGATTTCGTGCCCGACCTGTGGGGGCGCAACGATTTGATTCCCTTGTGGGTGGCCGATATGGATTTCGCTACCGCCCCCTTCGTTGTGGAAGCCATCAAGAAGCGCTGCGAGCATCCCGTACTGGGATATACTCACAAGTGCGACTCGTGGTTCGACGCCATCGTCCGTTGGCAGCAGATGCGCTACGGCTGGAGTGTGGAGCGCGACTGGCTCAACTTTGTCCCGGGCATCGTGCCGGGACTGGGCCATTGCCTGCAGGCGTTCACGAAGCCCGGCGACAAGATCCTTATCCAGACACCCGTCTATCATCCCTATATCCTCGTGCCTCAGAATAGTGGGCGCGAGGTTGTGATGAGCGACCTGATCGTCCCCTCCAACGAAGCGCTGCGTGGCTTGGATGGGGCAGGAGAGGCCAACTTCGACATTGACTGGGCTCGCTTCGAGCGCGACGTGGAGGGCTGCAAGCTGTTCTTCCTTTGTCATCCCCACAACCCCGGCGGAAGGGTGTGGACGCGCGACGAGCTGTGCCGCATGGCCGATATCTGCTTCCGCCATCATGTGATTGTGGTGAGCGACGAAATACATGCCGACCTCACTTTCGCGCCCCATCGCCACATCCCGTTCTCTTCCGTTTCCGATGTGGCTGCAATGAACAGCATCACCCTCGCGTCGCCCAGCAAGGCGTTCAATATGCCCGGATTGACGAGCAGCTACAGCATCATCCCCAATCCCGACATTGCCGCCACGTTCAACCGATGGCTCGACAGCGGTGAGTTCAACCTCGGGCACTTGTTTGCCTACGAGACGGTTGTGGCAGCCTACACTAACGGCACCGAATGGCTCGATCAATGCCTGGCATACATCGAAGGCAACATCGATTTCGTTTTACAGACGCTTCGTGCCGACATGCCTCTCATCGGCATGATACGCCCCCAGGCCTCCTACCTCGTCTTCCTCGACTGTCGCGGACTGCGTCTGCCGGTAGAGGAGCTCAACCGTTTCTTTGCCGATGAAGCCCGCCTTGCCCTCAACGACGGCGCCATGTTCGGCAAGCCCGGCGAAGGGTTCATGCGGCTCAACGTAGCCTCCCCGCGCAGCGTCATCCGTCGGGCCATGCAGCAGTTGAAGGAGGCGTACGACAAGCGTTTCGGATGACGGCTCCCGCGCCCGAGTCCGAAGAGTCTCATCCCGACGAAAAAATGCCCTTCTGAGGCCGATGTTTAAAAAAGAATAAAAAACGCGATTTTTTTTCGAAAATATGTTGTACAACATAAAAATTGCCGTATCTTTGCAGCGTTTTTAGGAATTGCCATAGGCAAAGAGTATTAATTTTTAATGTTTTCAAACATGTTGACAGAAAAAGTTGGTGAGTTCGCAGGCCTCGTTTGGAATGCACTCAATGCAAGTGAAGCTGGTCTGAATGCTAAGGACCTCAAGAAGGCTACCAAGCTGAAAAAGAACGAAGAGATCTTTATGGCTCTTGGTTGGTTGCTTCGCGAAGACAAGATCAATGCCGTTGAGACGGAAGAAGACGTTGTGTATTGTCTGAAGTAATCCGAAAGGATCTTTTATATTAGCATTACTTTAAGTACATCGGTGAATTTTCGCCGATGTACTTTTGTTTTTATTTTCTTTTTTGCTACTTTTGCGCCAAACTGGACAGAAGGGGTTTTCTCTCCGCGTGTGTGTCTTCGGCGAGCCGCTCGTCACGATGCGCTGCCCACACACCCGTCCGGTACTTGTTTTCTTAAACAACTATTTTTTTGAACTGAATGAAACATATACGCAATTTCTGCATCATCGCTCATATCGATCACGGGAAGTCCACGCTTGCCGACCGTCTGCTTGAGTTCACCCACACCATCCAGATCACCGAAGGGCAGATGCTCGACGATATGGAGCTGGAGCGCGAGCGCGGCATCACCATCAAGAGCCACGCCATACAGATGGAGTACGAGCTCAACGGCGAGACCTATGTGCTCAACCTCATCGACACTCCGGGACACGTCGATTTCTCCTACGAGGTGTCGCGCAGCATCGCCGCGTGCGAAGGAGCTCTCCTCGTGGTCGACGCCTCGCAGGGCGTGCAGGCGCAGACCATCAGCAACCTCTATATGGCCATCGAGCACGACCTCGAGATCATCCCCATCATCAACAAGTGCGACATGCCCAGCGCCAACCCCGACGCCGTTGAGGACGAGATCGTCGACCTGCTGGGATGCAAGCGCGACGAGATCATCCGCGCAAGCGCCAAGACCGGCATGGGCGTCGACGAGATACTGCGAGCTGTCGTCGAGCGCATACCCTGTCCCGTGGGCGACGAGCAGGCACCCCTCCAATGTCTCATCTTCGACTCCGTGTTCAACTCGTTCCGCGGCATCATCGCCTACTTCAAGGTGGAGAACGGCATCATCCGCACAGGCGACAAGGTGAAATTCTTCAACACGGGCAAGGAGTACGATGCCGACGAGGTGGGCGTGCTCAAGATGGACATGATACCCCGCAAGGAGTTGCGTACGGGCGACGTGGGCTACATCATCAGCGGCATCAAGACGAGCACCGAGGTGAAGGTGGGCGACACCATCACCCACGTCAGCCGTCCCTGCGAGAAAGCCATCGAAGGCTTCGAGGAGTCCAAGCCTATGGTGTTCGCCGGCGTCTATCCCATCGAGGCCGAAGACTACGAGAACCTCCGCTCGTCGCTCGAGAAGCTTCAGCTCAACGACGCCTCCCTGTCGTTCTTCCCCGAGTCGTCGCTCGCCCTCGGCTTCGGGTTCCGATGCGGATTCCTCGGCCTGCTCCACATGGAGATTGTGCAGGAGAGGCTCGACCGCGAGTTCGACATGAGCGTCATCACCACCGTCCCCAACGTCTCCTACAACGTCTACGACAAGCAGGGCAACGTCACCGAGGTGCACAACCCCGGCGGCATGCCCGATCCCACGCTCATCGACCACATCGAGGAACCCTACATACGCGCGTCGGTCATCACCGCCACCGACTACATAGGCCCCATCATGACACTCTGTCTGGGCAAGCGAGGCGAGCTCGTCAAGCAGGAATACGTCAGCGGGGGCAGGGTAGAGATCACCTATCTGATGCCCTTGGGAGAGATCGTCATCGACTTCTACGACAAGCTGAAGAGCATCTCCAAGGGATACGCCTCGTTCGACTATCATCCCGCAGGCTACCGCCCCTCCAAGCTCGTCAAGCTCGACATCCTGCTCAACGGCGAGCCCGTCGATGCCCTCAGCACGCTCACCCACGTCGACAACGCCTACGACCTGGGACGCCGCATGTGCGAGAAGCTGAAAGAGCTCATCCCCCGCCAGCAGTTCGACATCGCCATCCAGGCAGCCATCGGCGGCAAGATCATCGCCCGCGAGACCGTGAAGCAAGTACGCAAGGATGTCACCGCCAAGTGCTACGGAGGCGACGTCAGCCGCAAGCGCAAGCTCCTCGAGAAGCAGAAGAAGGGCAAGAAGCGCATGAAGCAGATAGGCAACGTCGAGGTGCCCCAGAAAGCCTTCCTCGCCGTCCTCAAGCTCGACTAAGTGCGCTCCCGCCTATCGGCTGAAAAGGGGATGAATAGAATACAGTTCGTCGGACTCACATCAAAAATACAACACACAACAGATATGAGAAAGATTCTCATAGTGCTTGCGCTTGTCTGTGGGGCTGTGTGCACCCAAGCCCAGCCCCGACCGACGAACCTGATACCGACGCCCGTAGAGTATTCGGTACGCTCCGGAAGTGTTCGTCACGATGATTTAGCCCGCTTGCGCGAAAAAGTGCGCATCTCCGAGAAGGCTCTCCTCCGTCGTTTGGGCGACAGAAGGCTCACCGACTGGCAGCTCCGTTCGGCCTATTGGCTGGAGCTGGGTAAGAAGCGTGTGAAGATTGTGGCTGCCGACGAGGAAGGCGTGTTCTATGCCCGCCAGACACTCAGGATGATGGCTTCCCTCGACAGCTCGCTGACCTGCTGCACTATTCTCGACTGGCCGCGTTTCCGCTACAGGGGCGTCATGCTCGACGAGAGCCGTCACTTCCAAGGCAAACAGTTCGTGCTGAAGCAGCTTGAGATGATGGCACTCCTCAAGATGAACCGCTTCCACTTCCATTTGGTGGACAACCCGGGCTGGCGCGTACAGATCGATGCTTATCCGCGCCTCACGGCTGCGACAGCCTGGCGCCCCGAGGCTTATTTCTGGGATTGGGAAAAGAATGAGATAGGCGGGCTTTTCGTCGAGGAGGGAACGCCCGGGGCCTACGGAGGCTACTACACCCATCAGGATATTGCCGACATTCTCTCCTTTGCCGCCGAGAGGCATATCGAGGTGATTCCCGAAATAGAGATGCCCGGACATAACTACGAGACCCGTGCGGCCTATCCCGAGCTCGCCTGCAGCCTGCCGGATGGCGGAAAAGACCCCTGGGAGCTGTGTCCCGGAAAGGAGACCACCTTCCGGTTCCTCGAGAATGTGCTGCTGGAGGTCTTCGACATTTTTCCCTCGCAGTACATCCATATTGGCGGCGACGAGGCCCGCAAGAACAACTGGAAGCTGTGTCCTGATTGTCAGGCTCGCATGAAGGCCGAAGGGCTGGAGAGCGTGGAAGAGCTTCAAAGCTATATGATCAGTCGGATAGAACGCTTTGCCCATCAGCACGGCAAGCGCATCATCGGTTGGGACGAAATCCTGCAGGGCGGATTGGCTCCTGACGCCACCGTGATGTCTTGGCACGGAGTGGAGGCGGGCGTGCAGGCCGTCAGCGAGGGGCACGATGTGATTCTCACGCCCACGCATTACTGCTATCTCGACTATCGCCAAGAGCCCGATCAGTATCATGCTGCGGGACGTCTTCTGCCGTTGGAGAAAGTCTATTCCTTCGAGCCGATAGGAGAGGGCATCTCCGAGGCCGACGCCCATCATGTGTTAGGCTTGCAGGGCAACCTGTGGACAGAGCACGTTCAGCACGCCTGGCATGCTGAGATGATGCTCTATCCGCGCGTCTTCGCTATTGCAGAAACGGGCTGGAGTCAGGCTGTGAGCAAGGACTGGTCCGACTTCGAGCGTCGTGCATCCGTCTTGTCCGCCGTCGCCCGCGAATGGGGATATACCGTGTATCCTCCATCCCCATCCTTGCTCCAATAACACACTATTCCCCCTCCGTCAACGCTGCTCCTTATCTGGCAGGACCGCTTCCGCCTTGTTCGAAGACGATGTCGTCGGCGCCAAAGACCACCACGTTATAGACGTTGTTGCTGCCGTTGAGGATGATGCTCACCAGAGCGGTGACGTCGCTCACGTTGACTTCGCCGTCGCCGTTGACATCGACGTTGCCTGCGACGGAGTGGCTGTCGGCCGTGCCGAGTATGTAGCTCACGAGTGCGGTGACGTCGCTCACGTTGACGCTCCAGTCGTCGTTCACGTCACCGGTGTTGGAGACGCTGAGGTTTTTACCCAGTTGGAAGTAGGCGTGGAAGGCGTCGATGGTGAAGGATATCTCCGTATAGCGCAGGTCGTTGTCGGCTCCCATGTAGATCTTGCTCCTGTCGCCCGACTTTGGGATGACGACAGGCTTGTAGTTGCCTGCGAACCTGACTGCTTTATCGTCGCTGCTGATGCCGTCGGGGGCAGCGCTGCTGATGGTGACGTCCTCGAAGACAGGATCGACGATATGTCGGCCCGCTTCGTACCACCTGATGAGATAGGGCATGCCGGCCTTGATTTCCCTGGCGTCCTCGAAGTAGAGATACAGCACTCCCTCTTCAAGCTCAGCGCCTCCGAGCGTCTTCAGCTCCACGTCTTCGCCGTCGAGCACCGAACCGCTGAGCTCGAGGTCGAAGGGCAGGCAGAGCGTGTTCCACAAGCCGTCCTTATAGAGCGTGCGGCCGTTGAGCTTCACGTAGCCGTTGTAGCCCTGATTGTCGTTGAGCACGGTAGAGTTGTCGGCATTGCTTTCCAGCACCAGACAGTCGGGGGTGGAGAAGAACACGCTCTCGCCCCAGTCGGCAGGCTCAGCCCGCATCTGCACCTCGTATTTGCGTCCGCTATCCAGATTGAAGAGGAGGTGAGGATGGTCGACCACCTTGCTGAATGTTATCCAATTATATTCTTCTGGGTGATACACCGCATTCAGGTCTGAGATGGCCACGTCGTCAATATACAGAGCCCATCTGTCCTGACTCTTGAAATGCCGGAACACAATCTGGCCTTTTCCTAACCCGTCGAGGTCGATGGTGTATGCCGTCCACTCATTCGGAATTTCGGTATATATCCCCAGTTCCGTCAGATTTTCAGGTGTCCTTTCTTCACCGTCGGGGAGGAAGAACACTCCGAAATTGTCTTTGAATTCTTTGCTTTTCGAACGTGCACAGAAGGAGAGAGCTTTCCCTTTCAGGTCCATATTAGGCAAGAGAAGCCAGTTGTCGGGATTGAAAGGTTCGTATCTGCCCTCGTCAAACGAATACGACGCCCACACGCCCTTTCCGCTATGAGCGTCTCCCGTCTCTTCATATTTCCAGTTATGATTATCCCCGTCGGCATCCCATTTTTCCAGACCTTCAAAAGCCGCAGCATCGTCATAGTCGAAAACAACTGTTTCATTCACCTTGCGGAAACGGAGATTGATGGAATAGAGGTTCATCGGGCCTTCGATAGCCCAGTTGACATCAGCAGCATTGTAAGTGATGTTTTCCACATCGTATGAAAGCTCCATTCCTCTGATGTCCACATCGGTCTGATCGTAACCGTTTTCCCCCAGAGTAATATCGAATTCATATTCCAGTCCCCCGATAAAAAGGTAGTTGTCAGCTCGTCCGCCTATGTTACCATAACTACTTGCTATATAGATTCTGAAGAAGTTCTGGTCGGGGGTTGGATTGGTGATACACCAGTCGTACACGCCGGCAGGAATCAGAATGGTTATGCTCCCGTCAGTCAATTTGCTTTCCCCTTCCACCTGATCATACAAATTGCCATGAGCGCCCTCTGGTATCTTGTATTCAAATGATTCATAAACACCAGGTTGTGCATTGCCATATTCGGTGAGGTTGCCTTTCTCAGGGATGATTGACCCATAGGCGGTGTGATCGGCATCGAACAGCATCTGGTAGCCCGTGCCGTCATAGTCATGCCAAATATTGTGGGTAGTCAGAGTGACAGAAGCATAGCCTGCGGGGATGGTAGCATTGACTGTTTTCTTTACTTCCACCACATGCTTGACGGGCGATGCATTTTGCACGAGTGTCGTGGTGCCACGCTTATCTGCAGCATTTGTGTTGGGCATCATTTTAAGCTGAGCCATTGATGGCAGCGACACGACAGCCATCAGCAAGAGTGTTATTATTCTCATATCCGTAAGCTATTTTTTTGTTTGTAAATGAGTGATGATGTGTTTTTTGCGGCAAAAATAACGACTCTATCTGAAATATGCAAAAAAAAATTTAGAACTTTTCGTCAAGCCAGAAAAGCAGAACGATGCTTGCATCAGTCATGCCTTGGTGAGAATATGAAATGCCTTCGGGAGGGATTATCAGACAATCCGGCATATTGCGCGCCCTGCGCGCCTCACGCCAGCAGCAGCATCGCCAGAGCGGCGATGCCGATGCGGACGAGGAATTGTTTCAGTTTGAGCGCGCGTGCCATAGCCTTCGTTGTTACCCCATGCACGACACTACGCCGAGCGAGCCGGCGATGGCCGTCAGGATGGTGAGGACTACCTTCAGCACCTCACGCCAGTTAATAGAATTCAGTTTCATAAAACGTTGTTTTTTAGAATGATTGAATAAGAGAGTAA
>JAGCFO010000046.1 GCA_017650105.1 Bacteroidaceae bacterium | reverse complement strand
CGGGGACTGAATCGACGGATCGCTCTCGTATTACCCCGCCGCGAACCGACAGAACGCGACACCACAAGGGGGACGCGACGCCGGGACGGCAGGCTCTTGTACTACTTCGTCTGTATGGGAATCCTTTCAAAGATCAGCTTTGCGGAAGGGGCAGAAAAAGATTGCCTCGTCAGTTTTTCGAGGCTACCCCTGCTAGTCTTCCGAAAAGCGGGGGCAAAGGTACGGCGACTTTTTTAACCTACCAAATAAATTGGGGACTTTTTTTGACCTGAGCGCGAAAAAAAGGGATAATATTTGGAATTTTCTGCTCACAATGGGGAGTTTGTGCAAAAAGATGACTGAAGGAAGGGATTCTGCGCTGTAAAGAAAAAAGGAAAACACCTCTTTGGAGAGGATCGTTACTGAAAGAAGGCATTGCGGGCGAGAAAAAGTATACCTTATTTAATATATGCGCAAGGCGGTCTGAGATATGCGTGGAGAGGATTAATTAGCTCGCAAGGCGGTCTGGGAAATGCGCGGAGGGGCTTAATTAGCTCGCAAGGTGGTTTTATGAACGTACAAAGTGATCTAATCAACTCGCAAAGCAGTCTGAAATATGCGCGGAAAGGTTTAATCAGCTCGCGAGGCGGTTTTATGAACGTACAAAGCAATCTAATCAACTCGCAAGGCGGTCTGGGAAATGCGTTGAGGGACTTAATTGGCTCGCGAGGCGAGGGTGGAATACTCGCGGCAGAGGAGGGCTTGAAGTTCGCTCACCTCGCGGGGAGTGCCCTGCATGCGGAACGTGTTGTCCCTGACGGTGACGCCAAGGGAGGGAGCCACGAGCGTTTCGAACCAGCAGCAGGCAGCTGTCAAGCGACCCATCTGATAGTCAAGGTGATAGCCGTCGCGAGTAAAGTCCATCGAGTCGCAGAAGGCCGTATTGCGGAGCTCTTGCAAGGCGATGCCGGAGGGAACGATTATGCTGATGGGAGTATCTTCCCTTAGACGGGCGACACAGCTCGTAATGGCCTGATACATCGAGTCTTGCGAGCAGCCGTATCTGGGAAAGTCGGGATGATTGGAGCCGCGCGCGTAAGCCCACGTCTGTTGCCAGGCGAGAGTCGCCCGCGGATTGGGGCAAACCTTGCGCACGGCCTGCATCATCTCCTCCAGCCAGGGATGAAACGTCTCGTACTGGCCGCTAAGTCCCGACACCTGCTGCATAACCACCACGTCCCAGGGCTCGTCACGCAGCCCCTGGAGAGCTGAGAAATGCGTCGAGAGAGTGTCCCAGCGGTTGTTGACGGACTTGTAGTAGATGTACTGACAAAGGGAGTCGGCCATTTCGCGGCAGTGCCTCTCGAGCGAGCAGCCACCTATGTAGAGGCGGCCAAGGATGACGTTGTGGATACCTGCACTCTCCAGCAGATCAGGAAGATACATCATGCCGTCGTCGGTGAAGCTGTTGCCCCAGCCAAGGATGCGCAGCGTGTCGGGCTGCGTGGGGATGGGATAGTTTGTCAGCACGTCGGGGGCCTTTCTCGAGCACGAGGAGAGGAGAACGAAGCTCGTCAGGACAAGCAGTATGGACAGTCTTTTCATCATAAAATCAGCAATTTAAGTTAAGTTCGCAGCGGGCATAAGCCGTCATCCGATGGGGCACATTCACCCAACGGGAGCGAGAAGTGACAACCGCCGCATCCGAGTGCAAAGTTAGGAGAAATCGCGAGTCGAACAAAGCGAAAGCCTTCTTTTTTTCAGCCGAAGGAGGATAAACACGTCATTTTCAACCGATAAGACGATGCAGAACATGTTCTCCCCTGCCCTAAAACGAAGCATCACCGTAAAAAAACTTCTCACGCAGGGTGCGAAACGAAAAAATCTGCCTATCTTTGGCCGTCAAACCATCGTCACAAGGCTTATGAAACGCATTTTACCCCTCCTCCTCATCATCGCAGTGCTTGGCGTGGCGCTGTGGATAGTGATGCACGACAGCCCGAAAAACTCCCCTGACGGGAAGGCTGAAAACCTCGTCGGCTCAAGTGAAGAAACTGATGCAGAGATGGTTACATACCTCGTGGCGAACGAATGGACCAACTGTGACGAGTACGAAGCCAGCGACTGCGTAACGTTTCGCTTCACGGCCGAAAAGAGATTCCGCAGCATCCATTTTCGGGAGGATAACAGCGAGCCGAAAGAGCGCAAGGGAACGTTCAGAGCGCAGCAGGGCAAGGTTTTTCTGAGCAGCGACGAGGGGTGGCGCGACACGCTGACGTGGAATGGCGAAAGCCTGACGTTGACAAGCGGAAGGGACGAGTATGTATGCGCAGAGTCTTATAATACAATCAGTTACATTGCGAAGCTAAGCGATTATTACTACAATCTTCCGTGGGAGGACGATGCGCGGGAGCACAAGCTTATGCACGTTTTGCGCGACAGTGAGGGACGAGCCACGGGGGTGGAGATAACCCTCCACGAGGGGATGACGCGAACGGAATTTTTCGACCGCTACCCCACCGCGATGACCTCTCCAACACGCATCATAAAGCTCTCAGTACGAGGCAGAAACACTCTTTACGATGCGGCCGGACGACTTGCCGCCACCATCGAAAACGGAGAACCGCCGTGCTTCTTTTCGCTCACGGGCGAAAGCTCTAAATGGTATCTGGGCGGCTATAATTGCCAATAAAAGAACAAGTTATCCTCCCAGAATCCCACTCGTCGAAACCCGCAGGTCACTAAACCCAACGGGTTGAAAAATAGATAATTAACTTAATAAAAGCAAAGATGGTTCCCTCCGTTGAGAGGGAGCCATCAACTTTCGCGACCTGACTGGGAGAAGGCAGGAAAAGGGCCGAAGCCTTCTCGTAAGCAGGCGGAAAGCTGCTGAACGCTCGGGATACCTTCGGCAGACTGTCAGATGATTGATAACGTGACGATTAAGCGTAGGGAATACGATAATGTCGCGGCTATCAGCAATGAGGGTGCGTGAAAAGCCGAAAGGCGTCGGAAAGCACCCGTTGCGAACTGAAAATCTGCCGATTAGGCCGCTAAGTTAGGGCATGAGCTGACTTGAGAGCCTGCGGACGCGATAGTCGGAACGAATGTGCTTGATAAGGCTGGCATCGGGGCGAAAACGGACGTAGACGGTTTTGATGTAGCTCGACGGGTCGAAATCCTGGGCGCTGATCTGCGACTGAGGGTAGCACTGACAGCGAAGCTGCACCTGAAAAGCGCCGAGCCTATCCATCACAACACGTTGGCCCGAGAGCAGCCCGCGACGTATAAACTCCTGAGCAGCAGTTAGTACGGCCACCACGTCGGCTTTCGTCACGGTGGTGGAGACCTGGATGTCGTTGGTAAGCTCATCGAAGGTGTAGTCGCCCGTTTTCACCGCGCGATCGGCGGCATAGAGCGTGCCAGAGGAACCACGGGGGTTTTTGCATTTAAGAACTTTGTAGGTTATAGGCATAGTAAATAATTAGTTAAATGTTAACAAATAGGGTTAGTAAACTCTTAAAATGGGTGTTCTCAAAAATGAGAACGGGTGGAGGACGGCGATTCTCAAAAATGAGAATAAGTAGCTGACGGGGATGAGGGTGCATACGGGTGGGCGGAAGAGGGAGGTTAGGGAGAGGAGATGTAAGGCAGTTGGGGAGAGCGAAGAGGGCGGGCGGAAAGTAAATGGTTTTGGGGCGAGGTAGGTTTGTGGAGTGTGCGAAAGTAAACGGCTGGGGGCGTTACAAAATTGTAACGGTGGGCGAAGATGGCAAGTATGTCAAAGAACTGTCTGCCGCGATGAGGAGAGCCGAGGGCTCGTCTCATCATCGACAATGCAAAGGTAGAACAAAGTTTTTTGACCATGCACCTTTTGGCACCTTATGGGGGAAATTCGTTAAATAATTAACAACAATTAAGAAAAAAAGTAGGGAAATAATTTGCATATTTGGAAAATTGTTTCTACCTTTGCAGAGTAATAACTTATTAACGAGAAGTTGCTATGAAATGGATTCAGGAAAACATGCTTGACGAGCCTTTCGGAGTGCGCTCATACGGGCGCACGGAACTGGCCCGTCTGTATCATCCAACCCTCACGGCCAAGGCTGCATGGCGCAGCATGAGGGAGGAAATCGATGCCACGAAGGCTCTCAGAGAGGCTCTGGAGGAGGCGGGCTACGACGGACGGAGACGCCGCTTCACGCCCAGGCAGGTGGAGCTGATAGTGGAAACTTTAGGTCAACCTTAACACTAACTAACACGTAATCAGATGAATGTAGAAATGAAAACAAAAGGAATGACGCACTTGATGAAGTGCCTGACGAAGCAGACCGAGGAGCTTCGCAACGAGCTGATGCTGATCGGCAACATGGTGGACGAACTGTTTGTGGAAACGGAGGAGATGCGCGTGGAGCTGGAGAAAATGGCGCGCAGGGAGAAGAAGAAATAACGGCGGGAGAGCTGAACATACGGCGCGGAGAAGAAACTTCCCGACAGTCTTGGGGGGGGGGACTATAGGGGGGGGGAAAAAGTAATAAAATATTATTATAGACACTTAATTTAACTCATATCCTTTGACCAATGGATGCGTAAAATATCATAGGGGAGATAAGAAATGATACTACAGATGAAGTGATAATAATTATCTGTAACTTAACTATATTATCCCCCCTACCCCCCACGAACTCAAGAGGTTAGCCTCCGCAAAGGCCGTTAGGGAGAGAGCGCAGACGAGCCTCGTTGAGGTGAGGAAACGAGGGTGAACGGAGGATTTTTAGGGGCTTTGACGGAAGAGATGTGGGCAGCTGGAGGGCTTCCCTGACAAGCCCGCGACGACAGGCAAGGAGGTGAAAAAAGTGAGGATTTTGTTTTTTATTTGCCTATTTGATTCTATTTTTGCAGCCGAAAAGAACATTACTTGAAGCATATGAAAAAGATTTTCATCACGTTAGCCATCGCAGCCATGGCACTCACCGGCTGCACGCAGAAGAAAGCGCTGGTGCTCTACTACTCCGAGACGGGCACCACGGAGAAAGTGGCTCTGGAGATACAGCGTCAGACGGGCGCCGACATTGAAAAAATTGAGCCAGAAGTACCCTACACGGGCAATTTCCAAGAAACCGCACAGCGCGGAGGAAGGGAAATGCGCAGTGGCGAACTCCCCGAGCTGAAGCCCCTGAAGTCGAGGCTGGATAAGTACGACGTCGTGTTCATCGGCTACCCGATATGGTTCGGGACATACGCCATGCCGATAGCTACTCTGCTGAAAGACAACGCGTTCGAAGGCAAAACCATCATCCCCTTCTGCACCTTCGGCAGCGGAGGCCTCAACGAGTCGTCGGATGCCATCCGCAAGGCGCTGCCGAAAGCCAACGTACTGGCGGGATACGGCGTGCGCACAGCCAGAGTTGAGCATGCTGCAGAGGAACTTGACCGCTTCCTGAAGGAGAGCGGGCTGAAGGAGGGGACGGTAGAGAAGCTGCCCGAATACGGTGAGGATCAGGCCGTTACGGCTGAGGACTCCATCGTCTTCGCAAAGGCCTGCTCGGGCTACCAGTACCCGCTGGGCACGCCCGTAAGCGTGGCTAAGCGGACGACTGAGGAGAGCGCCGACTACCGTTTCGTGGCTGTCACAAGAGGTATGGACGGCCAGCAGAACACGTCTGTCGTGTACGTGACGGTAGGCAAGGCTGAGGGCTCGCAGCCCGAGTTCACGCAGGTGGTTCGTTAGCCCGTCGGCTCCCCTACTCTGCCGGTGGGAAAGCGGTTATGCGCAGGCGCGCCGCACCCATCGGGATGAGGGCGATGGGCTCTGGTGACAGGCGCGGAGCATCAGCGTCGGGCAACACCTGAACATATCCCGTTTCGTCGTAACCCCACGACGGGATTCTCCTACCTACGGCACTAAATTCCAGTGGCACAGACTGTTGTGCAAAGGGGAAATCGTCGGCCGGCCAAGGTTTGCGCTTCAGTTTCAAGTCAGCGGGGAAGCCGTTCGAGTCGGTAACGAGCGCAAAGTTCCACGGCGAGTCGGGGAATATCTCATACGTGGGCCAGCGAGAAGGATCGGCATTTTTTTGCCAGTGGCTGTCGCCCTGTGACAGCTCGCGCCCGTCGCGCTCAACATACTTCTCGGCTATTTTCAACGAGAGCGTGAGCGGTCCGTAGTCGACGCTGACGGAATTCTTGTTTGCCTGCCACGTGCGGACGTTCACCTTCATGGGGAGATAAAGGTTGAGGATGTCGCCGTCCTTCCACGTGCGCTCCACGCGGATGTATTTCCCGGCGGCGGCAAAGGTCTGGTCCGTGTCGTCAAGGGTGAGCACAGCCTCGTCGGCCCATGCGGGCACGCGCAGGTAGAGGGGGAAGCGGACGTTTCTCCCGCCGGTGCCGATCTTTATCGTGACGGTCTCCTCGAAGGGATATCTGGTCTCCTGCGTAAGGGTTACGGTGCGGCCCTTTCCTTTGCCCACGAGGGCGGTCGTTTGACTGGCGCAGTAGAGGAGAGTAGTCAGTCCGCCGTCGTTAGTAGCCGTCACTAAGTGTTCGGCATAGTACGGCCATCCGAAACCATGGTTGTGCTGACAACAGCGACTGCTGAAGGGATTCATACAAAGGAAGGGGCCTTCGTTCTGAATGCTGGGGTAATGATTGGCGGCGTCGCTGATTGGCATATTGGGCGCGACGAAATATCGGAGCGCGCGGAAATCTTCCGTGTACGCCGCGGGCAATGTATTGAATGCCACGTCTTCACAGTTGTCGGCCCACGCGGGATCTCCTGTGATCAGCATCATAATCTCGTCCGACGCCATCTGCTCGACCATAGCACACGTTTCGGTCCCTTGTCGAGGATCGACGTAGCCTTCTCGACAATTCTCGTCGGCGCCGTACATGCCTCCGGGGACTTGTCCAAAGCGTTCGCGGATGAGCTCCTGGTCGCGATATGATGCCTCGAGGAGGGCGGGATCTCCGTTGTAGAGCCAGTATGTAGCGGGCTCGCGTATGCCTTGAGCGATGTTGACGCCGTGCCAGTTAGGGAAGTTGTCGTGCTGAGCCCAGTTGGCGGTGTTGCGGTGAATCTGCTCGATGAGGGGGAGTAGTTCCTTGTCGCCGGTGCGGTTGTAGAGCCAGATGACGCTCCACATGTTGTCGCCGCCGCGGCTGTTCTCCCAGTAGTCCTGGAGGAACTTGTCGTCGGGCTGGGTGAGCTGGAACTTAAAGTAGTTCGTCATGACGGTGAGTACACGTTTGTCGCCTGTATACTCATAGTAATCCTGTAGTATCCAGAGCATTATCATCTGCGGCCACACTTCGTATCGTCCGTTCTCCTTGGCATTGGCGGGTCCCATGAATCCATCGTCGCGGCAGCCTTTTATAACGGCCTCTATCCACGTCTGAGTCTCGGCCATCATTTTCTCGTCGCCGAGCAGATAAGCCGTGTTGCTGTATCCTCGCAGCCAGTAGGGCACTTCTTCCCAGCCGTGGTTGCCGCCTTCGCCCAGCCACTGGTTGCCCTCCTTGTCGAGCCAGTCGCTGATAGAGCCGAGCTGTCCGCACAGTCCGTCGCGCTGCAGCTCGAGCCAGCGTTTGAGCCACCCTTCGGGCTTGATGCTGCCTACGGGCAGCTTGACGAGGCTGTTGGGGCTGTTGAGCGGTGCGCGGAAGGTAGCGTAGTGGGCGTCGGTGCCCGGGAGCGGACGGTCTTCTACCGTCACCTTGTCGGCGCCTCCGTGAGCGCATCCGAGCATAGTTACGACGAGGGAGACTACAGCTATTCTTCTACTTGGTCGCAAGACGCAGCTAAGGCGTTGCGTGAGGTGTAATGCGTTGGTTTTCATTCTATTAGATTATGTAGAAAGTATTTTACGATATGTTTTCTCGATATGCCGATATGTAGAAGGGATTGTCTGCCGTGAGGTCAGATGCTGGCGGGGTTGTCGCCGATATCGTCGGGGGTGAGGAGCGTGGTGCTGTCCTGCCGTTCGACGTAGAGCGGGCTGAAGTCGACCCTGCGGACGGGCACTCGCTGGGTGCGTGTGCCGACGGGCGAGATGTGCAGGTTGTCGTAGTACGGTGTGGACTCTCTTTTGTGGAAGCGCGTGGCGATGAGTCCTGCCATTCCGCGGGGGTAGATGATGCCTTCGGCGGTAAGTATCTTGGCGTCGTCGACGTAGGCGGTGACGGTGTCGGCCTCGAAGCGCATGGTGAGCTTATGCCATTCCTGTGCGTTCACCCAAGTAGCTGTGGCTGTGCCGAGTACATATTCTCCTCCTGCGCTGTCGTCCTTGCTGCGCCGAATGAGTTCCTGCTGCTCTGCATCTCCCTCGGGGATGGTTTTGTTCTGTTTGCCGCGCGATTCGATGAGTGTGCAGTGGCCTTGTTCGTCCATCTTGAGGTAGTATCCCTTGGGGATGAATCCCCATCCTGTGCCCACGTGGTTTACTCTGCCCATGATGCCTGCTTCGTCGCCACTGTTGAGCCAGATGTCAGCACTTATCTCGTAGTCCTCCCACGTCTGGTCGCCGACGATAGTGTATGCGTGCCAGTCGGGAGCCCACGTGTTGGCGGGTTCTTTTACAACCTGTCGGAGGCAGGTTTCATCGTGGTCGGGAGTTTCGACAAGCTCGAACACTCCTCCTATATCTGCCAGGTAGTGAGGAAGATAGCCCCACTGTTTTCTCTCGCCGTAGTCTTGGAAGTCCTCGTCGTAGGGCATTGGGAAAGGCCTTGAGCGCGGTATGGCGATGAACGAGCCTTTTTGCTGGCCCTTGGTGGTGGATAGCGAGTAGACGGCGTTGGGTTCGAGCGTGACGGTGAAGGTTCGCAGCTTGGGCCTGATGCTTGTCTGGCGCATAAACTGCGATTTCGGCGTGCTGCGCCATACGCACAGCTTCTCCCCTTTCAGTCCTCTGCCGAGGGTGACGCGTACGGTCTGCGGCGCGGTGGCTTGCTTCGTCTCGAAGATCATGCTGTAGTCGCCCTCGTCGTTTCGCATCGTCACCACGGTGCCTCCCTTGGCGAGCTGGGTGCATCCTTCGTCGACGTACTTCCATCCCACCTCGGTGAACTGGCCGTAGTGCGCGTAGCCCCACAGTGCTTCCCTCACCTCGTAGTGTCCACTCCACGGCTCGCGCGCAAGTATCGTGGCGGGGTCTTCGGAGTAAGGCTCCATCTCGTATACTCCCGCAATGTCGTACCAGTTGATTATCTTCGTGGCGCCGCTCTCAATGTATGTGCGGTTAAAGCACTCCACTATGCTGATAAGTGCTTCAAATCCTTTCATATAGACATGGTCCTCGGTGTCCCAGATAGGTTTCCTGAGCGAGTCGGCCATCATCCTGATGTCGGCGGGAACTCCCCCGTGCTCGTAGAAAACGTGGCCTCCTATGATGTCTATCGAGCGTCCCAGCTCGGGGTCTTTCATCATGTCTTTCACAAAGTCGAGCTTCCACTCGGGCCAGTTGTCGAACGCATGTATTCTCACGTCGCCGAAGCCCTCGCTGTCGAGCGTGCGGCGGAGAGTCTTTGCAAACTGATAGTCAACGCCTTTCTCGTTGCGGCAGCCCAGCGCGTCGAGACGGAGCCCGTACACGTCCTCGAGCCCTCGCATCCACGACACGTAGTAGTTTGCCGCGTCTTGCGACCAGAAGTTCCCCTTCCCTATCCAGCCTGGCGCGCTCCAGGCCGAAGCGTCCAGCGTAATCTTCGGGTTCCTCCGCGCCACTTCGCTTAGCACCCACCACGTGTAGCCTCTCGAGTAGTTGAGATCGTCTCTCGAATGGCTGTGGCTGGGCATCGAGCCCTGCGTGGAGTTTCCGTCGCCCGGTATTTCGACAAGGATGCTGCTCACGGAGGCTCCAAATTTGGGCTTGTACACAAGGTCGAGTATCTGGCTCCTTTGCGGCTCGGGATAGTCCTTTAAGAGTACCGACGTGGCTCCTCCTCCGTTCACCAGGCCGATGCCTTCGAACGTGCGGCCGTGCTTCACTCCGTCGATGGAGAGCTCCTGAGGCGGCTCGGAGCCTTGCCTGCGGTGCGACGATGAGGAGTCGTGGCATCCGCTCAGCCAGGCAGCCGTCAGCACGATGCCGGCAAGCAGCAGGATGTGTTGCATTCTCGTTTTCATACGGGTAGATTTTATGCGTGACTATTTATCAGTTTGGCAAATTTATACACATCCCTCCAAATAAAAAAGCGTTTTGCAAAAAAATTATAAAATCTCTTTGCTTTTCTAAAAGAGATAATTCGTTTTCGAGAAGGAATATGCCGATATCCCTTCTTCTCCCCGTCAGGGAGAACCTCTTGCACGCAGGGCACACGGGCTGAAATGCCGCGCCGACACTCGTCACGACGGGCTTTTAGCTGTGTAGAATATGTTCAGGAGGTTATCAGAGGAAGGCGACAAACACCGCGCACGTGGCAAGCGCCAAGGCTGCCGCGATGTCAATCTGCTGGCCGTACTTGGCAAAGAGCCCCCTCATACCGTTGCCCGCCAGCAGCCACACGAGGTTGGCCACGGGCCCCGCGAGCCACATCAGAGGCAGCATCTTAAGGAGGTCGCCGAGGCTGCTTGAGTAGGGCAGCACGAACGTGCTGTACACCGTCAGCTCGAAAAGCAGCATCTTCGCGTTAGTCAGTTGTAGCATAAATCCCGAGCCGAAAGTGCACGGCATCCCTTTGTCACCCTGTCCCATTCCGTAGTGCCACGTCTTCAACGCCAGCCACAGCAGATAGAGAGCTCCGAGATACTTGAGCCAAACAATATACTTCCCCATCACGCCGCCTATGAAGTGAGTGAGGAAAATAAGCACCACGGCAGCCACAGTAAATCCCACGAACAGCCCCATCCATGCCCGCATGGCATAGTTTCTCCCGTGCTTGACGCCCATGGTCAGCGCGTAGATATTGGCAGGTCCCGGCGTGTAGCCGACAACGAGAATCTGCAGCAACAGGGCTGGTAGCAGTGAGAGAGGCATCTGCGGGATACGATCTTAAAAACTTACCTACGCATCGGCAACTTTCCCGCAGCGGAGCCTTCTGACTGCCGTCGGCACGGGACTTGACCGATTTTCGGCTGCAAAGTTACGGAAAAGATTGAAAAAACATTTATCTTTGCGCCAAAATCTGCTCGGCAGACCCCATTTTCATCCCATTCAGTCACGATGACAACCCGAGACGACACCAAGAGACACTACGACGTGGTGGCAGCAGTCATCCGCCACGAGGGACGCCTCCTGTGCATGCAGAAGGGCCCCACGCGCTTCCCCTACACATCGCTCAGGTGGGAGTTTCCGGGCGGCAAGATCGAGCCGGGAGAGACGCCCCAGCAGGCTCTGCAGCGCGAGATCGAGGAGGAGATGGACATGCTCGTCACCGTGCGCGACAGCGTGGGCAAAGTATGCCACGAGTATCCCGACTTTTCCATCACGCTCGAGGCTTTCTGGTGCGACGTCGCTTCTCCGCGCTTCACCCTGAAGGAACATCACGACTTTCTCTGGCTCTCGCCCGACCAGCTTCCCCAGCTCAGCTGGGCTGCTGCCGACCGCAAAATCGTCGATCTCATCCTCTCCCCGCAGGATGAAGGCTGCCCTGCATCGTAAAGTCTTCCTACCCCGCATAGGAGAGCCGTCAGCCCGCCGGCACAAAAAGCAAGGGCCGCCTCGTGAGAGACAGCCCCGTGAGGTTTGCTCTTTCCCCGGCAGCGACGAGAGAGCATCCCGAGCCGTGATTACTTCGTGTTGAGTTTTCCCAAACGAGCCGTAACGGTTGTAGTCTCCTTTGAGTAGATAAACCAGAGGAAATGGCGCGTTTTCGTTTTGTACTGCGGATACATCACAAAGTCGTAGCCGGGATTAGCGTCCATCAGGTCGTAAACGGCATACGATTTGGTGGTGGGAAGAATCTCCGTGAAGTCGGCGAGAGAGCTCGTCACGATGGGGGCATTGATGGTGCCGCCCTCGTCGCTAAACAGGCGCTTCCAGTCAATTCCGAACACGCGGACGCTTGTTGCCGTGCCTGTGAGGGGCTCGCTGAGCGTGTAGTCGCCTGAGTTAAGCTGGAATTGAACAACCGGCTCGCGCATGCTGCGAGTCAACGATGAGCAGCTCGTCATGCAAAATGCTGCCACGAGGAGTGCAAGGATAGTAAACTTTTTCATTCGTACGAAACGGTTAATTGTTTGTGCCTACTCGTAAGGTTTTTCGGCTTCCACCTTTATCTTTATTATCGGATAATCAGTCTTTTGGGTGTCGCGGAGGGACGGCGCGTCATTTTGCTTTGCGGGCATGCTGCCAACGGTTGTTGAACGTGCTGAATCCGTTCTTGTCGACGATGCCTGGCTGCTCGCCCTTGGTGACAAATGCCATTCCGTCGTGGAATTCTCCCGCCGTGTCGTACAGATACGAGTGCACCAGGTTGCCTTGACGGTCCTTGTAGCCCCATTTTCCGTTCTTCTCCACGGCTATCAAGCCATCATGATAGAGAGGTTTCTTGGGCAGGCGAGTTCGCTTCTCCCCGCGTGTGTTGATAAGCATCCATTCGCCGTCTTTCTGAACGTTCGCCGTCATGTCGCGGAAGCTGTAGGCAAAGTCGTAAATGTTTGGTATCACGAGAGTTCCCGAGCAGTCGATATACCCGTACTTCCCGTCGATTTTGACTAATGCGAGGCTGTCGGCGAACTCGCCGGCGTGTTCGTACTGGAAGGGAATGACCTGTGTCCCTTCGGCATCGATGAATCCCCATTTGCCATCCTGCTCCACTCCTGCTCGCCCGCAGCTGAAGTTGCTTGCGCGGTTGAACGCGGGTTTTATCACCACGGCGCCTTTCTTGTTGATGAAGCCGTTCCGGTTGTCCACCACCACGCGCGCAAGGCCTTCGTGGAAGTCTCCCGCCATCTCGAACTGACAGGGAATGAGCAGCTTACCGCGAGTGTTGCGGAAGCCGTAGAGCCCCGTTTCGGCGTCTTTCACTGCCACCATCCCGTCGCTGAAATGACGGTTGGGCGCAAAGTCCCAGTTCGTCACGGCCTTGTAGAGGTCCTTGGTGATGTACGTCTCCTTCGTCTCGCGATGGCGCCCACAGCTTGCCAGCGTGAGGGTAGCTGCGACGAGGATAATGGCATTTGCAATCCAACGTGATTTCATATGCAGAGTATGTCAGATGGTCGTTTTAAGAAAAATCTTGCAAAGATAATCATTTATTCGCAAATTGTGCGTCAAAAGCCGATTTTTTACACTCCCGTATGTAGAAAGCATATCGTTTTTTCCCTTCTCGAAAAATTTTTTTCCCAAAGGGATAATTTTTTCCGACGGGAGCATGTTTTTTTGCACTCACGGATGGTATTTGCGGGGGCAACGATGCGTATTCACGCAAAAATGTCTATCTTTGCACCCACAAATCACCGTATCCATCCCCTTCTCCACCCCGTCATGACAGACTTCGCCGCCATCGACTTCGAAACCGCCAACGAGTGCCCCTGTAGCGTCTGCTCGGTGGGAGTTGTCATCGTCAGGGAGGGAGTTATCGTCGACCGCTACTACAGCCTCATCCACCCCGAGCCCGACTATTATAATTATTGGAACACGCGCGTGCACGGGCTGACATTTGCCGACACGTATCGCTCGCCAAACTTCCGCGACGTATGGCGAGAGATCGAGCCGCTGATAGAAGGTCTGCCGCTGGTGGCGCATAACAGCCGCTTCGACGAAGGCTGCCTTAAGGCGGCATTCAGAGTGTATCAGATGGATTACCCTGACTATGTGTTCCTCGACACCCTTCGCGCTGCGCGGAGAGTGCTCGGCAAGAGCGTCCCCAATCATCAGTTGCACACGGTGGCAAGCTACTGCGGCTACGACCTAAGGAATCACCATCACGCCCTTGCCGACGCGGAGGCGTGCGCTGTCATCGCCATGCAGTTGCTTTGACGCGCGATGACGCCGAGAAAGACCGCTCGGCTATCAGAAAGTAATCTCGTAGGGATACTTCATCTCGTATCTGGGAGCCGGACGAACGTGGTCGGATGGTATTGTCGGCACGGTGTCGTCGGAAAGGTTCTCCACCGGGATCATTCGTCTGAACGGCTCGGGATGCTCCTTTGGAGCAGCCATCACTACCAAGAAAAGCTTCTGCGTTTTTCCGTCGCCCGTATATATTGCCGAGCCTTCGCTGCCGCTTTGCATGGGTCCGTAGAGAGTTGATCCGTCGTCAGCCACGGCAACAAATCCGAAGCGGAAGTCTCCCGGCTCTTGCAGCTCGGGCTGTCGAGCGTCGGCGGAGCCTTCTTGAGGCTGCTGGCGGAAGCGTCCTCCGCGCATGGGAGTGGCAATAGCTGGCAGCGCCTTCAGATGAACCTCCAGTTTCCTTCCTTCAGCCGGCACGGTGAAGTTTATCACGTTGTAGCCGTAGTTCTCGGGAATGTTGTCTGCCGTAGGCATCAGCGCGCCTGAGTCAAGCGTGTCCATCGATGCTGCCATCTGACATGCGTATGGACGCGTGAGCTCCCAGCATCGCGGATAATCCAGATTGACTGTATGCGCGACGGCGTCGTACATTTCGTCGCAAAATTCTTCTTGAGAAAGCCCGTAGAGCTCTTTATACGTCATCACGGGGTCTTCTCCTCTCTTGCCGGCGCGATAAAGGTCGCCGATGGCCGTGAGCCCTCTCTTCATGCCCCAGTACTCTATCACGTAGGGCGAGTGGTAAATGTTAGCTCCGTCGAGGAAAGCTTTGTGCGTGAGCTTGCAAAAGGCGTCCCAGTGATACTTTTCGGAGCCTATCCAGTCGGGATTGACCTGCCAGAGCATCCACTGCGACGTCATCTCGAAGAATCCCGAGCCGCCCCAGGCCTCTCCCGTCCCGTCGCACATGATTTGGCTCTGGAAGCAATGGCCAAGTTCGTGCGCCATGCAGTTAAGTGCCGCGTCCTGGATACGGTTCGGCGCCACCCAGAGAGCTCCTATCACGCCGTCGTAGTCTCCTCCGTAGGCCGTGCCCTCAAGGGAGTAGTTGAGCATCACCATCATGCGGTATTTGTCGCAAAGCGAGCCGGGGTGGACAAACTGCAGCGTGTTGTAATAGTAGTCGTAGAAGTACTCCAGACGTTTGCAGAGGTTGTCGAGGTCAACCGTCATGGGCTTGCCATCAAGGTCGGGCGCGCTGGCAAGGTCGTTGCCGAAGCCGCGCTCCCAGAAGATGACGAAGTTCTTTGTCAGCTTGCAGCGGCTGAAGCTCCAGCGAGCCGTGTCGGAAAGTGCGTGCACCTTGTTGAAGGACGCGATGGAGTCGTCGGCAACTTCGCTGACGCCGTCGAAGTACGGGCGCAGGTCCTGGGGGATGTATACGGTTTTGCCGGGCTGGTGTGAGCACGACATCAGCAATGCCACTACGGGCAGAAGGAGAAGTGATTTTTTCATTGTTTTCGGGAGTTATGTCGGTTTTCGGGGCGCGATGCTGTACTGTTGCGAAGCGATGATATCGAGAAGGGATATTTCGCTGTCGAGAAGGAATCTCACGCTATCGAGAAGGGAAAAAAACCGTTTCTCTCTGCACGGGCCAATCCCGTGCGTTCTTGCCGGCAGCAGCTCTGCAGATGGAGGGCGATGATCAGTTCTTGACGGATGCTCCGCTGAACTTAACCTTAAATGGCCACTGCGGATCGTTGGCTGAGTTGTCGTCCCAAGCGTGACGCTCGTACACCGTGGGCGCTCCCGACACTACAAACCACAGCCGCGAACACTTCTCGGGGATTGTGAAGGAGACCGTAGCCTCTTTCTCCGAGAAAATCTCGCTATACGAGCGCGTACCGTCGGTGCAATAAGCCACAAATCCGTATCTCCAGCCGGCGTTGTCGGGATTGACGATGTGGAAGCTGCCGTCAGAAGTGATGCCGACGAAATCAGCCGTCACCGTCTCGCCTGCAGCAGGCGTTGAGAGGGATATTACGTTGTAGCCGGTGCTTTGAGGACACTTAGCGGGCTTTACCTTATAATAATCACCGTCGCGAGTGAAATCCCACTTGTGCCGACCGATGTAGTTCTTGCCTAAGTCGCGCAGCGCGTCAACATCCCAAGTCACCATGCGGCGTGCATAGTCAAACAGGTCGTCATTCAGCTGCGAAACGGTGAGATTGTGAATTCTCCTGTACGTTTCGGCAGGATCTTCCGGATAGCGGCTTTCTTTCCACAGGCGGGCAACTTCTTCAATGCCGTAGCGATGGGTGAAATACCAGTGGATGAAGTAGTTGCTGTATCGGGGATCTTCGTGGAAGATATGCAGATGTGCTGAATCGATGTAGCCGTAGAAGTAATAGTTGCTGAAGATTTCTCCCGGGTACGGTTGGAAGGACTGCCACTGTGCGGTTTGTTCCCAAAACGCATTTCCGCCAGCTCCATTTGCCCCGAATCCGTAGCGCCAGCCCGGGCCGTGGCTATTATCCGTGCCGCCTTGAAGGAGATAATCGCAGTATACTTGATACTGGAAGGTGTGTCCTATCTCGTGCGCGATGGTTGATCCTACGGGCTGACACGTATTCGGGCTCACCCAGAGGGCTCCTATCGTGTTGTCGTAGCCTGCTCCTGTCGCCAGCCATTCTGTCTGATAGTTAAGCATGATTAGCATCTTGTACTTGTCGAGAGTTGACTTTCCCTGCCCTACGTCAGCAAACTTAAGCTGCTCAACGTTAATCTGGTAGAACTGTTCCGCCTTCCGCAGCAGGTCGTTAATGTCGACGCGGAAAGCTGCGTTTGGCGAATCGGCGGGAGTCTTCTCGCCGTACTCGTCCCAGTTCTCGCCGCACTGCCAGAAGACGATGAAATGCTCCGACTGACGGCTCCTCCCGAAGTACCACGTGCTCGAGCTCTTGTAGAAGTCGTTGCTGCGCAGCTCCAGAGGAATGTATATGCGGCTAAGGTCAACGCTCTCTTTATCAAGTATTCTCACCTGACGGCGCTGACTTACCAATATTTTCTTCTTCGCTTTCCCCGAGCGGATGGTGATAACTGCCGAGCGGTCTTTCTCGGTTGTATTGGCATCGAGGTGGAAGTAAACTTTCTTGGTGACGACGGAATCGCCCCATTCGGCGGAGCTTGTGAGCCACGTTGCTTCGGCGGGTATCTCTATCTTCCAGAGATAAGTGGATTTAATCCTGACGATGAAGCGGCAGGAGTCGCAATCTGCCTCGTATGAGTCGCGATTGACGGAGATGGTTGCCTTCACGCTGTCGTCATAGTCGGCAAGCGGATCGATTTCTTCCTGCTGGCAGGCGGCAAACATCAGCGGCAGCACGGCAGAAAGCATTAAAAGTGTTTTTTTCATTACGAACGGTTGTTTTATTTTGTCTGATAAATGAGTTGCTTTGCGTCTATTTCAATTTGGAGAACACATATCGCCGTATGAAGAAGGGAAAATTTCTTTTCGAGAAGGAATAATTTTTTATTCTCAAAGGAAAAACCGGTGTGTCTTCATCACTGTCTCGCGGTTGAAAAATCGGTAGTGCGGAGGTCTGACGACTACTTCGGCAGTGCTCCCGAGATGGTGAACTTATAGGGCCACTGGGCATCGTTGTCGTCGTTCTCGTCCCACAGGTGAGTCATATACTCGGCGGGAGTTGCCGACACCACCATCCACAGCTTCGACGTGCCCTCGGGCACTGTCCATCGCGCCGTGCCGCTAAGTTCGGGGCCCACGAGGAGAGGCTCGCTGTAGGCGCGAGTTCCGTCCCCCATCAGGGCGACAAAGCCTACGGTCCATCCGGCAATGGATGCGTCAACCTGCGTTGAGTTGTATCCGCTGGCGTTGGGCAAGCCGGTGAAGTTGACAGCTACCTCTGCAGCGGGGCTGAACGAGCCGAGCGAGAAGATGTTGAATCCCGTAGCCTCCACAGTCATCTCCTTGCGTATCTGGTACGAGCCGTCGCTGTTCTTTTTCAGCATCTTCGTATCGTTGAGTGCGCCGATGTAGTTCTTTCCGTAGTCGCCGATGCTTCTTCCGTCATCCACCGTCGACGAGAAGTCCCACGTGCAGCAGCGTGCTGCATACTCGTAGAGTTGTTTGTTAAGCTCGGCGGGAGACAAGTTGAAAATGCGCGCATAGTTCTGCACGGCATCGTCAGGTCTCTTCGACTCGCGCCACACTCTTCCCACAGCGTCGATTCCGTACTTGTCCGTCCAGTACCATTGGAGCCAATAGCTGGCATATCTCTGATGCTCGTGCAGAAAATGACGATGGTGGTTTTCTTTAAAGACGGTGAAGTTGTATGACGAGTAGGCCTCATCGGGATAAGACTGATAGCTCTGCCATTGAGCACACTGCTCCCAGAATCCACAGCCCTGCCCGGTGGCGTGACGAAATCCCGTGCTGCCGCCGAGGTCGCAATTGACCTGATACTGGAAGCTGTGGCCTATCTCGTGAGCGATGGTGCTGCTGACAGGATGACACGTGCCGGGATTCACCCACAATGCGCCCACCACGTCGTCGTAGCCTGAGCCCGTGGCAAGCCATTCGTCCTGATAATAAAGGAATATCATCATCTTATACTTGTCGAGCTTCGACTTCCCTACGCCCGTCTCGGCAAACTTAAGTCTGTCGATGTTGACGGCATAGAAGTGCTCGGCCTTCTGGAGCAAGTCGTCGATATCCACTCTCATGCTCTGCGCGCTGCAGTTGGTGGGCGTCACATCCTCTCCGTACTCGTCGAAATCCCTTCCCCAGAATACGATGAAATGCTCCGACTGACGGCTCCTGCCGAAGTACCACGTGCTGGAACTCTTGTAAAAATCGTTGTTTCTCAGCTCTTGCGGGATGTAGATGCGACTAACGTCGACGCTTCCTTTCTCGAGCACCTTGGTTAGTCTCTCCTGACTGACGAGAAGTTTCTTGCGCGCCTTGCCAGAACGGATGGTAACGACGGCAGAACGCTCCTTGGCGGTATTGTTAGCCTCGTAGCGGAAAGTTACCTTCTTTGTGGTGACGGAATCTCCCCACGTCTCGGAGCATGTCAGCCACGTAGCATCGTCGGGAATCTCGATCTTCCACAGATAAGTAGACTTGATGCGCACTACAAAACGTCCCGAGTCGCAACTTGCCTCGTACGAATCGCGATTAACACTCAGCGTGGCTTTTACCGAAGGATCGTAGTCGGCCAGAGGACCTATCTCCTCGGGAGTACAAGCCACAAACAGCGCTGCAGAGAGTATCGCAAGCAGAACCAGACTCTCCCTGAGCGGAGAGATTTTAAAAAGGTGTATTTTCATCTTAACAGGTTATTTTTCTTAGTGCCCGCGACGGAATCGAACCGTCCTGTGACTCAGAACCTTTGCGGGCATAACAGGCGGGAGCAGTTGCCTGCCCCCGCGCTAAGGAAATGGATTATTCCTCAATCTCACTTACGGTTGTAACCCATACTTGGATGATTTGAGACTTATCTCCAGCTACGTATTTGAATCTTAACGTTGCTGTCTGACCTACTGCCTGTCCAAGATAGAGACCAACACGATAGTTCAAGAGATCATCCGACTCAGCAAAGGCGTAGCAGCCTTCGCCCCATTCGCGAATGTTTCCGTCAACGTCGTACCACCAGCCTCTGATACCGCCAGCAGTCTTCTCTTTCTCGGTATATTCTGATTCGTCGGCATTCAAACCTACGACGGAGATTGTTCCAGCCTCCAAAGCTTCGGCACTGATAGCCTCAACGCCTAAATCAGCAGCCAAAGTTTCGGGCATAGGAATTACGATGTTCTTATAGCCGTCATTGGGAATAATCTTTACTGTGTAGTTGTAGCCATATACTGAGTAGCTTGCGAAAGGCTTTGAGGACTCGAGGTCGGTGCAGAAGACAATGGTAGCAACCTTGTCGCCGTTAACGAGATCCCAGCTGAATTCGTAGTAACCCAGGTCATCCTCGGTAGCAGCGTACGGGGTGAGGTAGAATTCGATGTAGTCCTTTCCTTCTTCGTTCCAGAAGTAGATGGTGCTGTAGAAGTGTCCGTAGTATTCATCATCGGTTCCGGCATTATTCTGCCAGTCGCAGCAGTTACCTTCTTTGTTGAAGAAGACACCCTTTGCGTCTGCTTCGTCAACCTGCGAGTATTTGCCGTAATACGAGCCGTCAGCATTGCGCGGCTTGAGCACTACAGTTCCGTCGATAACGGCTTTAGCAAGATCGCTCACGCCGAGAAGCTTGGCGATATCCTCAACTGGGAACAGATACTCTACATCTTCGCCTCCCACGTTGGTAATATTGTATACAGCCCACTCTGTCTGAGGCTTAACGTTGATTGTAATCTCGAATGCAACGGATACTTCGTCGTCCTGCATGCCTTCGATAATCTTGTAGGTCTCGCCTTCCTTCAGACGTCCGGGGAACTGTCCGATGCTCATCACGAGGTTCTGCTCCGTGTCGAACCATCCCTCGGCGAACACGTATGCGTTGTCGCCCCAGTTGCAGATGTCACCGTTAGCCATGTGCCAATGGCCCCAGCCGTTGGTTGAAGAAGGATTCTCAACGACATACTCTGTGGATACGTCGAAGCCGATAAAGTCGATGGTCTGGCCCGTTTGTGCGCCGCCGGAGAGAGTTCCGAGGGCTGCGATAAGCTCTGACTGCGAGCTGAGGCCGAAGCACTCCCAAACGTCATACTTTTGTCCCTTTGAGTCAACGCCCTTTACGGACGCGAGGTCGAGGGGAACTGAGCTGTAGCTGCTGGCGTCAGCGGGCAGGTTCACTTCATACTGGAAGATGAAGTCGGCATAAGCCTCGTCTTCGGGTTCGGGAACGGGCTCGGGTTCGGGTTCTTTGCACGAGAACACAGCCAATGTGGCAAAAGCCATCAAAAGATACAAATACTTTTTCATGTTTTCTAGTTTGATTTGTTAATAATAAAATAAGGTGTATAGTTGTCTCCTTTTTTTGTTCGGACTATCGGATTTTTTCGAGAAGGGAAAATTTCTTTTTCTTTCTTCATCTTGCGATATTTGTTCTCGAAAATGCTTAGTTGAATCCCGGCATCTGCACGAGGTTTTTGTTACCGTTCATGTAGTCAACGTAGATGGGTCCGGCGTTATAGTGATTGTCGGTGATGTCTTGCACTCTGTCTTTGCAGAACCACGATTTTCCGTTCCAGACGTTTTGTCCGTTCTCCATCTTGAATCGGATGAGGTCTTGGCGCCTGTGATGTTCGAATACGAATTCCCAAGCCAGCTCGTCGAGCAGTCCTCCCAACTCGATGTCTTGTCCTCCGCGATAGGGAGCATCCTCGGCGGGGCCTTCGTCGTAATACTTAGCATCCCAAGAATACGAGGTATACTTGGCTGGGTCATATCCGTCGGCTACATGATACTCGCTGTGTCCGTAATTATAGCAGCTACCGCCCTTTAAGTCTGCGAGCGTGCGCTTAGCTGCTTCGGGATCGGCGGGTACTTTGAACGTCTTGGTGTCGCGTCCCTTGAATGCGCGCTCGCGCACCTTGTTGACGAAGTTTACAGCATCCGACTCCTTGTAAGTGCCCGCACCCTTGAGGCGGAGAGCACACTCTGCAGCCATTAGATAGGCGTCGGCAAGGCGGAAGAAGTTGACGTCGTCGCCCCAAGTACCATCCGTGCCGGGAACAATCTCGAGCTTCACGTTGCGATAGCCTTCGAGCATGTATACTCCCGGATCGTCGACGCTGTGGATATTCTTGGTGTAGAATACGTTGACGGTACCCTTCAGATCAGCTTCGGCCGTAGTGAGAGGATCACCCGACTGGGGGCCTCCCGTCTCGGTGTAGGCGTATTGCTGGTCGTGCGCCCAAGTATCATCAAAGCGCGTGTCGTTTGGATGATATGTGTCGATGAATTGAGGGATTCCCGCACCGCCGTTCCAACAACTGTTGGTGAATCCGTAGGCGGCAGCGCCGGCTGTAATGAGGCTCTCGCAGACTGTATAGTTGTGCGAAGCGTATGTCTTGTCAAGAGGAATGGCAAAGATGCACTCCGTGCAGTTGCTCAGGTTTGCCTTGAAGTTATCCTTGAAGTTAGGCTCCAGTACGTAGCCTCCGTTGTCGATAACATCCTTCACCATTAGCTCGCACTTCTTGTACCACTCGTCGGAAATACGGTTGCGATAGGTATCGCCCTTCTGCTTGCCTTCGCGGAGCTCGTCGGCGCTGATGATGTTCTCGAACCACGCGTTATGGTTAAGATACATCTTGGCAAGAATCATGTCTGCAACGAAACGGTTAGGATGCCCGTACACATGAGCTGTTCCCAAGTCGTCGCGGATATCTAATAATTCTTGCTCAACCCAGTCGAACACCTTGTCGGGATTAGCCTGCGAGGGGAGGTAGCCTGCCTCTTGCTCCTCTTCAGCTCCCGTGAGCAGAGGTATCCAGCGGAAGTTGTCGAACAGAATGTAGTAACTCAGGGCACGAAGGCAGCGAATCTTGGCGAGCATGAAATTCTGGCTTTCGGTGAGCTCTCCTCCTTGTTTTTCTTTTACACCTTCCATTGCTCGACAGAACTGGTTGGCGTATGTAATAGCAACGTAGTTGTAATACCAGTCGGTAGAGTGCATATTCGCATTCTCGCTGGTTACTTCGTGCTTGTGGTAACTGATATAATAGTCACCCCAGCCGATACCTATTTTCGACGGCATCACATACAGGTCGCATGCTTCCTCGGTAAGGTCCATCAGGCCGTAGTAACCCCAGTACATGAAGCGCAGATTTGCGTAAACCGAAGCAGACATTGCCTCCAGCGTGCCCTCGTCGGTAAAGTCGAGGTTCTCGTCAGTCAAGCTGCTGTGAACGGTTTCACTCAAGTCAGTGCAGGAAGTGCCTACGAAGGCAACGAGAGCTGCCAGCACTGCAAGTAGAGAATATCTGATCTTTTTCATAGTCGGGCAGTCAAATTAGAAGGTTAACATAATTCCACCGGTAAACGAGCGGATGGTAGGATACTTGTCGCGTCCGTCAAGACCAGCCGAGAACGGGTCGCCGTTGCTCAACTCAGGATCGAGACCTGAATAGCCAGTGAAGCAGAAGAGGTTCTCACCCGAGACGTAGGCACGCGCACTCTGCAGATACTTGCGAGCTGCACCCTTGAAGTCGTAGGTGTAGCCAAGAGTTACGTTGTCGATCTTAACATAGTCTCCGCGCTCGAGGTAGGCGCTTACCACGCACTGCTGCTGAGCCGTCGAAAGCTTGGCGACTTCTCCCGTAGGCTTACCTGTTTTCAAGTCAACGACGGGCTTTCCAACGGCTGCCACGTAAAGGCGGTTGTAGGCGATGGAGTTGTTCTCGTAGAACGCGCGCTGGGAGTTGAAGATGTAGAACCCAAGCTGCGAGCTGAGCTGAATGCCCAAGTCGAAGTTACCGTAACGGAAGCTGTTGCCCCAGTTCATATATACTTGCGGCATACCTGTTCCGCAGTACTGGCGATATTCATCGCTGTTGAGGGCGGTGCTGTATACCATATACTTGTCAACTGCGTTGCCGTTCTTGTCAACCCATCCGTCGGCGGTTTCGGTAACGGCATTGGGGTTCTCAACCACCCATTTGCCTTTCTCATTTACGCCAATCGACTTGAGCATCCAGAAGTTTCCGAACGACTTGCCCTCTTCGATACGGTGAGTGCTGACGGAGATAGGATCTCCCACGCCGCCCCAGTTCATGTAGCTGTCTGTCTCGTAAAGCTCGTTGGAGAGACTCACGAGGAGGCTGCTGTTGTGGGAAGCTGTAAACGTGGTGTTCCACTCAAACTTCTTCGTGCGCACGGGAGTTGCCTCGACGAGGAGTTCAACACCTGTGTTGCGGAACTGAGCCGCGTTAGCCGTTGTGGTAGTGTAAATGTTTGGCGGAACGGGCACATTGTAGTAGTAGAGCAAATCATTCGTCACCTTTCGGTAAGCATCCACCGTTATGTTCAGACGATCCTTGAAGAATCCCATATCAAGGCCGACGTTTACTTCCTCTGCCGTCTCCCACTGAAGTTTCGGGTTCGGATTCTGGGAAGTAACCAGTCCTGCGGTCCATTGTCCGTTGGTATTCAAGTAGCGCCCATACGACGTGTCGTAGTCATAAACCGTCAGCGAGCCGTAGGAACTGCCTGGGATGTTACCCGTCTTACCGTAGCCCACACGGAACTTCAGGTTGGAAATCTTATCGACATTCTCCATAAACTCCTCGTTGCTGATAGTCCATCCGAACGAAGCGGAGGGGAAATTACCCCACTTCCTGTCTTGTCCGAACTTGGAGGAGCCTTCGTGGCGCAGCGAGAGCAATACGTTATATCTGTCGGCATATCCGTAGCTCACACGTCCGAAGAAGCCTATCAGCTTGTCGTCGCTCTTGTCGCTGCCGAGAGATCCGCGAGGATCATCTTTGTCTTTCAGATAAGTACCGGCGGAAAGATTATTGTAAAGATAAACTTCAGTCGGGAAATTGCCGTTTCCAGCATAGAAGCTGGAGTAAACATTGTAGTTGTAGCTGTATCCCACGATGGCGTCGAGACGATGATCACCGAACGTGTTTTTATACTCACTCGTAATCTCAAGGTTATCACTCCTGTAATCGCTTTGTGACTTCGAAGCGGAGCCGTTTGCCGGATCGGTGGAGCCGGGAAGATTCTGCGGAGCCAGCGTGTAGTATTTAGAGGTGTAATAGTTCTCTCCCACGCCCATATATCTGTAGGTAGAGAGCATAATGTTGTTCTTCCATCCCTGAATAGGCTCGAACGTGATGTTTCCAGTCATCTTGGTGTCCTGCGAGCGAGTGTCGCCGATTTGTTCGTTGAGAATCTCAACGGGATTGTAGTACTGGAAGCGGTTGAACTCCTCGTTGTATCCCAGCGAAGCATCCTGGTTGCCCTCTGCATCAAGATTGTAGATGGGAGAGGTAGGATTGTGGATGACTGCCTGACGATAGGCGTAGGATGGATTGTTCTGCGGATTCTTGCTAAAGCCGAGATTACCGTTAAGATTGAACTTGAGCATGCCGTTCAAAGCTTTCTGCGTGACATCGAACTGCATACGCATGCGTTCGTTGCCGGTATTGATCATTACACCCTTTTCGTCGCGATAGCTGAAGCCGGCAGCGTAGGCTGTGTTCTCGGTACCGCCCTCAAGGTTGAGGGAGTGGTTCTGCGACAAGCCCGTCTGAGTGACTGCATCAAGCCAGTCGGTGGTAAATCCTTCGTCGCTAAAGGCTGTAGCACCCTTAATCTTGCGAATGTCTGCGGCAGTCATGAAATGAAGGTTGTCGTAGAAGTTTGAAGCACTCATATAGCCCGAATAGGTTACCTTCTTGTGCTCGTTGAACTGTCCGCCGCGCGTGGTGATAAGGATGACGCCGTTGGCACCTCTCGTGCCGTAGATGGCGGCAGCCGACGCGTCTTTCAGGACGTCGATGGAGGCGATGTTCTCAGGAGCCACCTCGGTGATGTCTCCCGGCACGCCGTCGACGAGAACGAGCGGCGTCAGGTCACCCTGCAACGTGGTGATACCGCGAAGGCGGATGGTGCTGGTGCTGTTCGGGTCGCCCGAGCCCTTTGTGATGTTCAGTCCGGCGACTTTTCCCTTCACCAGCTCGGCAGCATCCTGGATGTTACCGATATTGAACTCCTCGGGCTTCACGCTTGCCACAGCAGAGGTGATATCGCCTTTCTTCATGGTGCCGTATCCCACCACGACGACGTCGCTCAACATCTTGCTATCTTCTTCCAATACGATGCGGATGTTTGTCTTCCCGTCGAGGGGAACTTCTTTCGTGGCGTAGCCGATGTAGGAAACGACGAGGGTGGCTCTGTTGCTTTTCACGCTGAAGGAGAAAGCGCCGTTGATGTCGGTGATAACACCGTTGTTCGGCACTCCCTTTTCAACCACATTAGCACCTATCACCTCGTCTCCGTTCAGGTCCACGACGGTTCCACGAACGGTAGTCTGCGCCTCTGCCGCCAGCGACAAGCCGAGCAGTAGGGCGAAGAGAGAAATAATTCTTCGTGCTTTCATTTGATAAGTTTTTTAGAGTAATGGTTAGATGTTATGAATTGATTGTTTTTCAAAGCCATACCGTTATTATTCTCGCTTATCTCCCGCGAAAAGCTGCCTTAGGGCTGGCAAAACGCGACGATAACACTCTGCAAAGATACGAAAAGAAGAGGTACTATAAAAATAAAAAGGAGAAAATCTTTTTTTTTAACATCTGCCTCCTCTCTCGGTGGCTTTTCTGGCGGAGTCCTCTCCCAGCCTCGCCCGACGTTGGACGGAGCTCTCTCACAGCGCTTTTCAACGTGCCCGACAGGGTTTTCCGACGTGCCGCGATTTTGGAGAACAAATAAAAATTTTTCCCTTCTTCATACGGCGATATGTGTTCTCCAAAAATATTTTTCCTTTGAACACATTTTTTTTTGCATCATCGAGAAAAAGCCATACCTTTGCATTTCAAACCAGTCATTTTATGAAAAAGACCATTCTCGTTGCCCTCTGGGCGTTTTGTCTGACCATCGGCAGCACGCAGCTGTCTGCCGCAGCCAATAAGTTCTCCATCTCGTCGCCCGACGGCAAAACCACTGTCAACATCTCCCCCAACCCGCTGTCTTTCAATATCGAGCACAACGGGGCAACAGTTCTTAAGAAATCGTCCATTTCTCTTAAGCTCAGCGACGGAACTCACGCCAAGCGGGTGAGCAGCTCATCGCGCGTGAAGAAGGTGACATCCTCGACTGCCGCTCCTTTCTACCGACAGCCCAAGATTGCATCCACTTGCAACGAGATGACTCTCACCGTCACCTCGTACATAAGTGTCACGTTCAGAGTGTATAACGACGGCGTCGCCTATCGGTGGAACTACAACGGGAAACTTCCCGTCAACGTCACGAACGAGCAGGCGCAGTTCTGTTTCTGGGGCAACCCGAAGGCTTGGATGTCGTACAGTACAAACGAGAAAAAACCCTTCGCGATGGCCTTCCAGGCACCGTATACTCAGACTCCTCTTGCCGATGCAGAAGACACCCCGTCGTTTCTTCCCGTCACCGTCGACTGCAGTTCCTGCAAGCTCACCATTCACGAGAGCGACCTGGAGGACTATCCCGGCATGTTCCTGCAAAAAGAGCATACCCTCACGCTAAAATCAAATGCCGCAAAGGCTGACAAGTCGCAGCAGACGCCTATATCCGCCGAATTGGGAAATGCCTTGACGGCCGTGTTCGCTCACTACCCGAAAGCATTCGCAAAGTATCCCGGAAGGCAGCAGATGTACGTCACCGACACCGAACGATACATCGCCCGACTCAAAGGAAAACGCTCCCTCCCCTGGCGAATCATTGCCATCAGCGATGATGATACTCAGATGCCGCTAAACAACCTCGTCTACGACTTGGCGTCTCCTAATCGCATCGGGGACACTTCCTGGATCAAGCCGGGAAAAGTCGCCTGGGACTGGTGGAACGCGTGGAATCTGAAGGGAGTTCCTTTCAAGGCAGGCATCAATATGGATACGTACAAATACTATATCGATTTTGCAGCGAAGAACAACATCGAGTACATAGTCCTTGACGAGGGCTGGTACGTCCCAAGCAGCGGCGACATGCTCACTGTCGTCCCCGAGCTGAACCTTCCCGAGCTGATAAGCTACGCAAAGGAGCGCAACGTCGACATTGTGCTCTGGACCGTATTCAATGTCCTCGACGAACAGTTGGAGGAGGCCTGCAGGCGCTACTCCCAGATGGGCGTGAAGGGATTTAAAGTCGACTTCCTCGACAGAGACGACCAGACGGCGCAGCAAATGGCTTACCGCATCGCCGAGAAGGCAGCCAAGTATCATCTCTTCCTCGACTATCACGGATTCTACGCTCCCAAAGGCCTCAACCGCACATATCCCCACATCCTTAACTTCGAAGGTGTGTTCGGGCTGGAAGATACCAAGTGGGGACCTGACGATAAGGATATGGTTACTTACGACGTCACGTTCCCTTATATACGCCAGATGTGCGGGCAATCAGACTACACGCCGGGAGCTATGCGCAACTCGCAGCAAGTAGGATGGCATCCTAACTATTATAATCCCGTCAGCCAGGGAACTCGCTGCCATCAGGCTGCTTTGTACATCGTGACGGATAGTCCCTTCACCATGCTGTGTGACGCTCCCACCAACTACGAACCGGAGCCCGACTACGTCAAATTCCTTACCGAAATTCCCACCGTCTTTGACGAAACGCGCGTCTTGAGCGGGAAAGTGGGTGAGTTTATCGTCACAGCGCGACGGCTGGGCAATAATTGGTACATCGGTGGACTGAACGGATGGGACGCTCGAGATGTCTCGCTCGACTTTTCCTTCTTGCCCGAGGGCAATTATCAGTACATCCTGCTCTCCGACGGTATCAACGCTGACAGGAATGCTGAAGACTACACAATAAACGTCTTCAAGGACCAGACGAACCTTATCAACAACAGGCGCTCCCTTACTCAGCATATGGCGCCGGGAGGAGGTTTCGTGATAAAGCTTAAGCACAATCTGGGCTCGCTTTGACGTTAAAGACTAACAAGAAATCCCCTCATCCAGAGAAGAAGACCCCTAACGAAATCATCAGAAAACAAATTAATAATTCCTATCATGAAAAAGACCATCCTCCTACTCTCTGCCCTAACGCTCATGCTTAGCGCTGGATGCACAAAGAAAGGCGGCACGCTTGGAAACGCCGTCGACGGATACCCTATCACCCCCGTTCCGTTCACTTCCGTCAAAGTAGCGCCGGAAACATTCTGGGGGCAAAGACTTCAGGCCTCGCGCGAGGTAACAATACCTTTGGCTTTCAGCAAGTGCGAAAGCGAAGGGAGATATACTAATTTCACCAAGGCGGCGCAGCAACTGCACAGCGAGGAGAATCTCGGCTTCAAGGTGGAAGGCTATTCGTTCGACGACACGGATGTATACAAGACCATCGAGGGAGCAAGCTACCTGCTGCAGACGTATCCCGACAAGAAGATGAAAGCATACATCGACAGCGTCATCTCCATCATGGCTGCTGCCCAAGAGCCCGACGGATATCTATACACCGCACGCACGCAAAATCCTGAGCACCCGCACGAATGGGCTGGCAAAGAGCGCTGGGAAAAAGTGGAAGACCTCAGTCACGAATTCTACAACCTGGGACATATGACCGAGGGAGCTATTGCGCACTATCAGGCAACGGGCAAGAAAAACTTCCTCAACCTGGCAATTCGCTACGCCGAATGCGTATGCCGCGAAGTGGGCGACAGCGTAGGGCAAGTGGCACGCGTGCCAGGACATCAGATTGCCGAAATGGCTCTCGCGAAATTATACTTAACTACCGGCGACAGGAAGTTTCTCGATATGGCAAAATACTTTCTCGATAAGCGCGGGAGAACTGAACATAGAGACGAATACAACCAGTCCCACATCCCCGTCGTTGAGCAGGACGAAGCCGTCGGGCATGCCGTCAGAGCATCCTATATGTATGCGGGAATGGCTGACGTTGCCGCGCTCACGGGAGATAGCAGTTACGTGAAGGCAATTGACAATATCTGGGAGAACATTGTCGGCAAGAAGTACTACATTACGGGCGGAATCGGCGCGACAAACAGCGGCGAAGCCTTCGGGCCCAACTATTACCTGCCGAACATGAGCGCCTACTGCGAGACCTGCGCCGCTATCGGAAACGTTTACGTCAACTATCGCCTCTTCCTCCTCCACGGAGAGAGCAAATACTACAACGTGCTGGAACGAACACTCTACAACGGAGTCATTAGCGGCATCAGCTTAGATGGAGGCGGCTTCTTCTACCCGAATCCTCTCGAGAGCATGGGCCAGCATCAGCGCCAGTCGTGGTTTGGGTGCGCATGCTGCCCGAGCAATGCTTGTAGGTTTATTCCTTCTCTGCCCGGATACATGTATGCCGTTCGTGACAAGGATAAGAACGTTTACGTAAACCTTTTCAACACAAGCACCGCAGACCTCACACTTAACGGCAAGAAAATCAAACTATCTCAGGAGACCAACTATCCCTGGGACGGGAACATTTCCATTAACATCCTCGAAAACAAAGCAGGCGCCTTCTCGCTGAAGATACGCTTCCCGGGATGGGCTCACGCCGATGCAGTGCCTTCGGACCTCTATTCCTTCGTCAACACAGACAGCACGTATTACTCTTATAGAGTGAAGGTCAATTGCCCAACCGGCAAGGAAGGAGCCAGCTACGAGCTGAACTTCAAGGCAGCCGACAAGGAGAAGAGTATGGCTTACGTTACCGACGACGGATACATCACCATCGAGCGCGAATGGAAGCCGGGCGACGTAGTAAACGTGGAGTTCCCTATGTCTCCGCGCACGATTCGTGCTAATGAGCTTGTGGAAGCAGACAAAGGCAAACTCGCTGTTCAGAGAGGCCCGCTCGTTTATTGCGCCGAATGGCCTGATAATGAATTCAACGTACTGAGCACCCTTCTCGACGAGAACACATTGAGTTGGAAAACCGACGCAAGCTCTATCACCATCAAGACGACGCCAGCTAATCCTAACGACGAAATTAAGGAACAGACCTACCCGATAGTTCGTCTGTCAACGCCCGCGAAGTCTCTCAGCTACGACGAGAAGATGAATCTGCACGAAAAGAATGTAACGCTCAACCTTATTCCTTATTACGCTTGGGCTCACAGGGGACGCGGCAATATGGCAGTTTGGTTACCGTCAGATGTTCTCTCGGCAAAGCCTACTTGGCCTGACACCTTCGCATCAACAAGCACCGTTACGGGCAGCCAGAGAGGGAATTACAGCGCAATTAATGACCATCTGACTCCGACGACAGAGAATGATCACTCGATTCCTTATTTCCACTGGTGGCCTAAGGAGGGAACCACCGAGTGGATTTGCTATGAATTTGCTAAGCCTTCTACAGTGAAGAGCAGCACGGTTTGGTGGTTCGACGATGGCCCTTGGGGCGGTTGCCGCGTGCCTAAAAGCTGGAAGATTTATTACGAAGACGAGAGCGGAGAGATGAAACCCGTCAGCGCCACAAGTGCTTACGGCACGCGCGAGGTGGTAGGCAACACAGTCTCTTTCAAACCCGTCACCACAAAGAAGCTTAAGCTGGAGATAAACCTTCCCGACAACTACTCCACAGGTATTTACGAGTGGGAAGTGAAGTAATCTTCGGCTACCGAAAGCAAAGCAAAAGGAGAGCAGGAAAAATCCCGCTCTCCTTTTTGTATTAGTCAGCAGCAGAAGAGTCCTCCCTCAGGAGATCTTCCTCTTTATGTCTTCGATGACAAGTCCCGAGAGCGTAAACCCGAAGATTCCCGTGATGTGCACAAGCGAGCCGTTCGTCTGTGCTTTCGGCGAGCGGGCGTTGAGGCATGTGTCGGGCATCTCCTTTCTTTCCTTTGTGGTTTCGAGAAATGTCTCTCGCCCCTCATTTGTCAGCAGTTCGTCGCTGAAAACGCATAGGAACTTATGCTTAGGGAATTGCTTCAGTTTCTTAAATCTCTGCCTCAGCGCGCGCCCTAAAGGACAGCCTTTCACTTTCCAAAACTCCGCTACTTGCACTCGAGCCGGATTTATCTTCAGAGCAGCGCCCATCGACGAGAAGAAAACTCCCTGCGTTTCCGAAGCCATAAGGATGAGACGAGCCTTGTTTTCGAGGCTATCTATTGCATCTATGATGTAGTCGAAAGACTCCAGCGCGAAATCCTTTGCTGTCGCTTCGCTGAAGATTTTGCAAACAGCCTCGATGTTGGCTTCAGGATTGATTTCGAGCAAATGATTTCGCAGCGCTTCCACCTTGACCTCACCCACTGTCTTCGTCGTAGCCATCAGCTGACGGTTGATGTTGCTCACATCCACTCTGTCGCAGTCGACGATGGTTAAGTTCCGTATGCCCGAGCGAATCAATCCCTCGGCACACCAGCTTCCCACGCCTCCCACTCCAAAGAGAATGACGCGCTTGCTGCTTATCGCATCCATGAAGTCCTGCCCCAAGAGCAGCTCCACACGCGAAAAAATCGATTTCTCTGTCAACATGGTTCCCTCGAGATTGAATGACGGAAAAACTTCCGTCGGGCAAAGAAAAGCAAAAAATCGGAAAAAAAGAATAATTCGCGTCCTTCTTTCGCAAAAAGACGCTATCTTTGTATGGATTTCACACACCGACGTATGCAGACTAAACGAATCCTTACCGCTTTTGCGCTCGTCATGATGACTTTTTGTGCCGCATGGGCCGATACCTCGATGAACGAGCGTGCCGACAACATCGTGGGCGATTACGAAGGCTCGCACAGTCATGTTGACTTCAAGGTGCGCTTCTCCAAAAACGCCGACGGCACATACAATGCCCAGATGACCTACGTGCAAAACGTCGTCGATGCGAAAGGAAACATCCAGTATGACACGAAAAACCCCGACAAAACGCGCCGAAACATCCCTATCGACAAGGTTGTCATCATCGAAGGCCTTCGGTACAATGCGGAGAAGAAGCAGTGGGACGGAGCCAAAATCTACGACCCCCAGCGCGGCATAAAAGTGAAGGTGACAGCACGCTTTCTCGACAGCAAGCGCTTGAAACTCAGAGGCTCCGTGCTCGGCATAGGAGAATCCGTCGTGTGGGAGAAACGCTAATGCGCACTCCGCCTCCCGAATCTGCCCATCAGCTCATCCGAGACTATCTTTTGAGCTGATTTATTTTTTCCTTCTTCATCTCGCGAGATTCCTTCTCGATACGGCGATATTTGTTCTCCAAAAAATTTTTTCCCTTCTTCAAAAAAATTTTTCCCTTCTCGATATCGCGCGTTACTTTACTCACTTTTCGGCTATCGTTATTCAGCAAAGAGAGGGAGCAAACTATTGCCCCCTCTCCTTAGCTTAACTGACTCACTTTCAACGCTCCGGTGCGATGATGAAGGTGTAGGACCAGTCGCCGTACTTCATCCTGTACTCATCGCGAGGCCAAGCGCCCCAGCTGTTTACGCATCCGAGTCCAAACTGAGCTTTGTCGATGCTGACGACAGTGAATGGCCTCTCCTCGAGGTCTCCGCTGTGGCGCTGCGCTTTCTGCAGCCCGTCGTCGAGGTCACTCTGCAGGTAGTTGAGGGCTGTTGCGTTGAGGGCTTCGGTTCCAAAGAAGCGCAAGCCTTTTCCGGCAGCGTCAACCACTTTCCAATAGCGCACGCAAGTGTGATTTCCGTTCTCCTGGGGACGAATATACGGGTAGAACTGTTCGGCAACCGTCTGACGGAAGTGCCCAACCGTTTCGTCGCTTTGCCTATCGCAGTAGTTTTCTCCCGGGCCCTTGCCGTAATAGTCAACGGCATCGTATGCTCGAGGCATTACCAGCTGCATTCCGAAGCGGAACATGTCGGGTTTCTCCTGCAGCGGCATCACTCTCTCCTCGCGCCTGTCGCGACGTCCCTCGCGCCTGCCTTCTTCAGGCGTCTCCTCGAAGGTTACATTTCCCTTGAGGTCCTGTTTAACAACTAATTGCCCGTCGGCAGTAACTGTGTAGGTGAGGGTGAGAAGGGATTCGAGCTGGCGCAGCTCGTATACAGCCTTTACGGTAACGTTCCCGTTGTCGTCGACACTATGCGTGAAGCCGTTACGCTGCAAGCGCATCATAGGTTCTTTCCACGCGATGAAGCGATAGTGCAAATTGGCTCCGAAATCGTTGTCGGTAGGAGCACGCCAGAAGTTCGGCTTCAGGCTGAAACCTTTCTCCAGCATGGGTTTTCCATCCACGTCGAGATAGTCAACGAATCCTGTGCGGCGATTCCACGTTACGCTGGTGCCTGACTGGGAAACAATGAGGCAGGAGTTGTCGCTGATGATTTCGGGAGTAGATTTGCCCGCTTTGGCTACTATTTCCTCCTCGGTGGGCCAAGCATAATCGGAGATGGCGAACTGTTCGTGCGCAATCATTTGTCCTTTCTCCATTAAGGGTTCTTCAGCGCGCAGGATGTATTCCACGTTGAGGAAGTATTCTTTGCCGTCTGCAGCGGGATACTTGAATCCCTTCAGCGCAACAGTCTTGGTAGCCTGTGGAGCAATCGCGGGCAGTTCCTGAGTTCCTTCGGCAACGGCTTCTCCGTTAGCCAGCAGCGTCCATCGAAGGGCAACGTTTGACAGATCTCTGAAGAAAAACTCGTTGAATACGTCCACCTTGCCTTTTTTCAAGTCTTTTGCTGTGGTTAATACGTTGCGGTAGTTGTATCTCACCTCCATTGCATGCGGATTCAGCCTTCTGTCGGGCGCAATAACACCGTTACAGTTGAAATTGTTGTCGCTGGCAGGATATCTTCCGTAGTCGCCTCCGTATGTAAAGATGGTCTTACCCGTTATAGGGCTCACGTCGCGCAGTCCTTGGTCGACAAAGTCCCAAATAAAGCCTCCCTGCAGCGATGGATACTTGCGGAAGATGTCCCAATACTCTTTCATGCCGCCCATTGAATTTCCCATAGCGTGAGCATACTCGCACTGGATGAATGGTTTGTCGGGCTTCTCGCCTCTTCTGACACACTCGTCATATCCCGCATACATCGGGCAGCGTATATCCGTGTAAGCAGCGTCGTATTCATAAAGCCCGCGCTCATATTGGACGGGACGACTGGGATCGAACTTCTTTATCCACTCGTAACAAGCGATAAAGTTGGGTCCCATTCCCGCCTCGTTGCCCATGCTCCAGAAAATGATGGATGGGTGATTCTTATAGATGAGGACATTGCTCTGGTTGCGCTCCATGTGCTGTTTGGCAAACAGATCGTTCTTCGCAAGCGTGTGTTCTCCGTATCCCATACCGTGCGACTCCACGTTAGCCTCAGCTACCAGGTAGATACCGTATTTATCGCAAAGATCGTACCAGCGAGGATCATCGGGATAGTGACATGTTCTGACGGCGTTGATGTTTAATGCTTTCATAATCTGAATATCCTCAATCATCCGCTCTACGCCGACAACATATCCTCCGTCGGGATCAAGTTCATGTCGGTCGGCGCCTTTGAAAAGCACCGCTTTCCCGTTGACAAGCACTTGGGCGTTTTTTATTTCCACCTTGCGGAAGCCTACGTGCTGCGGGATGCACTCGAGAAGTCCGTCTTTCATGACTTCTGCCGTCAGGGTATACAGATAAGGAGTCTCGGCTGTCCATTTCTGGCAAGAGGAGACTTTGAGTTGCCCTGCGATGTCTTCGGCATTGCCCGGGATGGTTTGTGTAGCCACCGTCTTGCCTTCTGCATCCTTCAGCGTGAGGCGTACTGATACGTCGTTGCTCGGATTAGCCAGCGTCATCTTCACGTCGAGCGTACCGTTTTTATACGACTTATCCAAGTCGGGAGTGACGAAGATGTCGGCTACGTGCGTCTTGGGACGGGCAAACAGGTAGCACTCGCGGGCTATTCCCGTGAAACGCCAGAAATCCTGGTCTTCCACGTACGATCCGTCACACCAACGCATCACTTGCATCGCCAGCAGGTTGTCTTTTCCTGCCGTCACGTAGGGAGTGATGTCGAACTCAGCAGCGGTCTTGCTGTCTTCGCTGTATCCCACAAACTTGCCGTTGGCCCACAGGGAGAGGTTGCTCGTTGCAGAGCCCACGTGAACGTAGATATTCATGTCCTTCCATTCTGCCGGGATGCGGAACGTGCGCCGATAGGAACCCGTGTAGTTATTTCGCTCCTCGATGTAGGGAGGATTAGGCGAAAACTGATTACTCCAGGCGTAGCCGGCGTTTTTGTAGATTCTGTCGCCGTGTCCCAAGATCTCGAACAGTCCCGGAACTGGGAAAAGCTCCCATTTCGAGTCGTCGTAGCCGGGGGCCTCAAATCCCTTGGGTGCTTTGTCATGATCTACGGCAAAATGGAACTTCCAGTTGCCCTCCATGTTAATGAATCGTGCCGACTTCAGTTTGT
The DNA here is from genome assembly GCA_017650105.1 of Bacteroidaceae bacterium. GTDB lineage: Bacteria > Bacteroidota > Bacteroidia > Bacteroidales > Bacteroidaceae > UBA1189. The sequence continues at coordinate 50,557 of JAGCFO010000046.1, read as the reverse complement.
CGAACGTCTGCGCGAGGTCTGCCGTCTCGTAGGCAAAAGCCGACGAGCTGGCTTTCAGGCAATTAATCTGGTTAACGTTAGGGTCGAGCCAAGGCTCTTGAGCAAAGGCGCGCGGGGCGCCAAGTGCCGTCAGCAGGAACAGGCCTGCCAGGAATGTGTACTTTTTCATGTCAGATATGATGGTTAAAGTTTCTGTCAGGAGCGAAACATGCGCAAAGATAAAAAAAGATGTTATGAAGACAAAGAAAGCGGGGATTTTTTTCTCGCTTATCTGCAAAAAGTCGTCATGAGCAGACGTTTTCGTACGCAGAACACATCTTTTTCTGAAAAGGAGGGAAAACTTTTTTTGGAGAACAAATATCGCCGTATGAAGAAAGCATATCGCCGTATGAAGAAGGGAAAAAAATTTTTCCTTTCTACATAAATCCTTCTTCGTAAAGGGGAAAATCGTCCCCACAGGCAAACGCATCCTCCCGACTCAGGAATGCCCCAAAATCCCCCTCCGTCTGCCCCACTCAACCTTCCAGCGGGGGCTTTTTATGTTAAAAACCCAATTTTCCTCCTTATTTATTTTGTACTTCCCCATAAAATTGCTTACTTTGCACCTTCAATAGGAACCATCCTTTGTTAAGTTTAACCGAACAATTCATGATGCCATGAAGAGACTTCTTGCCCTCCTCCTGATGACGCTGACGATGCTTGTTGCGACAAACACCCTCGCAGCCAACTCTACGCAGACCGTGGGGCAAGTTACCGATGCCGTCTCGCTGACAACCGACGTCGACTTCATCATTACCGGCACCGAGCCCTTCGCAACTGCCGGCAGCGTCGACATTGTCAACACCGAGCACGCCGTAGTCATCTTCAAGAGCATCAAGCCCAGCATCGTCATCAAATCGTTCCTCAGCAACGTATACATCAACGGCGAGAAGGCAGTAAACGACGTCAACTGTCAGGTGAAAATGTACGCTCATGGCGCTATTGTTTTCCCCTACGGGAAAGACTTCAAGCCGCTCACCGTCTACTCTGAGCCCGATTTCAAAGGAGAGTCCGTCAATAACTTCGGGCTGGAGCACTCAGGCGGATTTATGAATACGCTCACCGAAGCAAAGCTCAACAACCGCATCCGAAGCTTCAAGCTCAAGAGAGGCTACATGGTGACCTTTGCGCTGGGAACAGGCGGCTGGGGATATAGCCGGTGCTTCATCGCCGACAAAGAAGACCTGGAGGTGAGTACGATGCCTGCAAATATGGACAGCCGCATCTCGTCGTATCGACTCTTCAAATGGCAGAATGCGCAAAAGAAAGGACTTGCAAATAATACCAGCGCCGGAGCAAACAGCGCCCTCAACGCCTCGTGGTGCTACGACTGGGCTGAAGGCAATGCGTCGCTGTTGCCCGACACCGAATGGGTGCCTAACCACATCTATGAGGACTACCCGTCGGCAGCCATCTGCGGCAGCGTCACCGGCTCGTGCCACATGAAGAATAACAACGAACCACGCAACACCGCCGACGACCACCCTCAGGACCTTGCCACCATCCTCAACAACTGGCAGAACCTTATGCGTACAGGCATGCGCCTCTGCTCCCCTTCATCATGGGACGGCAGCGACTACTGGAACGGCACGGGCTTCATCAGGACCTTCCTCGACAGCGTCGATACCCGCGGCTGGCGATGCGACATCGTCGATGCGCACTGTTACTGGAATTCCAGCAATTTCGCAAACCTCCAGAACTACTGGTGGCCGTCGATGAAGCGTCCCATCTGGATCTCGGAATGGATATGGGGCTCTTCGTGGGGCAACAACGGCTGCTGGGGCAGCGGAGTGACCGACAGTAGCATCCTCAGCACCACCAAAAGCATCCTCAACACGCTGAACACCGCTGAATCCGTCGAACGGTATGCCTACTGGAACAGCGAGTCGAAAGGACACATCTACGAGAAAGGAGCGCTTACCGCTCTCGGCGAGTACTATGCCAAAATGGAGTCGGGACTAGGTTACCGCGAGGAGCTGCAGAAGATTCCCAACGTGGTGTATGTGGCTCCCACAGGATTCACGGGCACTTATTCGAAGGACAAGCGCTCATACTCAATGAAGTGGAACGACGACAACGGCGACATGTGCGATTCCGTTGTGGTAGAGAGAATGCTGCCTGGCGAGACTCAGTTTACCCGCATCGCCACGTTGAAACCAAAGGACAAGACGAACAAAAACGGCGCCTCCTATACGTATGTCGACTCGCTGACGATTTCCGGCGTCTATACCTACAGAGCCGGCACCTATCCCATAGGACAGAAAAACGCGCGCTACTCCTCTCCCGCCACAGTTTCGGTTAGCTACACAGAGGGTGACAACACATTCCAGTACGGAACGGTGTCAACCACCAACACAGAGTATGTTTTCAGCTTTTTCGGCACTCCGTTTGAGGAGATTCCCGTAGTCATCCTCGGCCCTGTCTCCTACAACAACACGTCTGTGCCTCTCTGCCATCATCTTCACACGCTGAAAAAAGATTACTTCCAATACAGATTCTTCCCTTGGACTCTCTCCAGCAACCAGACAATGAGCAAAGAAGACTGCGCCAGCTTCGCGGCAATAGCTCGAGGGAACGGCAACTTCGGAGGTTTGCGCTACGAAGCCACCCAAATCGAGGCTGCGCAGATGGACGAAAACTTCTTCACCAACAGCTACGGGAAACTGAAGGGAGACACCGCCTTCATTCACTTCAATCAGCCCTTTGAGCCGAGCGACACTCCCGTAGTGTTCGTAAACGTGCTCACGGCACGCGAAGCCTATCCCCTCATGTGGAAAGTGTTCGACGTCACGCCCGAAGGATTCAAGATATACCTGCAGCGAGAGAAAGGCATCACAAGTGTGTTCATCACCGAAAACGTTAACTACCTCGCCATCCAGCGCGGCACAGGATACCTGCCGGGAAACAAACGCATCGACGTGGGATTAGCACGAGAGGCCGTCGGGGGAATTGTCGCCCGCACCGTAGAGTTTGGCGATACGTTCGAGAACCCAATGATCTGGGGCGAGCCGCAAACGGCAAAGGAGAGCAAGGCAGCCATCACGCGCTACGTGAAGCTCACGCCCACGTCGGTAAGCATCCGACGCTCCATCGACACGAGCGAATCCTCCACCACATCTTCCGTACGCGAAGATTTCGGCTGGATGGTCCTCTCCGACGGAGAAGCACCCGAATCGGTGCCCTCTCCACTCACTCAGGAGGAGAAGCGCCCCGTACGAATTGAGTTCTACTCCATCGACGGAAAGCTTGTCCGTCAGCCACAAAGCGGCTTGTTCATACAGCGCAACATCTACGCCGACGGCACATCCAAAGCCATCAAGAAACGACTTTAACCCGCAAGCCAATATGAAGAAAGCATATCGCCGTATGAAGAAAGCATATCACTGTATGAAGAAAGAAAAACATCATAACTAAAAAGCATACCGAGAAAAGAAAAAACAGTTCAACTTTATTTATTCAATTACCAATTTTTATCTATGAAAAGAATCTTTACACTTTGCGCAATTGCATTGACAGCCCTGGGCATCAATGCACAAACCGAGCAGTTGAAGACGGGTGACCACTTCGACTACACCGGCTCGGACGGAGTTACGAGAGGTTACACCATCGTCGGTGATAACTTGATTGAGAATCCCAGCTTCGACAATAACGTTGAAGGCTGGTTAGGAGGCGACGGCAACCCATTGGGAAGCGCCACATGGAACACCTCTGGCGGCGTTGACGGCGGAGCTTACATCATCCCCACGACAAACTCCGGTAAGGGCGGCAACGCTTCCATCGGTGCAGCATGGGCAATCGAGAAAGGCAAGACCTACGTCTTCAGCTACTACATCAACAACACCAGCAACACCGCTGCAGTTGAAAAAGAAGGATACATTGTTACCTCGCAGACCGACACTCCCCGCGGCGACGAGACCCTTACTCTTATGTTCGCGCACGAGGATGCCGACCTGGCCTGGACTCAGAACATCATCGTTACGGAGGCTCAATACAACTACCTCCAGTTCTGCGCACGCTGGCTGAACGGAGCTCACGGCTTCGACGCTTTTATCCTTGCTGAAGTAGTGCAGGATGCCGATCCCACCGAGCTGGCTCAGCTTGTGGAAGTCTGCACCGAGGTTCTGGACTCTTATGATGAGCCCGACGAGGACGCTTACGCTACCTTCGAGACAATCATTTCCGAAGCTAACACGATGGTTCTCGATTATACCGAGTACACAGCCGTTCAGTTCAACGAAATGATAGCCACGCTGAAGGAAGCCCTCCTCGACTACCAGATGGCAAACGCCGACGACGACCATATCGTTGACGTTACCGAGCGCTACATCAAGAATCCTAGGTTCGACAACGGTATGGTTGACTGGGAGCGCAACAACGATGCAGTGAACAACGGAACGAATATTCGCGTACAAAGGTACTTCCAGGAAGTCACCGACCGTGTTCTCGAAATCAACGGACTCCCCGGAACCGACACCTACATCCGTCAGTCTGTCAAAGGCTTGCCAAGAGGCTACTATATCTTCTCCGTACAGTGCGTTATGACTCACTCGGCTGGGGAAGGCGAAGAGACAGGATGCTATATCTTCTGTAACGGTGCCGAGCAGGATATGAAAACTGCCGAAATGACTGGAAGCGATGCCGAATACTCCGCATCCTATCCCGAGACATTCTCCATCAGAGGCGTTGTGACTGAAGATTCAATCGTTGTCGGCATGATGGGTAAGAAAGACGGCCTTTGGAGCTATGTAGCCATCGACAACGTGAAACTTGAGTACGCCGGATTCAACGTAGGTATCTATCTGCAGGCTCTCTGCGAGGAGATTGACGAATTCCTTGCTGAACATGCAGATGAAATCCTTCCGACAATAGCAGCCGACCTTGAGGATGAAACCATCGAGGCAATGGGAGTTATTGGCTCCGACGACGAAACGATGGAAGCTGAGTACGACAAGTTAGACAAGCTGTTCAGGGAAGCAAAGAACTCTCTCACAAAGATGGAGGAACTGAATGCTGTGAACGAGCAACTGCTCGAGCTTCTCAACACTACCACCTATCCAGGCGCTGAAGCAGCTCTTGCTGTTTACGAAGAGGCTCAGAATCTTATCGACGGCAACGACGACGAGGCTAACTACCAGAGCATTCTCGACATGATTGCAAAGGTTGAGCAAGCTATCAAGGAATACAAGATGAGTCAGGAAGCTACTCACGAGAATCCTGCTGACTATTCATTCTTCATCACCAATCCTGAACTCCACAACAACAATAGCGGTTGGACGGGCAACACTCCTGGTTACGAATACAACGTAGCTGAGTTCTACAACATGGATTGGGATATGTATCAGACGCTTACTGGTTTGCCCAACGGACTCTATGAAGTAGGCCTCACAGGCTTCTTCCGTACGGGTGCCAACGATGGAGGCGAAGCCTACCGCGCTGGAAGCGAAAACCTGCTTGCTAAGCTTTACGCTAACAGCAGCGTTGCAAGCATTATGTCGCTCTACACCTTCACCTCGGGTGAGGCTGGCTGCTCCGATGACGGCGTGAACGGGTATATCAACGTACGCCAGTATGCTGATGAAGCATTCAACAACGGATTCTACACCACCAATGCTGTTAAAGTTATCGTTACCGACGGAACACTCAAGATTGGTGTTCGAGGCAGCAACCACGAGAGCACAAGCTGGTTCGCATTCCGCGATTTCACTCTGAAATACTTCGGAGAAGCTACCGACGCTGACAAACAGGAAATGTGGAATACGGCAAAGGCTGACGCCAACAAGATTATCGAAGGCCTGCTTGCTGGAGACAAGACCGACTTCAATGCTTCCATCGCTGCTGCTCAAGCTAAGGTTGATGCTGGAAACGTAATGGACGGTTATGAAGACCTCGTAGCTGCTAATGAAGAATTCTCCGTAATCGTTTCAACGACGAAGAGCTTCCTCTCAGGAAACTACGCTACCGCTCAGGCTGCTTCCGACGCTGTAAGCGCAGCTGCTGCTGCATTCACGAAGGCTGAAATTGAGAAGGCTGACGCTAAATCGACAATGCTTGAGGAAATCAACAAGAAGATTGCCGCTTATCTCGACTACGCAGAATATGTAGCAGAAGTTAAGGACCTTGTTGCTTCTGCAGCCAAGAACAAATACCAGACTCAGTACGTTACTGTAGTAACCGATCTGTTAGCTGCCAACGAAGATATTCTGAAGGAATCGTTCCGCACGACTGACATCGTAGCCGACAGAAAAGCACGCCTCGAGGCAGCTGTTGCCGCTATGAAGAAGAGCGCTCTCTCCTCCGTAGCAGCAGGAACAGACGTCTCCGACTTGCTTATCGCTAATCCTAACATCGACAGCGTTGACGGATGGAGCATCATTCTCGGCACAGGCAACCAGCCCAGCATCACCGGACAGTACTGGACGGGCGACACAAACAACCGTTATCTCGACAGCTGGAACGGAACAGCAGGCAGACTGAACTTCACAGCCTACCAGATTCTCTCCGATATTCCTAACGGAACCTACACTCTCGAGTGCCACGCTCGTGCAAGCGGCAACAACGCTTATCTGTTTGCCAACACCGCTTCTTATCCCGCTGAGAAGAACGACTCAACGATGGCCATCAACGTTTCGGGAGCTGCTACTCAATGGGCTTTGTTCCCCAATGATTCCGACACAGGCGGAGAGCTCTGGCTCGCCGACAGCCTCCTCTGGGTTAAGGACGGCACGACGACAGACGTCTTCAACGCACACGACGGTTCCGGCTTCGGATGGGGTGTTCGCAAAATCGAGGGTATTACCGTTAACGATCACGTGATGACTATCGGTATCACCTGCGACAGCACCCTCACGGGCAAGCCTTTCGACGGCACCTGGTTCTCAGCCGATGAATTCAGATTGACTATCACCGCTCTCGGCGACAACAGCAGCTGGACCATCGACACGAAGGTAGCTAACACGATTGCAGGAGAAGCCACAAAGGTTGAGTTCTTCACCATCGACGGACGTCAGGTTGCAGAGCCTCGCAAGGGTGTCAACATCATCCGCACGACAAACGCCGACGGCACCATCAGCGTGCAGAAGGTATTCGTCCGCTAATCCGTATTACACAGCCTGCTGCATCCGTGCAGCAAGGCAAACATCCTGATTGGGAGGAGCGTGGGCTCCTCCCAATCTTTTGTTTTCATAGAGGGGTATTTTGCCTTTAAAGGCTATTAGAAAAAGCTTTTACCCCAATGTCTGACACATAATTCCGTATGGAGAAGATATCTTGCGATATCGGGAAGAAATGACGCAGTGTGGAGAAAGAATGTCGCGGTATCGAGAAGGGATATCGCGGTATGAAAAAAACATTTCCCCATATGAAGAAGGAATGACGTGAAATCGAGAAGGGATAACGAGGTATGAAGAAAGCATCTCTCCCTATGAAGAAAGCATCTCTCCGTATGAAGAAAGCATCTCTCCGTATGAAGAAGGAATGACGTGAAATGGAGAAAGAATAGCATTTTTTGCTCAAAGAAAAACGAATTATTCTTTCTTGGGAGAAGTTCTCCCGAGCCTTTGGGAGATGTTCTCCCAAGAAGTGATAATGGTTCTCCCAAGAAGGAATAATACTTCTCCCACAAAGAAAACAGTTTTTGGGAGAAGTTCTCCCAACCGCTTGAGAAATGGTGGGAATATGGCTTCAGAGGTTAAGGAAGAGGGAGTTAGGCAGAAAGAAGACAACTTTTCAGACTTTTTCTTGGCATTTCGCTTCGGAAGCCGTAACTTTGCACGATACACATCATTTAAATAGGTACATGAATAGATTTTTCCGTTGTCTTCTGCCTGCCCTTGCAGGGATTGTGATGCTGGGCTCATGCTCGCAAGCCTCTTGGGAAGAAAGCCTGCAGCAGGCGCTCACGCGCGACGATGCGAATACGGTCCCTACTGTGATTACTGTCGACACGGTGGACATTGACGTTGTTGCCAAGACGGTCAAAGCCTACGGGCGCGTGCTTTCCGAAGGCTCCTCCGCCGTAACAAAGCGCGGGTTCCTTCTCTCCTCCACCACCGACAATCCCCTTCTCGGCATGAAAGCATCGGAAGGGGTGCGCACGATAGCGGTAGGGAAAGGCGTTGGCGACTTCAGCAAGGTGATTACGGCAGTAACCTCTGGCAAGACATACCACCTTCGAGCCTATGCTATCAACGAAACAGACACCGCCTACGCTAACGTATTCAGCTTTGAGCAGCGAGGTCCGCGCCCTGAAGTGGAAACCTACCCTGTTGACTTGAGAGTGCATAAGGCAGCCATCGTTTACGGGCACTTCAAGAAAGCCGGCGACATCGTGTCGTTCGGCGTCTGCCTGAGCCACAACCCTAATCCTACCGTCGACGATATCTGCGAAACGGCTGCCGACACTTGCAAAATAAAAGGGATGACGGGAGAATTCGGCGTCTTGTTTGACAATCTTGACTCAGAAAGGCTCTACCACACACGCGCCTTTGCTATCTCGTCGACGGATACCGTCTACGGCGAAGAGCGCATTTTCAAGACAGCGCGGAAAGGCACCGTCAACTGGGGCTTCTGGGCAAATGAGGAAGAGGATGCCCGCGTGAACGGTAACGGAGCCGACAAGCGCATCCGAACGGCAATGGACAGCGCCTGCTACTACTACAACAACTACACCACGCTGAATAAATGGATTAACGTGAACTACGAGCCAGGCGTGCAGACAGCCGACTGCAACATCGACGGCTGGATGCGCTACGGGCCTGGAACTACTTATCAATGGGTAGGAACAGCCCAGCACGAGATTTCCCACGCGCTGGGTGTAGGCACTTCCTCCAACTGGAACTCGCTTTTCGATTCCTCAGGCCTCTGGAAGGGGAAGAATGCGAATCGCGTCATACGCGCCTGCTTCAACGACCAAAGCTACTACATACATCTCTCGGGTGTGCATTTCTATCCCGGAGGCATCAACTACAGCAGCGAAGTGTCGTCGGGCGAAAAGAACACACACGGGTTTGTTATCAACGGCAAACGGATGCTTATCTCTAATGCCTTCATCCTTCACGGGATGCGTATGGACGGAATGACTACTTATTAAAGAGGAAGAAACTATGAGAAGAACCCAGATATTCCTGCTTTTTGCCCTGATGACAGCCGGCAATCTGTTGTCAATCGTAGCGCAAGACATAAAAGTCATCTCCAAAGACACGCTGAGCAGCAAATTTACTATCGTTATCGGCGATCATACGCAAAAGCGCGGCAATCCCGTAACCGTTATCGTTTGCAGCCAGTTCGGTGCCAACGCACGCCAGGCAACTATCCTGCTGAGCGAAGATGCAGCCCGCTATGTGATAGGAAAAGATACCACCGTACTGATGCTCAACAGTCTGCAGAACCCCTGTCGCTCAACCACTTGGACTCTCGTGCGCAACACATCCCTCCGACTCTACCGGGAGGGAGTCCTTCTGGGAACAGTCAAGGAAGAGACTCTGAAGGAGAACATAGAGTATGGCTGCCGCATCATTGGACCCGAAGAACTGCTAACTCCTTTTGACGGAAACGTCGTCAGTAAAGACGAAGCCATCACTCCTAAAGAAGAGCAGCCGGGAGGAGATAAAGGAACGGCGCTTACTAACTATTCTGACAAGCTGAAGAATCTGGCTCCCGACCCTTGCTGCAACTTCGGCATCAAGAACGGAGCAACAGGCGTTTATACTACAGCCAACGCTGCCTTCTACGCTGACGCATCCGTAACGTGCACTACTGATGCCTATTCCGGCTCGGCAGCAATCCTTTGCAAAGACGGAGCCGACAACGGGCAAACGGTGCTGACTCAACAACTCTCTTTCACATCGGGAAATCCCTATCTCATCCGATTTATGGCACGCTCCGACGGTTATCGTGCACGATTGTATATCGAAGGAGAAAACAACTGGATAGATATTCCCGACACAGGCAACAAATGGAAACGGATAGAATGCGTTTTCACACCCTCCTCAGCACGCACAGCACTTTCCATACTTCATTTAGGCAGCAAAACAGGCGCTTCCCTGACGCTTGACGACTGGGAAATCTATGCTGCGCTAAGTGCTACGTCCAAAGTGGGAGCTAACGAATACATCGCTGGCGTTCAGCTCTCAAGCGGGCAGAATTGGCAACCCGCCCACGCCGTAGAGTCTCATTGGGTAGGCTTCCGAAACAGCAATACGCAGAGCTCAACTGTTGATACGGATTTGGTGAAAGTCTCCGGGCTCACATCCCTTACGATGCCTGTGGAGGGCTCAAAGCTTTATGCCCTCTCGTTCCCGGGAAATCTCAACGGAATGCACGTAACGGGCAATTACGATATGGCTTCGCACACCAACGAGCAGCTAATCAACGGTATCGACTATGTGTTGCAGCGCTACGACTACCCGCGCTTCGAGTTTTTGGAATCAACAGATGAGGAAGGCAATGAATTGCCGACTCCCGCAGGATGTTACATCGTGCAGTTCGTTGATAATCTTGACGGAACGAACGTAACGCTCAACTTTGCCCAAACAGACAAGGGTGCTTATACAAGCATGAATGCTAATGCTGAATACTCCTTTGTGGGGAATCCGACGTTTAACAAGTATATTCCTGAGGGCAAGTTCCTGCGCTTCGAACCCGCGCGAAGAATGTTCGTGCTTACACGCGATGAAGAACTCAACCCATTCGAAGCTTACATCGCAACGACGGCTACAGCACCCGTAGCTACTATTTCGACAGGCTACGACACCCGCTTGAAGCGGATGCTCACTCCCGAAGGAGGACGGCTCGGCATATCAGCAAAACACGGATGCGTCACCCTTCGTGCCGACATCAGCACCGAAGTCAGCATCAGCAGCTTAACCGGGCAACACGTCGGCAGCTATGTCCTCCAGCCAGGCATCCCTGTTTCCGTTGCCCTGCCGGCAGGATTCTACATCATAGGTAACGAAAAGATTTTCATCAGATAAAGGCATACGATTCCCTGAATAAACCCACACGACGTATGAAAAAACACACAAAACTCCTCACAGGCCTTGCGTTTGGCATCATCCTCTGGGCGCTGATTCTTATTTTTGAACATACACTCCTTTTCCGCGCACAGGAACTTTCCCTTTGGATTCCTACGAAGATTTGGTTTGACGGCTGCATGGCTCTTCCTGCAGGATTTCTCACTTATCTGGCGCAATTTTTCAATCAGTTCCTCTTCTATCCTTGGTTAGGAGCTTTGTTGCTCGTTCTCTTGTGGATAGCGGTGTATGCTCTGACGCTGCGGATTTTTCACATCCCCGCGCGCTGGGCAACGGTAGGGCTCATCCCCGCAGCACTTCTCGTCGCTTGCACGATGGAAGTCGGCTACTGGATATTCCAAATCAAGACTCCCGCCTACCTGTTCCACGCTACGATAGGGATGCTCTTCACCCTGCTGGCAGTTCGTGCCTGGCAGCTGTTGAGCAAATGTGGGGAGGAGGAAGAAAAGAAGGGCGTGCTGAACTCGGTCATCCAGGTGCTTTTCGTTGTGGTGCTGATTGCCGGGGGATATCCCCTCTTCGGATTCTATGCCCTGCTGGCAGCAGCAGTTATCGCCCTGCTGGTTTGTCTCAGCAAGCAAAAAGCAGCAACCAAGATTTGCATCGCGCTCCTTGTCGTGCTGGGAATAATCCTTGCTCCGCGCTTGTACTACTTTGCCTACACCAGCGTGCGGAAGCCTATGATGTACGCTGCAGGCCTTCCTCGCTTCGATTTCGTAAGCCAATACATCCGTTTCTGGATTCCATACATCCTGCTTTACTTGAGTCCTCTGGCGCTTGCCTTCTGTTTCCGCAAGGAGAAGAAAGAATCCTTTCAGATTCCTTCTTCAAAACAGAATATGAAGAAAGCATCTCTGAAGCAGAACAAACCTCTCCTCTTCAATGGATTAATCATCCTGTGCTTAGCTGCCGTGATAGCAGTATTTTGGTATAAGGATTACAATTTCCACACCGAGCTTAAAGTGGAGGAGGCAATGGATCGCACAGATTACAAGGAAGTTCTGCGCATCGTCAAGAATCACAACGCCCATGTGGAGAAGGCTGTCCCGCGCTACATCAAGGCAACGAAACGCGCAACGGATGCAATCCTTGAGCTGAAGGATGATCTGGCATACGGGAAAATCACTCAAGAAGAGTACGACAACCTTGAGAAGCCCTATCAGAAGCAACTCGAAAAGATACATCACAAAACGGAGCCTACGCGCCTTATCGTGCTTGCCAAAAACCTGGCATTGTTGAAGTTAGGCCGAGCAGGCGACGAGATGTTCAAATACCTCGACGGAGGAGCTAAACCCGCTACTCCGCTCGATATCAGAATGATGCAGGTGGGCGGTAAAATGCTCTATTACAACTACGCCCGCTGCAATTTCTGCTACCGCTGGTGTCTGGAAGACGGAGTTGAGTATGGATGGAAGGCTGAATACATGAAGTATATGGCAAAAACCTCCATCCTTCAGGGAGACTACGAGGCATCGCGCAAATTTACCAACACGCTGAGTAAGACGCTCTTCCACCGCAAGTGGGCAAAAAAGTACGAAGCTTTTGCCGACGATCCGAAGAAGATTCCTACAGACAAGGAGTTTGCTACTATCCTGCCCTTCTACTGCTACGAGGATCAGCTCGACGGAGATAACTCGCTGGTGGAGATTTATATGCTCAACTACTTCGCTCATTCGTTTGCCAACACTACTACTCCCCTCTTCGACGAGATGGGACTCATGTGCGCGCTTACCTTAAAGGATATTCCCACCTTCTGGCAGAATTTCTTCCGCTATGCTAACAGCCACAAGGAGGGACGAATGCCGACACACTATCAAGAAGCCGCCCTGCTCTTCGGAAATCTTGAACCAGGCAATGTGGATATCAGCAAGATGCCTTTTGACAAAACCGTGCAGATGAAGTTTAAGGCATTTATGGAGTATGCACGCAAGTATGCCGTTTCGGCAAACATCGAGAGGAATCCCGAAGTGAAGAAAATCTTCTACGATAACTTCGGCGACACCTATTTCTACTTCTATTTCTTCATTCGCGACGTGAAATCCTATTAATGACATGCTCCCGACAACACTACAAAAACCGACCATCATGAAGCATCTCAAATACATCCCTCTCCTCGCTGCCTGCTTGCTTGCTGCCTGCACGGCAAACGTTCCCGAAGAGTTTATTACTGTTGACGAAAAGCCCGTCATCTCTCCCGACTATACCAACGTGACTGTTCCCTACAACATCGCCCCGCTTCATTTCGCCTACTGCGAGGAGGATGCGACAGATGCCGTTACCGTCTACACTTGCGGCTCAGAGACCCTTGTCGTGGGAGGGCTGGAGCCTCAGCACAACATAAAGAAGTGGCGTCAGTTGCTTGAGCACGCCAAAGGGAAGAATATCGACATCGCTTCCTATATTAAAAAGGACAAATGGTATCGCTACAAAGACTATTTCATTCACGTTCCGGAAGAGCCCGTCGACCCTTATATAAGCTACCGACTTATTGCTCCGTCATACGTGACGTACGAAGACCTTACAATAAATCAAAGATGCCTCGAGGACTTCAACGAAAAAGTCATCTTCAGCAATATGCTCGTCGGTACCGAGGAGAGCGGGCAATGTATCAATTGCCATTCGTGCCGCAACAACAATCCAGACAGCCTTCAGTTCCACGCACGCCAATATAAGGGCGGAACCGTGATGGCTTTCGACGGAGATGTGCGCAAGATTAACTTGAAAACCGACAGCACTCTTTCCGCAGGCGTCTATCCCGCTTGGCATCCCACGCATCATTATATCGCCTACTCGGTAAATAATACCGGGCAGTCGTTCCATACGCTTAACAACGAGAAGATTGAAGTGCAGGATATCGCCAGCGACTTAATCCTCTACGACATCGACAAAAACGAGGTGACTACCGTTGAAAACGACACGCTCGAGTGGGAATGCTTCCCCTGCTGGACACCCGACGGAAAGTACCTTTACTATGTCTCCGCACACTTCGAGGTAAGGGACTACAGCATGCGCGAAAGGGAAATCATCGACAGATACCAGGAGTTCAAATACAACCTTTACCGCAAGTCGTTCGACCCTGAGACGAAACATTTCGGCCCAAAGGAGCTTGTCTACGATGCAGCTTCGGTAAACAAGAGCATTACCCTGCCGCGCGTGAGTCCTGACGGGCGATTCCTGATGGCAACTATCGGCGACTACGGAGTGTTCCACATCTGGCACAAAAGTGCTGACTTGATGCTCTTTAACCTCAACGACGGCACTTATCGGCTGATGCGCGAGGCAAACAGCAACGACACCGAGAGCTTCCACAACTTCAGCACCAACGGAAGATGGTTCATCTTCAGCTCGAGGCGCGACGACGGCTCATTCACAAGGCTTTACCTCTCCTACTTCGACGATCGAGGGCGCGCAAGAAAGCCCTTCGTCATTCCCCAGAAGGAAGCCGACTACTACCTCAACTTCTACCGCTCGTACAACATCCCCGAGTTTATGACAGGCCCAGTTACCGTCAGCCCCCACAAGTTTGCCGAGCGCCTTCACGGGGATGCCACAGGCGCCGTTTATCACACGCCGTACTGATAAAACTCCGAGCAAAGTTACCGAGTCGGCAAAGCAGAAAGCCTCTTCAGCTCTGTCCTGCGGTTCCTCATTACCGAAACTTTTCGGAAGGAACCACAGGGCATTACAAGAAGCCTCTCAGCCGCATCTTGACAAAAAGAAATATCGAGAACAAATAATTTTTTTTGGAGAACAAATATCGCCGTATGAAGAAGGGAAAAATTTTTTTGGACAAAGAAAAAATGCCTTTCCCCTATACCTTTTTTATTATTATAAAAGAGCGACAATTGTCGGGCAAAAAAGTGATGTTGCAAGCAGCTTCTTCCTCTCGAAACAACACTTTCCGCCATCGAGAAGACAAACGGCCTCCGCTTCTCGCATTTCTCAAACTATAGGAATATGAAAAGCCCAGAGCAGCCCCACCGATAAGCCCAAGCCGACAAACCGCCCGAAAAGAAAAACTATTAAACATCCTATTTGATTTTAAAAGCCCGTCAACTGAAATCACGCCAAGCATCAACTCTTTTTTTATAAAAAAACTCCTTTTTTGCCCCTTTTTCAGCCTCAACGAAAAATATTTTCCACTAAGACGCATTTTTTTTGTTAAAAAAATTTTAAGAAACTATTTTTTGTTTATTTTTGCACCTTGTATTGTATGTTGCTAATACCATAGGTCCGTAAAAAGACCTTTGTTTGAACAAATATTAACCTAAAATAACAGTATGAGTACCTGGAAACATCATGGTAACATGCGCACCCTCTCATGGGTTGCGAGCCTGCTCCTTTTGTGTGTTGCCGCCCAGTCATGTAAAGACGAGTATTTTTACGATGACGTAGAACCCGACTGGTTGGGCGCCAGCATCTACAACTATCTGGAGGAGCAAGGCAACTTCACTCTTTTCCTGAAAGTCATCGACGACCTCGACTATGCCGAGGTTCTCTCGAAGACAGGTAGCAAAACGCTGTTTGCAGCCAACGACGAAGCTTTCCTCAAAGGAATCAAAGACGCGTGGGGGCTCAGCAGCTATGATCAGCTCTCACCGGCTCAGAAGAAGATCATCCTCTACAACAGTATGCTCGACAATGCATACTTGCTGGAGATGATGTCGTCTACGGCAGCCGCAAGCGCCACATCCGACCCCGTCGAAGGACGATGCCTGCGTCAAGTGACATCATCCAACATCGTCGACACCATCGGCTACTTCTACGAAGAAAGCCTTCCGAAGAACAACGAGTTCTGGGACGGCTTCCGCGAGAAAGGCATCCGCCTCGCTGCCGACGGTACCAGGACCATGATGGTGCACTTCCTCAAGGACCAGCTCTATCAGAACAACATCAAGACCTCCGACTTGGAAGTGCTCTTCAACCACAGGTATTCAGGAATCTCCACCGAAGATGCCTTCATCTTCGACAAAAAGGTGATTGCCCAGAACGTTACCTGCAAGAACGGCTACGTCCATGAAATCGACGGACTTCTCATCCCGCCCTCCAACATGGCAGAAGAGATTCGCCGCAATCCTAAGACACAGCTGTTCAGCCGACTGCTCGACCGTTTCTCTGCGCCTATCAAGAACGAGCAGCTGACGGAAGACTTCAACCGCCTCTATCACTACGGCGACGAAGCCTCAGCTGAGACAATTTACGAGAAGCGCTACTTCACACAGGGCAGCGACAGAGGTACTGCAATGACAAATAGCGGATTCCTTTCCTTTACCGATGACAACGGAACCGTTCAGAGCACCAAAGGTTCTCTTCTCTACGACCCGGGCTGGAACAACTACAAGTCGGGAACATCTGCTACTTCCAGCGCTGAAAACGATATGGCTGCTATGTTCATCCCCAATGATGAAACATTGGCCATGTATTTCGAGAACGGCAAAGGAAAAGCCCTCATTGAGCGCTACGGTAAACCCGGCAGACCATTGGAAGAGAATATGGACTCCATACCTCTCGATGTAGTTCAGGCACTCGTCCGCAACGTCATGAAGACCTCTTTCAACAGCACCGTTCCCAGCAAGTTCGAGAGCATCATGAACGACGCGCGCGAGAGCATGCACGTATATGAAGAGGACATTGACGAAGTAATGATTTGCAACAACGGAGCCGTATACGTAATGAACGAAGTGTATAGCCCCGCCCGCTACGTTGCCGTTATCGCTCCTGTCATGTTGAGTGAGAACACACGCATCGCTTACTGGGCAATCAACCAGTATGAGTACGATAAGTACCTGCTCGCTATGGATAGCCGCTTCAGCTACATCGTTCCGACCGACGACGCTTTCTGGTACTATGACGTTGCAACCCTCAAGAACGCAAATTCAGCTAACCCACCAAGTCTCTACATCTTCCGCTACAACCCTGCTGCAAAAACCGAAGCAGCAAAGGTTTATGCAGAGGAATGGCACTACGACCCCGTCACACGCGAGCGTCTTGACAGCGTTGGTACTCTTACCACAGCTGCCACCATCAAGAACCTCTTGCAGCAGATGATGGAATACTACATCACCGTAGGAGACTTCCAGGACGGCAACAAGTACCACATGACAAAGGGTTACGGAACTGTGAAGGTAGAGACAGGCTCTCAGCTTGACGGCAACAATAAGCCCACCGTTGAGAAACTGTATGGCGGCTATGAGGTACAGAACGAGACCGGCGGTTATACACCCGGTGCTATATACCTCCAGGAGAATGGTAACACCTATTTCTTGACTGAAGGTATGATTATGCCTCCCACGCAGTCGGTTTACAGCGTAATGACCAACAATCCTGAATTCTCTGAGTACCTAACGTTGGCAGAGACTCCTTCTAACGTCGCAGAACTCCTCTCCCCGAAGACAGAGAAGGGCGAAATCATCACCGACAGTCTTGCCCGCTTCTTCACCTTCTGGGATATGGGCGGCCTCGACTATAACGTGCGTACCTTCAACACCTATCATTATACCGTTTACGTTCCCACAAACGATGCCATCGACGAGGCTCACGTGAAGGGACTCCCCTACTGGGAAGACGTTGAAGACGATACTGAGAGCGTGAACGAGTCGCAAGCTACTATCGACGACAACAACGTTTCAATTCTGGAGAAACAGAACACGTTGCTGAAGATGAAGTCAGATGGCGCTTCGCAGGCTGAGATAGATGCACTTCAGGCAGAGATAGATGCATTGGTTGCACAGAATGAGCAGCTTGCCACATACATCACAGAGATGACCGAGAGCATACGCAAACGTGCAATGCTGATTCTCGACTTCGTAAGATATCATATCCAAGATAACTCAGTTTATGTTGACAACCTCCCCCACAAACTTGTGGAAGGCGACAAGGTTTATTATCAAGTAAGCTACGAAACAGCCACCCTCGACACACAGACCAAGCGATTCAGCAAAGTCACCGTCGAGACGAAGGCAGGTCCTTATGATGGCAACACCATCACCGTAAAGGGTGACATCGACGAGTTCGACAACACCTGCTATGTTGTGAACACACCCGGTACAGAAGGCACAATGTTCAATATCATGACTCGTGACCTTGAACTCACCGGAAGGACAATCGAGACATCCTCGTTTGCCGTTGTTCATCAAATAGACAACTTCCTCGTCAACAGCCGTATCTTCGTGAATGGCAAGTTCACAACCGAAAACGAATAAAATCCAGGTATCATGAAAATATATAAGTATATTCTCACAGCCTTTATTTGCCTGCTGACGTCCAGCGCATTTGCACAGACACGTATCTCAGGTAATGTCAGCGACGACCTTGGCGAGCCCATGATGGCAGTAAACGTCGTAGAAATAGATAAGGACAACCGTATCGTTGAGCATGCCACTACCGACTTTGACGGAAACTTCGTAATGCTTGTCAAGAACACCAAGGATAAGCTGAGAATCTCATACGTCGGCTACAAGGAACAAACCCTTGAAATCGGTACTCGCACAGTCTTTAATGTAAAGATGAAAGACGACAACCAGATTGACGAAGTTGTCATCTCAGCTAAGCCACGTAGCAACACCAACGGATTGAACATCCTTGAGCGAGAGGTTTCTGTTGCCAAGCAGACGTTCAACATGAGCGAGATGGAAGGTCTCTCCTTCGCATCTGTCGACGAGGCTCTTCAAGGACAGATTGCCGGTTTGGACATCGTGTTCAACTCGGGTGACCTTGGAAGCGGCACACAGATGCGTCTGCGTGGTACCTCCACCATTAACGGAAACGCAGAACCTCTTATTGTTGTAAACGACAACATCTTCGAAATGCCTGCCGGCAACGAAAACTTCGACTTTGCAACAGCCAACGAGGAATCGTTCGCCCAGCTGCTTACCGTGAACCCTGAAGACATCGAAAGCATTGAAGTATTGAAGGATGCTTCGGCTTGCGCCATCTGGGGAAGCCGTGGATCAAACGGTGTCATCATGATTAAGACGAAACGAGGAAGCCGTGGTAAGACCCGTGTTTCCTATAGCTATCGTTACTCTAACAGCTGGCTGCCGAAGGGACTGAATCTTCTGAATGGCGACGACTACACTATGTTGCTCAAGGAGGAACACTTCAACCCGCGTCAGAGCAGCACAGCATCCGATGCAGAAGAGTTGAACTACAACCCCACTTTTGCTGAGTACGAGAACTACAACAATAACACCGATTGGGTTTCCGCTATCAGCAGACACGGAGAAACTCACGACCATAACATCTCCCTCACCGGAGGTGGTGACCGTGCCACATTCCGTGTCAGCGGCGCCTACTATCACCAGACAGGCTCCGTCATCAAGCAGAAGCTCGACCGTCTGTCCACACGTATGGCTCTTGACTATTTCGTGAGCGATCGTATCAGGGTATCGTCCGACTTTGCCCTCACCTACACCGACAATGACCAGAACTATACAGGTCTTCTCTCAGATGCTCAGAAAATCATGCCTAATATGAGTATTTTTGCTCAAGATCCTCAAGGCAACGACACGCAGGACTACTACATTATGTTGCAGTCGGCAAGCTCCATTTTCGACAATAACCAGAAAGGAATTCTGAACCCTGTTGCCTCAGGTAATTTGGCTTGGAAAAACACGAAGAGCTATCGTATCACCCCTCAGATCTCTTTGGATTACAACCTGATGGGACTCAACAATGATGAAACTCAGTTGAAGTACTATGGCATGGTTTATATGGACTATGCTACCAAGGCTGATGCATCCTACTTCCCCAGCTCACTTTCAACGAAGGGCTGGACCGACAGTGAAATCAACAAGAGCTCAACAAGCGATGAGAAGACGCTGTCGTTCAACACACGTCACCGTCTGACCTTCACCCCCCACTTCTCCAACGAGAATCACTTCTTCACCATCATGGGACAGTGGGAAATGACAGTTGGTAATGGTTCGAATCAGGGTGCAAGTTCTTATGGTATTCCTCACCACATCTGGAGTCCTACCACCGGCTCATACCTGTCATCTAGCTCTACTAGCACTTGGCAATGGCGCTCGATGGCTATGTCGTTCTCCGCTGTTTATTCCTACATGGGCGGACGCTACAGCGCCACTGCGACTTTACGTCGTGACGGTTCTACAAAGTTTGGTAGCGCTCATAAGTGGGGTAATTTCCCAGGCTTCTCAGTTCGATGGAACATTGTCGATGAGCCTTGGATGAAAGTCGCACGCGACAAAGCTAAACTGTCCATGCTTTCCTTACGCGCAGGTGTGGGTCAGTCAGGGACACAGCCAGGTAGCGAATATCTGCATTACACCGTCTATGGTGAAGCAGGAAAGTATATGGATATGACAGCCATGCAGCAGGGTGGTCTTCGTCTGACAGACCTCAAGTGGGCAAGAAAAACGGAAGCAAACGTAGGTAGCAACCTCGGCTTCCTTGATGACCACCTAACCGCAGACTTGAACGTTTATTGGAACAAGACAGCAGATCAGCTGATGTCAGATTACAATATTCCTTCATCCAATGGTTATGACAAGCTATCGTACCGCAACACCGGTACCGTAAGCAACCACGGTTGGGAATTGACAGTAAACGGAAACAAGTTCCTCAAGATCGGCGACTTCTCCATGAACTGCTACCTGAATGTCGGTCAGAACTTTAACCGCATTGAGGAAATGGAAGAAACCATCTTGAACAATCAGAATGCTGATTACAACTTCAACAACGGTAGCTATCTGGGACGTATCCAAGTTGGTAACCCGTTGGGTTCATTCTACGGATTCCGTTTCTTGGGCATATACGAATATAGCTATAAGAATTGG
This sequence comes from Bacteroidaceae bacterium, assembly GCA_017650105.1. GTDB lineage: Bacteria > Bacteroidota > Bacteroidia > Bacteroidales > Bacteroidaceae > UBA1189. Next base: position 29,691 of record JAGCFO010000046.1, on the reverse strand, counting down.
GAAGATGCTCTGAACAAGATGGATGATCCTAACTACAAACCATCCCGAATTGTTGCCTACGAGAAAACCGCTACTGGCGATCAAGGCAAGGCAATCTACGGAGCCAGCTGTCCTATCGCTTATGACGAAGACGGAAATGTCATTTATGGTGCAAACGGAAAACCCCTTCAAATGGTATTCGGCTATGACGAGGGTGCTTCCATCTACTCCTTCCGCGGTGGTGACGCTATCTATGAGGATATCAACCACGACGGTAACATCAACGAACTTGACATTGTTTACTTGGGCAACTCCAACCCTGCTGCACAGGGAGGTTTCGGTATCACCTTCATGTACAAACGTTTACAGTTGAAGACTCAGTTCACCTACCGATATAAAGTTGACGTTGTGAACAAAGCCCGTATGGAATTGGAGAACATGTACACCAACATCAACCAGACTATTGCCGTTAACTGGCGCTGGCGTAAACAGGGAGACCAGACTTTGATGCCACGTGCTCTCTATAACACAGGTTATAACTGGTTGGGAAGCGACCGTTATGTGGAAGACGCCTCCTATGTACGATTCTCTTATCTGCAGATGTCTTACAGCTTCGATCCAAAGGTTGTGAAGAAGTTAGGACTCAATAGCTTGTATCTCTCCGGTTCTGCCAACAACTTGTTTGTATGGTCTAACTATACAGGACTTGATCCTGAAATTCCCGTCGGAGGATGGGGCTGTGCAACTGATAACGCTAGAACACCACGTCCTAAGTCATTCACATTGGCTGTTACCGTTGGATTCTGATAATTGCATTGTATCAACATATAAATGAAAGAAACAATGAAAAACTCATTCAAAATATTGTCCATCGCAACCGTTGCCACGCTGGCACTGTTTATGTCGGGCTGCCAAGACTTCCTCACAATCTACCCTACCGACAAGGTTGTGCTTGAAAATTATTGGAAAAATAAGGAAGACGTGCAGAATATGGTAGCCAACAGCTATCGTAAGATGACAGAGAAGAGTTTCCTGGATCGTCTGATTGTCTGGGGTGAACTTCGTTCTGACGACGTTTGCGAAGGGACCAACACCAGCACGGAGTTGAAATACATCAACGATGCCAACCTGCTGCCTTCTAATTCCTTCTGCTCTTGGTCTGATTTCTATTCCATCATCAATAACTGTAATATTGTTATGAAGTTCGCCCCCACCGTGCTTGAAGAGGATCCCGACTTCACACAGGGCGACATGGATGTTATCCGCGGAGAGATGCTTGCCATCCGCGCACTTTGCCATTTCTACTTGGTGCGTACGTTCCGTGATATTCCTCTCTTGAAAGAAGCAATGGTAGACGACAGTCAGGAACTGTATCAAGATCAAGTTACTCCTCTTGAAGCTCTCGACTTTATTCTTGAGGATCTCTACGAAGCAGAAGGACTAGTAATGGAATCCGGCTCTTATAGTGACCTTGAATATAATAAAGGTAGAATTACTGCAGATGCCGTACGAGCTATGATTGCTGACGTAATGCTTTGGAAAGCCGCTTTCACTCAGTTCAAAAACAAGAGCGACGGAAGCGAATGCTATGAGTACTACACTACTTGCATCGACTATTGCGAGCGTATTATCAAAGATCGTAACGAGTATCTGATCGAATACGAGAAGAAGAACAACTATGGCCGTGTATCAAACGAAGGTCCGTCCAATCCTCTTCTCATAGGTTATCCGCTCAATACCTATCCTACGGTGATGGGTATGTCAAGTAGTAAGGATCCGTATTCAACTATCTTCGGTCAAGAACAGAATGACCTGAAGGAAAGCATCTTTGAAATTCAAGGAAACGAGAATAACAATCCTCATTATTCCACAAACGAATTCTACGGTTGCCAAGGTCATACTGCTCCCTTCAATGCAACAAGCCTGTTAGGAGGTTCTGGAACCGATGTTAACCTTTACAAAGACACCGACCTGCGTCGCTACTCCTTCACAATGGGAAAAGAAGGCGAGGAAGATGTTTACGACATTGCGAAGTACACTCAGATAGATGTGAATTACACGACTACCAGCAATCCGCCTTATAAGACTCAGCACAATCCACGTCAAACGAGTAGCGGTGGTTCTGGTTATTATTCCTCAACCAACTGGATTGTATACCGCATCACCGATGTCATGTTGATGGAAGCTGAGGCTCTGGCACTTCGTAACGATTCTACACTGGGTGACGAAGCAAAGGCATTCAAGATTGTGAAGGCTACTTATTATCGATCCAACCCCTACAAGGTTTCCCGCTCCGACTCCATCACCTTGAACAATGGAATCATTCCCCTTGTTCGCGACGAACGTCAGCGTGAACTCTGCTTTGAAGGAAAACGTTGGTACGATTTGGTTCGTTGGGCTCTTCGCGAAGGCACCACTGCCCCAATGTTGTCGGAACTTGTAGGACACAAGTACGAAACAAACCAGAATGCCGTTAAGAGCAAAATGGCGAACATCGACAAACTCTTCTTCCCCATTTCTGAGAATGAAATCAAGACCAGCAATGGGCATCTGAAGCAGAATCCATCCTACGATATCGAAGACGTATATCAGAAATATTAAAATAGGTGTCCCGTGAAAACTAACCACTTTTCCCTAATGAGAAAGTTTCTAGGCGCAACCCTTTTGGTTGTCGTCATGACGATAGGGCTTTCTGGCTGTGTTGAGGAAATCGACACAAGCAATCGCTATACATTTACGGGAAATACCATTGCCAGCTTCCTTGAAGAACACAAGGATGTTTACGGAGATTTCATTTACATCCTCGAGCGCGGAGGCAAATGGAACCTGATGAAAGCCTACGGAACGTACACCTGTTTTGCTCCAACCAATGACGCTGTTGCTCGATATCTGAAAGAGCAGGATTCTATCTATTGGGATTCAAAAGCACGCCACGATGCTGATGGAAAAACCAAGATTATCTGGACAGGCATCACCTCTCCTAATCTGGAGGACATGACTGACTCAATGTGTACCATAGTTGCTCAGACACACCTTCTCCCTGCATCCTATCTCACTACGGAAATGGAAGGAGACGTTGTCCCGACTATGAACTTGAACGACAGATATCTTACTATGACCTATGGTGTTGACTCCTTACTAAAGAGCATTCTCTATATCAACGGCGCAGAAGTGATAGCTGCCGACGAAGAGGTAGAGAACGGAGTTATACACACTCTTTCCGATGTGATGAATCCATCGTCTGAAACAGTGCCTACTGTAATCGAGAATATGAAATTCCTTTCTATTTTCTCGGAGGCACTGGATGTGACTGGTTGGACTGATAAACTCCAGCCCTACAAGGATTATTCATATACCGACGGAGATAAAAAGACGGTAAACATCTATAACGATCGTTTCAACGTTCCATACCCCCCAACCCGATATTTTGGCTTCACAGCTTTTGTTGAACCGGATTCGATTTACCAAGCTGCGGGTATTTACAGCATAGATGATTTATATAAACAATGTAAAATCTGGTATCCGAAAGCTACTGATCCGGATTTCAAGAGTACAAACAACGCTCTGAATAAGTTTGTTTCTTATCATCTACTCGACCGAAAGTTGCTCTATTCTCGAATCGTATGTTATAAGATTGTTTGCGGCGGTTACTTCAACAGCGAAAGTGTGTATCTGAAACGTGCTGATCGCTACGACTATTTCGAAACGATGCAGGGAACGCTTCTTAAGGTTATACGCCCGCTGAGTGATCCTACAACTGGTTATTACGAAGGCAAAGCAAATACAGCCTATGCGAATTGCATTTTGCTGAATTATGCTAAGGACGCGACTAATGTTGCCGACCCATTCAACTCCACTTGTGGAAAGAACAATATTAGCGTGAACATTGTTGTAGCAGACCCGTCAGATATACAACAGGATAAAAAACGCTACCCCAACTTCATGCAGGAAGCCCTTAATGGATCTATCCATCTTATTAATCACCTTCTTGTCTATGATGAGGATGTAATGTCAGGATATGTTCTTAATGAAATTATCCGCATCGACTTCTCCTCAATAGCTCCAGAGTACACCAACAACAACATTCGCTGGAGCGACGGAAAGGGAATTGAATTCTCGGATAGAGGAGACTATGAGTTCTATATCCCTGGAACATACAGCAACCGTATCAAATACAACCACGAAGAGGCACGTCTGTACTATCTGAGCCCACACAATTCCTGGACGAACTATATGGGTGACGAATGTATGTGTATTGGTCCTATTGATATCAAGTATCGTTTGCCGCACGTTCCCCCAGGGACATACGAGATGCGTTTCGGCTACCAAGGGATTCCTCAACGAGGTGTCGCCCAGTTCTATTTTGATGATGAAATTACAGGTATTCCTGTGGACCTTCGTTTAACTGCCCAGACCAACCCACGCGTCGGCTGGGTTGCAGACGCACAGACAGACGATAACGGAGTCATCAACGACAAGCAGATGAAAAACCGCGGATTCCTCAAAGGAAGCACCCAATACTATGCCTACGGTCATCTAGCCCGCCACGAACCGACTGTGATTCGAGTTGTCCTTACTACCAAGTATCTGGACGACGGAGACCATTGGTTCCGTGCCAAGAATGTGAACGATGCAGACAACGGTGACGACCAGTTTATGCACGACTACATTGAGTTTGTACCCGTCGGATGGCTTCGTAATGAAAACATCCCTCTAGAGGAGAAACGTAAATAATAAATAGGAAAGAATTATAACAGAAACGTTGATGAAAAGACTGTTCCATTCCATAGCAGTAATCGCAGTACTTGTCATAGCAAGCCTGACAATAGGTAGCTGTGTCGATGATATCGACACAAGCAATCGCTACACCTTCACAGGACATACTATTGCCAGTTTCCTTGAAGAACACAACGATGTGTACAGCAGTTTCATCACCATCCTCAACCGAGGAGGCAAGATGAACTTGCTAAAAGCCTATGGAACATATACATGCTTTGCGCCTACCAACGAAGCCGTTGCACAATACCTTGTGGAGCAAGACTCCATCTATCGTGCTTCGCTGCTTCCCGGTTCTAAAAAGGTGATTTGGACAGGTGTAACGTCTCCTAACTTGGAGGACTTGTCGGATTCGATGTGTACTGTCATTTCACAGACACACATCCTGCCTGCAACTTATCTTACCACAGAGATGGAAGGGGACGTTATTCCCACGATGAACCTCAACGACAGATACCTCACGATGACCTACGGAGTGGACGAGAACCAGCGTTCCTTGTTGTTCATTAACAGCGCTCAGGTGATTGCTTCTGACGAGGAGGTTGAGAATGGAGTCATCCACACTATCTCCGCTGTGATGAACCCCTCTTCCAATACCATTTCCGCTCAGATTGGGGAGATGAAGTTCCTCTCCCTGTTCTCGGAAGCGCTGGAGAAAACGGGGCTCGACAACCTTCTGCAAGACTATAAAGACTATAGCTACACCGAAGGCGACAAACGAGGCATAGGCATTTATGGAGACGTAACCGTTCCCTACCCTCTGAACCGCTACTACGGCTTCACGGCCTTCTGCGAGTCAGACCAGACGTTCAACGATTTAGGCATTTTCAACCTGAATGATTTGTATGCAAAGTGCAAGGAGTGGTATCCAAACGCAACTGATCCCGATTTCACGAGCGAGAACAACGCCCTTTACAAGTTCATATCATATCATTTGGTTAACAAGAAACTGCTTTTCTCCCGACTCGTATGTTACAACATCAAGTTGCTGAATAACCTCTTCAATTCCGAGTCGAACTACACGAAACGTGCCGACAGATATGAGTATTACGAGACTATGCAGGGTACGTTGATAAAAGTAACTCGCCCGATGAGCAACTCCACTTATCAGACAGACGTACTTATCAACTACACACCAATGTTGACAAATACGGCTAATCCCTATGAGGTGGAATACAACGGGATACCTGTTAACATCAAGATTCTCGACCCGCAGGACGTTAAGAACGATACGACAAACTACAAAGGGTTTACACAAGAGGCTCTTAACGGCTCCATTCACATCATCAATCACCCACTCATCTACAACGAAGACGTGATGGCTGGATATGTGCTGAACGAAATCATGCGTTTCGATTTCTCGTCATTGCTTCCCGAGCTGACAAACAACGACATCCGCTGGACTTCCGGCAACAATGTGGTGTTTGGAACGAGGGGCGACTACGAATTCTTCCTGCCTGACGGTTATTGCAAGAACTCGAAATACAATACCGACGAGACTCGACTCTACTATTTGAGTCCACATACCTCGTGGGCCAACTATCAGGGAGACGAGATGATGTGTCTGGGCGCATTCGACTTCGAATACCGCATTCCGCATGTTCCTGCCGGCACTTACGAAATCCGTATGGGCTATTCCGCAAACAGTAACCGACACATCGTACAGTTCTATGTTGACGATGAGATTACGGGCATTCCTGTCGATCTTCGAATATTGGCAAGCAACGCTCTCATCGGTTGGGTCAACGACTCCAGAACCGACGACAACGGTGTGACCAACGACAAGGAAATGAAAAACCGCGGATTCCTGAAAGGCCCCTCCACCACATATTATGGCGGTAGCACGCTACTCCGAAACTATGATGGAGCTTTACGTAAAGTCATAACTACCAAATATCTGAGCGAGGGCGACCATTGGCTTCGTTTCAAGAATGTGAAGGAAGACGATGACGGTAAAGCCCAGTTCATGCACGACTATCTTGAAATAGTCCCTGTGGGCTGGATGAGGCGCGAAGACATATCACTTGAGGAAAAGAGAAAATAAATAAGGAAGCAGATTTTTTCGAGAACAAAAAAACTTTTTTGGAGAAGGAATCTCGCGAGATGAAGAAAGAAAAAAAGTTTTTGAAGAAAGAAAAAAAATGAAAAGAAACACCATACAGATAAAGCTTATAGCGAGTGTCATCACACTTGCTGTAGGCTTATGTGTGGCTAGTTGCGTTGAAACGATTGACCAAGGCAACCGGTATACCTTTATCGGTAACACTATAGCGAGCTTCCTCGAAGAACACGAAGAAGTATACAGCGACTTTATCTATATTCTTGATAGAGGAGGCAAGTTCAGCCTGATGAAAGCTTACGGCACATATACCTGCTTCGCTCCCACAAACGATGCCATCAAGAAATATCTGTTCGAGCAAGATTCCATCTACCAAGACTCACGTATGCGCCACGAAGCAGACGGGAAGTCAAAAATCATCTGGACAGGCATTACCTCCCCCAATCTGGAAGACTTGTCCGACTCGATGTGCGTCGTTATTGCACAAACTCACTTGTTGCCGCAGAACTATCTCACCACAGAGATGGAAGGAGACGTCATCCCTACCATGAACCTGAATGACAGATTCCTAACCCTCTCAACGAGCAGCGACAGCGTAGGAAAATTCCAGCTGTTCGTAAACGGCGCCCTCGTCATAGCTTCAGATGAAGTGGTGCAGAACGGCATCGTACACACCATTGCCGACGTGCTGAATCCCTCCTCAAATACTGTGCCCGCACAGATTGAAGACATGCCTTTCCTCTCGATCTTCTCCGAAGCCCTTGAGAAAACAAAACTGACAGATAAGCTTCAGGACTACAAGGATTTCTCCTATGTCGACGGAGAGAAGACAGCAGGCAACTTCGACGGAGACGGCAGCAGCCCCTATCCCCTTACGAAATACTACGGCTTCACAGCTTTCGTAGAGCCAGACGCAGTATTCCAGGCTGAAGGAATCTATGACGTCAACGATTTGTACTCAAAGTGCAAAGAATGGTATCCGGAAGCAACCAATCCCGACTTCACAAGCCCAGATAATGCGCTGAACAAGTTCATTGCATACCATTTGGTAAACAAGAAGTTGCTCTACACACGCATCGTTTGCTACAACATCCAGCAAACCGACTTCAGCTCTGAAACCAACCTTGTGAAGCGCTCCGACAGATACGAATATTACGAGACATTCCAGCACACGCTACTCAAGGTGACACGTCCCCTGAGCAATGCCGCATATCAAACAGATGTCCTCGTCAACTACTCAAGAGACATCCCTACTCTCGGGAAGCCATACGACGTGAAAATGAACGGCATTCCCGTGAATATCAAGATTCTCGACCCGAGCACCATCAAGGCCGATCCTGAATCTTATCCAAACTACAACAACGAAGCCATCAACGGCACCATCCAATTGCTCCAGCACATACTCGTCTACAACGAAGACGTCATGAGCGGCTATGTGCTGAATGAAACGATGCGTTTCGACTTCTCCTCACTCGTGCCCGAGTTTACCAACAACAACATCCGTTGGTGCCCAAGAGGACAGGCAGGCATACTGAATGAATTGGAGTACTTCATCCCGAAGGGCTACGGCTCAACCGTTGTCTTCAACACCGAAGAAACGCGTCTCTACTACCTCTGCCCACAGCAAACATGGCACAACTATCAAGGAGACGAAATGATGGCTTTGGGAGCTTTTGACTTCAAATACAAATTACCACCCGTACCAGAAGGTACGTACGAACTCCGTATGGGATACTCGGCTAACAACAACCGTCACATTGTCCAATTCTATGTCGACGACGAAGTTACCGGCATTCCCGTTGACCTACGCATTCTTCTCTCCGATCCTAACATAGGCTACGTTTCTGACAGCAATACCGACGACAACGGAATAGCCAACGACAAGGAAATGAAGAACCGCGGATATCTGAAGGGCCCCACTACCTATTATTATAATGGTAGCACCCTTGCACGAAACGACAATTCTGTTGTCAGAAAAGTCATCACCACAAAGTATCTCGGAAAAGGCGACCATTGGCTACGCTTCAAAAACGTGAAAGAAGACGATAATGGCAAAGCCCAGTTCATGCACGACTACTTGGAAATAGTACCCGTAGGATGGATGCGCCGAGAAGACATTTCCCTCGAAGATAAACGTAAGTAACACATATAGATTCAAAAGAAAATAATCAATTCTATCAATATGATGAAAAAGAGTATCATACAAAACACAGTGCTTGGTTTTCTCCTCGTTAGCGGGCTTGTAGCTTGCAATGACGCATGGGACAACCACTACGAGGTGAAAGACGATTTGAATCCGACAGAGACTCTGTGGGATGTTATCAGTAGCCGTAGCGAACTTAGTGAATTCACTAATCTGCTCAAACGTACCGACTACGAAAATCTGCTAAAGCAAGACCGATACTTCACAGTATGGGCTCCCGCCAACGGATTTACCTACTCGGAAAACAACGACAGTCTGCTTCAAGCGGAGTTCATCGAGAATCATGTGGCTGACTTCAGCTATGTGGCCTCAGGCACTCTTGCCGACAATCAGATTAAGATGATTAACGGAAAGTACATTTTCTTCAACGGAGCAAATGGGAACTACACCTTCAAGGGTTGTCCTCTCAAAACCAGAAACATTGCTACGAAGAACGGTATTCTCCACATCATCGACGGATATGCTGACTTCACTTCTAATCTCTGGGAAAACCTGGCAAAGGTTGATTCTCTTTCCGAAATCAACAAATTCCTAAAGTCCTTCACGAGAGCCCAATTCGACAGGAACAATAGTGTTCCCGGACCTATCATCAACGGAGAGCAGACATATCTCGACTCTGTTGTTATAGAGCAGAACGAGTGGTTCTCCCGTATCGGCTATCTCGCCCGTGAGGACAGCTCTTACATTATGATTGCTCCTACAGACAAGGCTTGGCGTGAGCAATACGAGATTGCAAAGCAATACTACGTATATCCCACCTCAAAGGTCGACGGAGATTCTCTGCAGGATTTGAATGCCAAACGTGCAATCTGCGATCACCTGGTATTCAGCAAGGCTGAGAACCACCTTAGGCCAGAAGATACGAGCGACATTCTCAATCAGCTTTCCCAGTTCAACGGAGATTCACTTATCTCCAACTACCGTTCATGGCCAAGAAAGATATTCTATGAGAAAAAGAACGATGAGTTGAGCAAACTGTTTGATAACAAGATCGAAGAGTACCATCTGAGCAACGGTTCAATGTATGTTGTCGACAAGCTTAATTATACTCCTCTGAAATGCTGGCACGACACCATCAAGGTGGAGGGAGAAAACTCATTTGACATTGCTCTGAAGACCTCCAACTCAGACGTTGTGATGATTAGCAGAGACAGCATCGAGCTGCGCAAACGCATCCCAAGTGGAATGTATGGAGTCTTCTCTCCCACTACAGGTACAGGTAACCCAACCATTACCGCGACGTTCAAGAATGTGCTTTCCGCTCCATATCTGATTAAGATTGTCTTTATTCCTGCAAACCTCATCGATAAGGACGTTACGGAACTTTATCCGAACGTGGTTACCATCCAGCTTGAATACAGAGACGCAGGCGGCAAGAAACAGAAAGTTACTCTTGCAAGTAAGGTTGAGAACGATCCTACTAAGATTGACACTATGGTAGTCAGCTGTGCTGACGTCAAAGGAAACCCGTGGGATTATTTCCGCTTCCCTGTCAACGAGTACCAGTTGGAAGAGAGCGAAGAAACATTTACCCAACTTAGCATCGCTAGTGTGGTAACATCCCGACAGAAAGACAAAGATCGTACACTGCGCATCGACAAGATCTTCCTCGAGCCTATTGACGCAGAGAAATACGATAAAGAACATGCAGAATAATTACTGTTCCAATAACCTTAAATAAGAAAGACTATGAAGACAAATATGAAAAAACATTTCAGATTGGCAACAGCTTTCACCTTCTGCTTAGCTTGTTTTGCTGGAACAGTTACTACTTTTGCAGAAGAACCTGCCGACTCAGTCACAGTACCAGCCAGGCAAGCCGTTTCAAACGAGAACTTGACAAAGTTGTCGGGAAGAGTTGTGGATGCAATAACCCAAGAGCCACTTCCGGGCGTGCGTGTTGAAGGTTTCGGCAATAACCGTTATACCTCCATGACTGGGCAAGACGGCACATTCAACTTAAGCATACCTAAATCAATCACTTCTCTTTATGTTTCGACCCCTGGATACAACAGCGTGATAATCCCCGCTCGCCAGCCGGAAAAAGACATTGAGATATATGATGAAGTATTCACATCTTTCGTAAAGAATGAATTTGACGTCACTGCAAAGGCTTCCACCAATGTAGATTTGACAACAGCTATTACTGCTGAGGGCGAACTCCAGCGCAAACTGGGTGCAGACATTCGTACAATCACGCGTTCTGGCACTCCAGGCATGGGAGCCTTAATGATGATTCAGGGTATTAATACTTTGAACACGTCTACTCAGCCTCTTGTCATTCTTGATGGTGTATTCCAAGATCTGCAAGACGGATACGAAGCCGTTCATGAAGGATTTTTCAACAATATCCTTGCTGGAATCGACGTGGACGATATTGACAATATCACCATACTGAAGAATGGAACTGCTCTTTATGGTGCTAAAGGCGCTAACGGTGTTATTCTCATCAACACCAAGCGCGGACACAGCATGGCTACCCGCATCGATGTGAAGGCTTACGGAGGATTCACAATGGAGCCTACTCTGCCAACAATGATGAATTCTGCTCAGTATCGTACATATGCCAACGAACTGATGGGCGGTGTAACAACTACCAGAACCCGTTTCCCCTTCCTTTGGAACGATCCGACCAACTACTACTACAATATGTATCACAATGAGACTAATTGGTCTGATTATGTTTACAGAGAGGCTTGGTCACAAAACTATAAAGTGAATGTGCAAGGAGGAGACGACGCAGCTATGTATAACTTCTCGTTAGGCTACTCAGATGCTCAAAGCACCATAAAAAGCAATGATTTCAATCGTTTGAACATCCGTTTCAATACCGACATTATCTTGGCTGATAACGTAAAGACTCGTTTCGACATTGCTTTCACACGTACAGCTCGCGACATCCGCAACGATGGTATTCCTTATGACCTCAATGCAGAACCCTTATCATCTCCTGGATTCCTCTCGCTGATTAAAGCTCCTTTCCTGAGTCCTTACAAGTTTAGCAACACAGGAGAATTGACCACAGCTTACGAAGGAGCCGATGTTTTTGCAAACTTTGATGTAAACACCAGAAACAACAGCTATGCCAATCCTTTGACGGTATTTGAGTTCGGTGATGGAAACAACAAGAATAATCAGGAATACACAGTCTTTGATGTTACTATCGCTCCTGAGTGGTCTTTGGGTAAAGGTTTCACTGCTTATGCTCTGTTTAACTACACCCTCCATCGTACCAACGAAAAATACTTCCGTCCGATGACTGGTTCCCCCAGCTTCTATATTGCAGGATTAGGCTACTCTGACAATGAGGTACGCTCCTTCTTCTCGAAAGAAAGTAGTGTCTATGGAAACATTCATCTCGACTGGACAAAGCGTTTGGGTGACCATAACATCTATGCAACAGCTGGAGGACGTTATTCGAACTTTGCTTACGATTCAAAGTATCAGTCATGCCACAATACAGGTAACGACAAATTGCCCGACATCAGTTCCGCATATGACTTCCTTGACCAAGAGGGAATAAACGACGTTTGGCGTAATCTTGCCTACTATGTTAACGCTGATTACAACTATCGAAACAAATACTTCCTTGAGGCAACTCTCTCTGCTGAGACTTCTTCCCGTTTCGGACGCGAGACAGAGAACGGTTTGCATGCCGCTGGAGTTAGCTGGGGTATCTTCCCGGGAGTTCAAGCCGGATGGCTCATAAGTGCAGAGCCTTGGTTCAAAACAAATGCTATCAATTTCTTGAAGCTGACAGCAGGATTTGAACAGTCTGGTAACGACAATGTGGGCAACAACGCAGCATTCGCATATTTCGGAACAGTCAAGTTCCAAGGTAAGACGATGGGCTTTGAGCTAAAGAATATCGGAAACCAGTCCATTCAATGGGAAACCACCAACCGTGCAAATGTAGGCCTTGAAGCTGTCTTATTCAACAATAGACTGAAAGTAAAGACCGATCTTTACCACAATGTTACCAACAACCTTCTTACGACAAAAAGCCTCAATAGCGTTTCGGGTCTTGAGAATTACTGGTGCAATGGAGGTTCTCTTAAGAACGATGGAGTCGACGTTAACGTAATGGGCAGAATCATCAACGCCAAAAATTGGAAGTGGGAACTTGGAGTAAGTGCTGCACACTACAAAAATGCCATTGTTTCTCTTCCCGACGGTGATACCTATGCAAATGGCACAGACGGCAGCCTCTACGGGTATACAACTTCCGTATATGACGGCACAATCATGACAGCTGTTGGCCAGCCTGTAGGAGTATTCTACGGATACAAGACCGATGGTGTTTACTCAAAAGCTGAAGACGTTCCAACCCAAAACGGAAAAGCACTCTCCACTCTTGATACAAAGACTGGAAAGACAACTGAATTTGGTGCAGGAGACGTTCGTTTCATCAACCAGAATACAGACAACTACATTGATGAAAACGATCGCGCTATAATCGGCGACCCCAATCCTGACGTATTCGGTAATATTACCTCTAACTTGAGCTATCGCCACTTCACATTGAGCGCCATCGTAAACTATGTTTATGGAAACGACATTTACAACTATCAGCGCTCACTGCTTGAAAGCGGTAGCACCTTCTACAACCAGACTGTTGCTCTCTGCAACCGTTGGCAGACTGAAGGAGACGTAACATCCTTCCCCAAGGCATCTTATGGTGATCCACTTGGAAACAATCGTTTCTCTGATCGTTGGATTGAAGACGGTTCCTTCATTCGTCTGAGAAACGTGACTCTTTCATATAAGGTTCCTGTTTCTCTGTCTTGGCTCCAAGGTCTTACCGTATGGTGCGAGGCAAACAACCTCTTTACTGTCACCAACTATCTGGGCAGCGATCCTGAATTCTCATTCAGCAATAATGTTCTCTTCCAGGGCATTGACGCTGGCTTGCTTGGACAGAGCCGTAGCTTCCACCTTGGTGTAAAGATTAACCTCTAATAGAAATCTATCCGAGTGTCACTTATCTTAAAAAACATTTCACACAATATGAAAAGAAAATCATCCATAATCGTTTGTCTGATGGCTTTTGTAATAGCCTCGACGATGGTATCGTGTGCCGATATGTTCGATATCAGTTCCAATAGTGTCGCTTATGAGAAAGTAAACGACCTTGGGAATACTGCCGACTCTGTATACTCAACACTTGGTGTTCTACACCTCCTCCAGCAGATTGCCGACCGTTACATTATTCTGGGAGAGGTAAGAGGTGATCTTGTTGATGTCAACGATAACACCAAAGCATCGCTGCGCAACATCTCTGAATTCAACTTTGATTCCGACAACGAGTATCTGAATGTCCGTGATTACTATGCTGTGATTAACAACTGTAACTACATCATCAATAACCTTGACACCACTTTGGCGCATAACAACAAAAAGGTTATGGTTGACGAGTATGTAGGAGCGCTTGCAATTCGTGCCTGGACTTATCTTCAGCTTGCTATCAACTATGGAAAGGTTCCGTTCTTCACGAACCCTATCACTACTGTTGCTGAGTCTGAAGCAGATTATCCTAAGCTTGATGTAGCACAAATTGGAGCCAAGCTTATTCCCGAACTGCTTCCGTTCGTAAACAAGGACTATGAGTTCCCTTCATGGAAAGGAATCTCCAATGCAGGTACCGATGCGCAGACACTCTTCCCTCCCCTTCAGCTAGTAATTGGCGACTTCTATCTCTGGTCTGGTGACTATCAGAATGCATGGGATACTTACTACGCATATCTTACTAAGAACTTTATCACCTTTGCCAATCTGACTACAGGCCCAGAAAACACGAAGTTCCCAGGACTTGTTCCTCTGGGTGGAGGGCGTGCATACATCCGTTCTAACCGCGATACTGATCCATCCACTATTAATTATGGTTATACCAGCGCATTCCTTAGTGCAACCATTTGCGGTAGCGGTTCAGAAGCGCTGATGGTAACCCCAATGGAAAGCAGTACAGAAAACGGAACTGTGTCTGAGGTTGCCAGCCTCTTCACTGCTAGCGATAATACGCATCAACTTGTTGGTTCCAACCTATGGGAAGAACTTAGCGAAAAGCAAGTTTACTGCATGAAGTCTCAAGAAAACACTCCCGCAACCAGAAACGACTTCACCCTTTACACTAACAAGGGGGATCAGCGTCGTAAAGCCATCCTCCGTGAAGTCAAGGATGATGATTTGGAGTATGAAATGATTGACAAGTTTGCTGCTACTTCATCACGTAATCCCGATGGAACCATCAAGGCCGTTCCACGATATCTGATTTTCTATCGTCGTGCACTTGTTTACCTTCGCGCAGCAGAAGCTCTCAACTGCCTTGCAGAGCAAGAGGGAGACGGACAGAAAGCCCTTCAGGCATTCAGCCTGCTGAAAGACCCCTTCGACCTTCTTTTCCCCGCCGATGGAGAGAATGCAGCATATCGTCCCTATCGTGAAGATATGCGCGACAATCTTTTGGGCGTACATGCACGTGGTTGTGGTGAAATATATCTCGACACGACAAGCTATGTGGTTAGTCCTACTGCTATTGCCACTTACTACGACTACGAGCCTGAACAGCCTATCACCTTCGCTGATACTATCCGCTATGTAGAGGATCTTATCGTTGATGAGTTGGCTCTTGAGATGACATTTGAAGGCAACCGCTTTACAGACCTAGTACGTGTGGCAAACCGAAGAGGAGCCGAATACTTGGCTAATAAAGTTGCTTGCAGAAAGGGTTCTGAGAATCGCGATGAGACGCTTTACAACAAGTTGCTTAACAAAGAGAATTGGTATCTCCCCTTTAAGTAAAACGGAATCCTGATGAGAAGATTCTTTCTCATACTATTCTTAACGTTCTCCTCGGTAGCATTTGCCGCCGAGGAGTTCGTTGTCGTAATTGACGCGGGGCACGGAGGAAAAGATCCAGGCTCGCAAAGCGCTAATAGAAAGATCAATGAGAAAGACATCGCGCTGAGCGTAGCTCTGCGCACAGGAGAACTGATTCAGAAGCGACACCCTGATGTGAAAGTGCTCTATACACGCAAAAAGGACGTGTATGTAACCCTAAACGGGCGTGCTGCAATAGCAAACAAAGCGAAAGCTGATTTGTTCATATCCATTCACACTAATGCTGCAGAGAGCCGGCAGGCAAACGGAGCAGAAGTGTTTGTGCTAGGAACAGAAGACAAGCGAACATCGGCTAACCTGAATGTAGCAAAACGAGAAAACAGCGTAATCCTTCTTGAGAAAGATTACGAGAAAAACTATCAAGGCTACGATCCTAACTCGCCCGAAAGCACCATTATCTTCGAGTTTATGCAAAGCGAGTACCTTAACGAAAGTATTCGGTTTGCCGAAAAGGTGCAGAAGGAACTGGTTTCTACCGCAGGACGGCATAATAGAGGAGTGCATCAAGCCGGTTTCCTCGTCTTGCACGCCACTTCAATGCCCAGCATTCTTGTAGAACTCGGCTTCATAAGCAATGCTAACGAATGCAGTTTCTTGAACTCTTCAAACGGCAAGGAAAAGTGCAGCAATAGCATCGCAAATGCCTTTGACGCCTACTATTCTGACTTGCAGAAAGATCAGCAGAAGAAAGTCGATACAAAAGAGAGTCAGAAAAAGGAGGTTTCAAACAAAGAGCAAATCAACAAGGAAGAGAAAACTACCATTAATGAAGGAACCCAGTCAAAGGATGTTCCAAAGGAAGCTCAGATAGCTGAAAACGAGCAAGAAAAAGCCCTCACGAACACCTCGGAGATACTTTTCAAGGTACAGTTCCTCTCCTCCGACAAAGAGTTGCCTTCGGGCAGCAGCCAGTTCAAGGGAATCAAGCCCGACGGATTCTATAAAGACAACGGTTGGTATAGATACACGAAGGGTGAGTCGGCAAATCTGGCTGAAATCCAGCAACTGAGAAAGAAAATCAGCCAAACGTTCAAGGATGCTTTCATTGTCGCCTTCCGCAACGGAGAACGGATGGACATCAAGAAGGCAATCGAGGAGTATAATTCAACCCATTAAATTTTCGAGAACAAACGAAGAATTATTCTTTCTTCATAATTTTTTTTTCTTTCTTCATATCGCGAGATTCCTTCTCCAAAAATTTTTTTGAGTAACACATATCGACGTATAGGCAAAAGAGCCGTCTAACAGCCTTCCCGACAAGACATGAGCAAAACAAAAGAAATAGTCATCGCTTTCACATTTCTCCTTGCCCTTGCTTTACTGTACATCGGCATCAACTTTCTGAAAGGCAAGAACTTGTTTTCCAAAAACAATGTTTACTATGCTTGCTACACCGATGTGACAGGACTGTCGAATACAACTCCCATTTACACAAATGGAGTGCGCATAGGCATCGTCGACGGCATCTCCTACAATTATAATAATCCCGACAATATTGTCGTACGACTCAAAATCAACAAGGACCTTCGCATCCCTTCCGGAAGTGTTGCCGTGCTTGAGACGGAACTTCTCGGCAGCGTTAATATGAATCTTATCCTGGCAGACAGTAAAGACCATTTCCTCACACCGGGAGATACCCTTCAGGGAAATATAGACAAAGGAACCCTTTCGCAAATCTCCGCGATGATGCCGAAAATCACATCTCTCATACCGAGGCTCGACTCCATCCTATTGTCTATTAACACGCTGACGAGCGATTCATCCCTTGTCCGCTCTCTTCACAACGCTGAAAGCCTCACGGCAAACGCCAACCGTACAATCAATCAAATCAGTTCGTTAACCGCTCCTGCGGGCAGCCTCATTAGTAAACTGAATAGCGTCAGCTCAGATTTAGACTCCATTACGAAGCAACTCTCTCAAGCAACGAATGCAGTTGATTTGAGAGTCCTTGTGAATCAACTTGACGAAACAATCAAGAATCTTAACAAAGTCTCATCTGAGCTCAACAGTAAGGAAGGGACAGCTGGATTGCTCCTCTCCGACCCTACCCTTTATGAAAATCTGAATAAGGTTTGCACCGATGCGGAAACCCTCATCAATGACATCCGCGAACATCCATCGCACTACATCAAATTTTGGAAAAAATAGTGCCTTCCGAACATAAAAATTCAGGAATACAGCCTTCCCTATCATCAGTTTTATATACCCTTTTTTCTTAGAAAAAAGGGAGCAAAAATGAGCAAGTATAAGCGGAAAATAGCTCTCGATTATACCTGAAAAAACAAGCGATTTTTTTCCAAAAATTGAGCCTAATATAAAATTATTCTAAATAATAAAAGATAATTCAAGACTTGAGCATTTAATCATAAATAACTGAAAAATCATCATTTATATAGTTTAGGGAACACCCTTCCAAACCCTATTATTAACAACAACGAAACTGCATAACTTTCTATAAAACAGGACCATATAAATTTGCAAACTTTTATTTATGCTCTTTAGCACACAAAATAGCACAAACTTAAAAAACAAGCAGTTAGAAAAACGCAAAAAAACACTATTCCTCACCCTCTTGCACAGATAAAAAAAGATAGCGAAATTTGCATTGAAAATTGTTTGAAAATCCACCCGGACAGACAAGCCTTAAATCGTACGTCGCCACAAGCGAAAGTATACGTTTTTGCGCTGTCCCGATGGAGAAGTTGAAGGAAAAGAAGAGACAGAAAAACAAATGATTCAGACCGAATTGGAGAACAAATGGAACAAGTGCCTATCCATCATAGGCGACAACATTCCTGAATCAGCATACAAAATGTGGTTCTCAAACATCAACCCGTTGAAGTTTGAGGACAACACTTTGTGGATTGCTATTCCCAGCCAATTCGTGTATGAATACATCGAAGAGCACTATGTTGACCTCCTCTATGCCACGATAGGGCGCGTTTTCGGCTCGGACACGGACCTTATGTACAGCGTCCTTACCGACAAGACGCACAACCTTGTCGTTGAGCAGGAGTCGGAAAACAAGCGCACCAGCTCCTCTGCCTCCTCAAAAGAGCCAGCCCTGAAGAGCACCAACAAGGCACCCCAGCCCGAGCAGATCATTGCCGAGGACCTCAACCCGATGCTGCGCCCCAACTACAACTTTGCCAACTTCATAGAGGGAGATAGCAACAAGTTGCCCCGCGCAGCTGCCGAGAGCATATCGAAAAACCCCGAGCGTAACGTCTTCAATCCCCTCTTCCTCTATGGAATGAGCGGTGTGGGCAAGACGCATCTCCTCAACGCCATCGGTCTCCGCGTTAAAGAACTCTACCCTGAGAAGCGCGTGCTCTACGTCTCCGCACATCTGTTCAAAGTCCAGTACATGGATGCGGTAAGGAAAAACACACTCACCGACTTCATCAACTTCTACCAGACAATAGATGTGTTGCTCATCGACGACATCCAGGAATTCGTTGGAGCAGAAAGAACCCAGAACACTTTCTTCCACATCTTCAACCATCTGCACCAGAACGGGAAGCAACTTGTGATGACGTGCGACAGAGTTCCCGCCTCGCTGCAGGGAATCGAGGATCGCCTCATCACCCGCTTCAAGTGGGGATTGGTAGCCGAAATTGAGCGCCCGAACTTCGAGCTGCGCCGCGCCATTCTTGCCAGCAAGGTAAGGCACGACGGTCTGCACGTCTCTGACGATGTGCTCGACTACATTGCCGAAAACATCACCGACAGCGTTCGCGAGCTGGAAGGGAGCCTCAACTCCATCATCGCCCACGCAACCGTCTTCAACCGCGAGCCAGACATCGCGCTTGCCGAGAGAATCATCAACCAAGCCATCCGCCGTGCGCCGCGCGAGGTGACAATCGACATGATTATAAAAAGCGTGTGCGACAACTATCACGTTACGAATGAGGAACTTTCCTCTACCAGCCGCAAACGCAACATTGTCCTTGCCCGACAGGTGGCTATGTACCTCTCGCACAAACATGTGAAGAATATCACCTATGCCCGCATCGGAGAGTACATCGGGAAAAAAGACCACACCACCGTTCTTCACTCGTGCACACAGGTTATCCAGCAGATGGGCTACGACAAGAAACTCTCTTCGTCGATAAGCACCATCGAGAAGGAAATTCTCAGCCGATAAAAATCAAAAGAACTCCTTAAAGAAACCTTTCTGAAAGCCGACATTTCGCACAATCGGCAAAGCATTATTTGTTCTCCAAAAATTTTTTTTCTTTCTTCATCTCGCGAGATTCCTTCTCCAAAAAAATTTTTCCCTTCTTCATATTGTCGCACGAAGAGAGAAACATTATCAGCTCATTAGCAAATCTTTTTTCTCGCTTCTTTCTTCATCGGTTTTCCTTTTCGGGAAACTTTCGTTTTTTTATTAAAACACAACAAGCTGATTTCCAACACATTTTTCATTCTGATTGGAAAACTTTTTATTTTTTCGAAAAATCCTCCTTCTAAATTTTGAGAAGTAAAAAAAGCATAGTAGCTTTGCAGAGTTTTCGTCCTTTACAGATTTGGATGCTTGCCTGAAAAACAAAAATTGATGATTCTGACAACAAAATAAAAAAAAATAACACCGTGGAAAAGAAAACATACAGCTTCGACGAAGCATACAAAGCATCGTGCGAATATTTCAAGGGAGACGAGCTTGCGGCAAAAGTTTGGGTCAACAAATATGCGATGAAAGATTCGTTTGGCAACATCTACGAGAAGACGCCAACCGATATGCATTGGCGCATTGCCAACGAAATTGCCCGCATCGAGAAGAAATATCCTAACCCCATGAGCGCGCAGGAGATTTTCGGCCTGCTCGACCATTTCCGCTACATCGTTCCACAAGGAAGCCCTATGACGGGCATCGGAAACGACTTCCAGATAGCCTCTTTGTCGAACTGTTTCGTTATCGGAATGGACGGAAATGCCGACTCCTACGGTGCCATCATCCGCATCGACGAGGAACAAGTACAGCTGATGAAACGTCGTGGAGGCGTAGGACATGATTTGTCGCACATACGTCCCAAAGGCTCTCCCGTCAAGAATTCTGCCCTTACCTCCACGGGACTTGTCCCCTTCATGGAGCGCTATTCTAATAGTACGCGTGAAGTAGCCCAGGACGGCCGACGCGGAGCCCTGATGCTCTCCGTATCCATCAAGCACCCCGATGCCGAATCGTTTATCGACGCAAAGATGGAAGAAGGCAAGGTGACGGGCGCAAACGTCTCTGTGAAAATGTCGGACGACTTCATGCAGGCAGCTGTTGACCATCGCCCCTACTTGCAAACATATCCCATCGACAGCAAGGACCCGCTCTACACGAAAGAAGTGGACGCTTCCCAGCTGTGGCGCAAAATCATCCACAATGCTTGGAAATCAGCCGAGCCAGGAGTGCTGTTCTGGGACACCATCCTGCGCGAGAGCGTGCCCGACTGCTACGCCGACCTGGGATTCCGCACCGTCAGCACCAATCCCTGCGGAGAGATTCCCCTCTGCCCCTACGACAGCTGCCGCCTGCTTGCCATCAACCTCTACAGTTACGTGAAAAATCCCTTCACGCCTCAAGCAACGTTCGACTACGAGCTTCTGCGCGAGCATACCATCAAGGCGCAGCGCATCATGGACGACATCATCGACTTGGAGATTGAGAAAATCCAGAAGATCCAAGAGAAAATCGAGAGTGACCCTGAGAGCGAGGAAATCAAGTTCTCGGAGCGCAACCTCTGGAAGAAGATCATGAGCAAGAGCACCAAGGGGCGCCGCACGGGAGTCGGAATCACCGCTGAGGGCGACATGATTGCCGCTATGGGACTCACCTACGGCACAGACGCAGCTACTGAATTCGCTACCGACGTGCACAAACGCATCGCTCTTGCAGCCTACCGCTCATCCATCACTATGGCCCAGGAGCGCGGAGCATTCGAAATCTACGATGCCGAGCGAGAAAAGGCTAATCCTTATATCAATCGCCTGCGCGAGGCAGACCCGCAGCTCTACAAGGATATGGTGAAGTTCGGGCGCAGAAACATCGCCTGCCTCACCATAGCCCCAACAGGCACCGTGAGCCTTCTCACCCAGACGACAAGTGGTATTGAGCCTGTGTTCATGCCTGTCTACAAACGCCGCAGAAAGGTGAATAAGGACGATCCAGACGTTCATATCGACTACACCGACGAGACGGGCGACTGCTTCGAGGAGTTTATCGTTTACCACCACAAGTTCCTCGAGTGGATGAGAGTGAACGGCTACGACACCACAAAGAAGTACACGCAGGAAGAAATCGACTCACTGCTAGCTCAGAGCCCCTACAACCACGCCTCTGCCAACGACATCGACTGGCTTCATAAAGTACAGATGCAGGGAAGCATTCAAAAGTGGGTAGACCACAGCATCAGCGTTACTATCAATCTCCCCGAAAACGTGAGCGAAGACCTCGTCAACGACCTTTACCTTGAGGCTTGGCGCTGCGGATGCAAAGGCTGCACGGTTTACAGAGAAGGCAGCCGGAGCGGTGTTCTCATCAGCACCGACGACAAAAAGAAAGACGAGAAGAAGGAGCCCTGCGTTCCCTGCGACTGCCGTCAGCCCGTTGTGGAGGTTCGCCCGAAGGTACTCAAGTGCGACGTCGTCCGCTTCCAGAATAACCGCGAGAAATGGGTGGCATTCGTCGGCCTGATGGACGGACGTCCCTACGAGATTTTCACAGGACTCCAGGACGACGACGAAGGCATTTTGCTGCCGAAGTCTGTCACCGAAGGATATATCGTTAAGAACATCGACGAGAACGGAGTGAAGCACTACGACTTCCAATTCACCAACAAACGCGGTTACAAGACTACTATCGAGGGACTTTCGGAGAAGTTCAACAAAGAGTATTGGAACTACGCCAAGCTTATCAGCGGCGTCCTCCGCTACCGGCTCCCGATCGACCAAGTAATCAAGATGGTAAGCTCGCTCCAGATGGACAACGAGAGCATCAACACGTGGAAAGTCGGCGTTGAGCGCGCGCTGAAGAAATACATCGTCGACGGCACTCCCGTAAAGGATCAGGCTTGTCCCAGCTGCGGAGAGCACACGCTCGTCTATGAGGAGGGATGCCTCCATTGCACAAGCTGTGGGTACTCTCGCTGCGGATAAGCGCCTCAGAAACGATACGCACAGACAGCCCGAGCCATTCGGGCTGTCGTGTTTCCAGCAGAGAAGCAACAAGAACCATTCGCATCAAGCACTAAAAACGAAGCATCGAGAAGAAGAAACAAACACTTTTTAAATAGGAGAGAAATGACGACAACCATAGAGATAGACCGACTTGTTTTCCACGCCTATCACGGGGTGTTGCCTCAGGAGCGCCAAGTAGGCGGCACATTTACTGTAGACCTCCGGCTGCAAGGCAATTTCAGCAAAGCCTGCGAGAGCGACAACCTTGCCGACAGCGTTGACTACGGAGCCGTGTGTCTTGTCGTCAAGGAAGAGATGGGTACACCCTCCTCCCTCATTGAGCATGTTGCAGCACGGATTGCCAAAAGGCTGCTCCGTTCATTCGCAGGAATAGACAGCATCGACATCAGAGTATGCAAGCTCACTCCTCCCATTCCGGGTGTAGAGTTGAAACAAGCCTGCTTCCACGCTGTTTTCGACAGAACTGACATTGCCTAACCTACGGAGGAAAAACTTGGTTCATAGGAGTTTAATAAACGCCTTGCAGAGTTAAATAATCATTCGGCAGCATTAAGCTATTCCTCTTCGGAATGGGGAGAATCAGCGATTTTTCCAAATTACCACATTATTTTTCTTTGTTGGGAGAAGTTCTCCCAAAGGCTCGATAATGTTTCTCCCAAAGGCTTGGGAGACTCTCTCCCAAGAAGGAATAATAGTTCTCCCAAGAAGGAATAATTATTTTTTCTCTGAGCAAAACGACAGGAAGTCAATTTTCGTGGATGGCATCTTTCTTTTCTCGGCTACCTTCCTTGAAGAGAAACCCGTATAGTGTGAAAAAGGAATGCGATTCGCGCCTGAAATGATAGGCGCAACTGCTAAAAAATGTGAGGAAAAAACAGTTTTTTTGGCATTCACGCTGAAATGCAGTATCTTTGCACAATTTGGCATGATTTGGATATGAAGAAAACACACATTCTCCTTTTCGCCGCCCTGCTGGCTACCCTTGCCCTACGGGCAGAGACATCGCCGTGGGTTGGTTCGGTGGTAGCAGAAGGAGAGTTTTACCTATACAATGTAGGCACGGGACTGTGGCTGCAGAACAACGACAACAAGACACTTAACCAATGGACCACACGCGCCGAAACCGGCCCGCGCGGACTCAATATCTCCGTCAGCCCCATTGAAGGAGGGTGGCAGCTCAACCCGGGATTTGGCGGCAACCACAGCATCAACGGGGGCGAGAACGCGGGATACCTCGACACCTCATCGCCCGTAACCGCTTGGCAGCTGAAAGCCCGTCACGTGCAGGGCGTGAGCAACGCCTACACCCTATCGTCGGGGACGACGCAGCTGGGAGTTGACGAAGACGGATTCCTCACCTTCGACGGCAGCGGCTTCGTTGCCTGGCAGCTGGTATCGCGTGAGGAGCGCATTGCTGGCATGCAGAACGCAACGACGGAGAAGCCCGTCGATGCCTCGTGGCTCATCCAGAGCCCCGATTTCGCTCTCAACGACGAGCGATACGCTGCGTGGAACATCACCAGTTCTGGCGGCAACACCGTACGAGGAGGAGTCTCGAACGACAGACCTTACCTCAGCTGTCACGAGAGTTGGAACTCGCAATTCTTAAACATCAGCCAAACCATCGAGGGGCTGCCCGTAGGCATCTATCGCCTGAGCGTGCAGGGATTCTACCGCGACGGCACCGTATCGGAAGTCGGAGCCCGACGCAATGAGGGCATCGAAACCATCCGCTCGGTGTACTATGCCAACGACGTAAGCGCTCCGCTGATGTCTATTTGCGACAACGGCGTGACAGAAGGCATCCCCGCGCTGACAAACTACAACAGCAGCGGATTCTGGCTCCCCGACCATACCGACGGCTACAGCGCGCTGCAGAACGCCGCATACTGCTTCTTCAACGGATTGTATCAGAATCCCGAGATTGAAGTCCTCGTCACCGACGGGACCCTCACCATCGGCATCCGAAAAGACGAGTATGTCAACGACGACTGGACGGTGTTCGACTCCTTCGCACTCTCCTACTGCGGCACAGGCACCGACAGATTCTCCTGGGTTGACGTCACAAGCGAATACATTGTCAATCCCTCCTTTGACAACGACAGCAACACCGGCTGGGAGGGCACCAGCATCGGGCACGCCCAAGCCGTAAGCGCTGGAGAACATTGGAACAAGTCGTGGGATACTTATCAGACCATCCGAGACCTGCCGAACGGCGCTTATCGCATCTCTGTGCAAACTTTCTATCGCGAGCATAACCCAAGCCAAAACGACCTTAACAGCTACCTTGCCGGCAACGACAACGTCAAAGCCTATCTCTACGCCAACAACGACGAGCAGAAACTCGTCAGCTACTACTCGCAGTATAGCACAGAGGCACTTCCCGGCAACGTGGCATGGCTCAACAACAGCAAGGCGGGCGCCGACGTCTGCTATCCTCATTCCATGATAGCGGGAGTGGCAGCCTTTGAGCAAGGGCTTTACTGGAACAGTATCGAAACGGAAGTTACCGACAACATCCTCACGATAGGTCTTTACTGCGACGTACATGAGGCAGAGAACTGGTGCCTCTTCGACAACTGGAAACTCGAGTATTGGACGAGCGTCATCGACGTGAAGGAGATAACCCTCAGCGAGAGTGACGTTCAGCTCGAAATCGGCAACACTCACGCTCTTTCCGCAATCATCTCGCCCTATTATGCTACCTTCAAAGGCGTCAGCTGGACAAGCAGCAATCCTTCGGTTGCCACCATCGACAAGAATGGAGTCATCACCGCCCTGAGTCAAGGAACTACCGTCATCACAGCTCGTTCGAGCCAGTTTGCCGAGTTAACGGCACAATGCGTTGTCAACGTTGTGCGAAACGATTTGTCTCCCCGCTCGCTCATCATCAACGAGATAATGCCTGCCAACATTGACACGTATATCGACCCCTCTTGGAACTACGGCGGATTCGTTGAAATCTATAATCCTACCGACGTCTCTGCCAACCTGGCGAGCTGCTATCTCAGCGACGACCCTCTTCTGCCGCTCAAATGGCATATGCCCACCAATATCGGAACAGTCCCCCCGAAAGGATACAAAACCATTTGGTTCGACCATTACGACGCTAAATATGGCCCCCTCCAGGCAAACTTCAAGCTTGATGTGGATGGAGGAACGATTTGTATTAGCGACGATCAGGGGAAGCTCATCGTCAGCTGCGACTATCCGGCAGCTATCACGCGCTGCGCTTGGGCACGCACTACCGACGGAGCAGAATCGTGGGAATGGACATCTACCCCCTCTCCCGGCAAGACAAACAACGGGAGCTCCTTCGCCAGCGAGCAGCTTCAGGCTCCTTTTGTCAGCCGGCCTTCGGGACGCATCACACAGAAAACCACTTTCCGTGTCAGCATCCCTACCGGATGTACGCTTCGCTACACAACAGACGGTTCCATTCCTACCGAGTCGCATGGAACGACAAATCTTACGGGCAACTTCTCGGTAGAAAACACCACCGTCTACCGCTTCCGACTCTTCCAAGACGGCATGCTCCCGAGCCCCGTTGTCACTCGCACATACTATAAGACGAACAACGAATACTCGCTTCCCGTCCTCTCTGTTGTCGCAAACAACGCCGACCTTTACGGCAGCGAGCACGGAATCTTCGCTACAGGCCCCAACGGACGTGCCGGGAACGGGCGCAACGACAAGTGCAACTGGAATATGGACTGGGACCGTCCTGCCAACTTCGAGCTCATCGACGTAGATGGCAACATGGTTGTCAACCAGGAAGTAGACATAGCCGTCTGCGGAGGGTGGAGCCGTGCGTGGGATCCCCGCTCCTTCAAGCTAAAGGCGCAGAAACAGTACGAAGGGAACAGCTATATCGACTACACCGTCTTTGACGAGAAGCCATACATCCGCAACAAGACCATACAGGTTCGCAACGGAGGCAACGACAACGGCTGCCGCATCAAGGATGCAGCCCTGCAGCAGATAGTGGCGCGCTCAGGGCTCGACATCGACTATCAAGGCTACCAGCCCGTACATCACTACATCAACGGGCAGTACAAGGGCGTCATCAATCTGCGCGAGCCAAACAACAAGCACTTCGTCCTTGCCAACTACGGATACGATACCGATGAGATTGACCAGTTTGAGATTTCGCCCGACTCCAACTACATTCAGATGACTGGCACGAAGGAGAGCTTCGACCTTTGGTACGAGCTGGCGAAGAACGCTGCCGACGACGACACATACGCCCAGCTCTGCAAAATGGTTGATATCGACGAGTTCATCAACTACATCGCCGTAGAGTTCTACCTGGGCAACTGGGACTGGCCCAAGAATAACCTCAAGGGCTATCGTCCCCGCACCGAGGACGGACGTTTCCGCCTCGTCCTCTTCGACCTGGACGGCTCCTTCAGCGTCGGCAATCCCTTCACCACCTTCGAAGGAAAGCGCATCTTCACCTTCGATGCTCTCCGAGGCGACTACTCCGGGCAGCTGACAGCAGAGATACAGATAGTCACCATCTTCCTCAACATGCTGCAGAACGACCAGTTCCGTAAGCAGTTTATCGACTCCTACTGCCTCATCACCGGTTCCGTCTTCGAGCCCACGCGCTGCGCCGACATCATCAACCAAATGGCAAACCTTGTTGCCAAGGACATGAGCTACAAGAACGAGTCGCCCTGGAGCACCGCCAACGACCTCATCAATCGCCTCAACAGCAACTACCAGCAGACTAACATCCGCTACCTCAAGGGCTATTCGCGCATGAAGCTTTCCAACACCTCGCCGATTGACGCCGAGCTCCTCTCCGACAACGAAGAAGCGCGGCTCCTCGTCAACGGGCTTCCCGTGCCCACAGGAGAGTTCAAAGGGCAGCTTTTCCCGCCCATCACCGTCACAGCCCTTGCCCCCGCAGGATATGTGTTCAAAGGATGGAAGAGCACCTACGGCACCACAACCAGAAGCGTCATGTCCAAGGGAAGCACTTGGCGCTACTACGACCAAGGCTCCCTCGACGGAAAGAGCTGGAGCAGCACCGCCTACAACGACAAGAGCTGGCAGAGCGGAAAGGCCCCTCTCGGCTACTTCACCTCCGACGGCGCAAACGGACGAGGGTACCAGACCTTCCTCGACTACGGAGGAAACGCCTCATCCAAGCGCCCCACCTACTACTTCCGCACCGAGTTCACCTTGAGCGAAGCACCCTCCTCCACCGATGTCTTCACGCTCAACTACGTTGCCGACGACGGCTTCGTCATCTACGTCAACGGCACCAAGGCAGGCAGCTACCTGATGCCCAACAGCTACAACTACAGCTCCTTCGCTTCCTCCTACGCCCCGGGCAATCCCGACAGCGGCTCCCTCACCCTCAGCACCAGCCTCTTCCGCAAAGGTACCAACGTCATTGCCGTCGAGGTGCACAACAACGCCGCTAACTCCACCGACATCTATTGGGACTGCGAAATCACCCAGGCGAGGAGGACAAGCTCCAACAACGTCATCTCCACCTCTCCCGACTACGAGCTCCCCACCTCAGGAGCCGTCAGTCTCATGGCATGCTTCGAGGAAGATCCCGCTCTGATGCCCGACGACGAAATGCCCGTGCGCATCAACGAAGTAAGTCCCTCTAACGACATCTTCGTCAACGAGTACTGGAAGCGCAACGACTGGATTGAGCTTTACAACGCCTCCTCAGCCGATGTTGACGTCACAGGCATGTTCCTCTCCGATGATATCGACGACCTTCGCAAGTTCCAGATAACACGCGTCGACGGCGTCTCCAACGTCATCCCCCCTCACGGATTTGCCGTTGTCTGGTGCGACAAGCTCGAGCCTGTCACCACCATCCACACCACCTTCAAGCTCGCCTCCGAGGGCGGCTACGTGCTGCTGACAAGCGAGGATGAACAGCATACCGACACCCTCCACTACTGCGGCTGCAACAGCAAACATTCCGTAGGCCTCTATCCCGACGGAGCAGCCGACACCTACGTGATGAACCGCGTCACCATCGGAGCCTCCAACCAGCTCACCACAGCCGACACCACCCACATCCAGCAGCGCGAGCCCGGCACGGGAGTCATCCGCATCGAGCCCGACGACCAAATTGAAGACAACATCATCTACGACCTCTTCGGGCGCAGAGTCATCCACCCGCAGCAAGGAAACATCTACATCATCAACGGACGCAAGAAAGCATTCTAGACCATAGGTCTAAGCTGATTTCAGGAAAAAGCGCCATGAACTTCTCCACTTTTCTTGGTGTAGAAGGATGTAGATGATTTGGCCATCTACATCGGGATAACGAGGTATGAATCAGTAGCTTCTTCCGCTAGGTGTAGATGTGTAGATGATTTTCATAAAAAAAGGGAGGAGAAAGACGTTTGAAGACAGCAAACGCAGCCACACATAGCCGCCACGTTCCTATCAGGAGGGGGATTCGGGAATGACTTTTTCTCTCTTCTTTGTCTTCCTTTCGCCGAAGTCTGACTATATCTATAAAAGCCGCCCCCTTTTATATAAAAGCCAGCCCTTTTTATATAAAAGGCGTCCGCTTTTATAAAAATCCCTTTAGTCCGCCGTTAGCCGT
>JAGCFO010000045.1 GCA_017650105.1 Bacteroidaceae bacterium | reverse complement strand
GGCAACGGGCAAGGAGTTCACCATCACTCCCAAGGAGGGTTACGAGTTCGACAGGTGCTGGCTGACGGGCTGGAACGTCGCCGTGCAGTATCCCGACTACCTTGTGAGCCAGGGCGACGGTTCATACAAGCTGACGATTCCCTCCATCGACATGGACGAGACCACGCTCTCGGTATCGTTTAAACCTCTCGGCAAGCCCGTGTGGACGATATCCCAGTCGGACGACTGCCCGAGAGTGGAGTTACATAGCAGCGTCGGTTCCCGCTTGCTTGAGGATAAGTTCGTGATGATGTCCGACGAGATAGACGCGACCAATACCTACAAGCTGATGGTGTATCTGGAAGACGAAGGGCGGCCCGTGAGAGTGCTGTGCAATGGAGTGGATACCACCTATCAGTACGAGAAATATTACGAAGGCGCCCTCTACTATACGATGGACCCGACGAAGGACGAGGCATGGGAAGTGTCGTATGACACCAGCCACAGGCAGACGTTTATTGTGAAAGGCGGAACGACGGAGCAAGTGTTGGAGATGGGATATGAACATCTGTACGGCAATTCAGTACTCAACGCCAATAACAACGGTATTCCCGCCTCGGCCTATCTTCCCTCGTTCGACAATGAATACAACTCATACGTCTATCTGACGTTCTATGTGAAGGAGGGCGAGACGGCAACGATATTCCGCAACGGCGTTGACGTCACCGACAAGTTTGAGAGAGGAGGGACTTATTACGACCTGCAAATTAATGATGCCGACTACGACAACAATAACACCCTGTCGGCGCTCGGCTTTGACATCCGCGAACCGGCTACGTGGGAGATAACCATTGACGACTTGTATTCCGTTCATCATGAGGTGACACTTGTAGGAAGCGAGAACAACAATGTTACGTTCGACTATCAGGATGCTAACGGTGACCACGAGGATGCATTCTCGTCGAAACACGGCATATTCAAGACGCCTCCCTATGACTATAATTCCTACAATACGTTTATGCTTGATGTGGATGTGAAGACTGGCGAGAAGCTTCACGTCTTCTGCAACGGCGAGGAAGTGACCGAAGGCCTTGTTCTTATCAGCACCGCTACCGATGGCACGAAGACTTATGAGTTCTATGCCGACGACCCAGAAACCAATTACATTATGGCCGAATTGGATATCAACGTCTTTGAGGGCTGCTCGTGGGTTATCCTCATTGACGACGGCTCTGGCAAGTTCGACGTGAATGGCGACGGTGAAATCAACGTTTCCGACGTCACAGCACTGGTAAGCAAGATTCTGCACCCGTAAGAGCGCAAGACAAGCCTTGCGCGATACGCCAGAGAATCGGATTATGACCTTCGGTCTCCCCCCGTCGCGACTCACCATAGCTTGTGTAAGCACAACTCGGCCTTCGCTACTCTGGGCGTTCAGATAATCGAATTAAAGGCAAAGTCACGGGAGTCTTCCGCAAGCTCCTCAGAAACGACTTCTTATCGGCGCATTTCTCTGCCCCACGCAGGGAAATGCGCTTTCTCTTTCTACAACCACGTGCAAGGCGGCTACGAGCAGCGACTGAAGGAGCCGTTTGGCGCAGGGCGGAAAAAATATTGAAATAAGGTGTCGTTTTATTTGGAGAAACCAGCCAAAGGTCGTACCTTCGCCCTACGAAATCAGATATTCGAACAAAGACTATGGGAAAGATAAACACCATCGGCGTGCTCACATCGGGAGGAGACGCCCCAGGCATGAACGTTGCCATCAGAGCCATCACGCGAACAGCCATCTACGAGGGATGGAAGGTGCAGGCCATCTACCGCGGATTTGAGGGACTCATCAACGATGAGATCTGCAACTTCACAACCGAAAGCGTCAGCAACATCATTCAGCGCGGAGGTACCATCCTGAAGACAGCACGCAGCAATGAGTTCCGCACCTTCGAAGGCAGGCAGAAAGCGTACGACAACCTGAAGAAGCACGAAATCGACGCTCTCATCGTGATAGGCGGAAACGGCTCGCTGGCAGGCGCGCTGGAGTTTGCTCACGAGTTTGACGTGCCTTGCATAGGACTGCCCGGCACTATCGACAACGACCTCTACGGCACCGACAACACCATAGGCTACGACACAGCCCTTAACACTATCGTCAGCGCCGTCGATAAGATACGCGACACAGCAACATCGCACGACCGTATCTTCTTCGTCGAAGTGATGGGGCGCGACGCAGGCTTCCTGTGTCTTAACAGCGCCATCGCCGCCGGTGCAGAAGCAGCCATCATCCCCGAGGACCAAACGGGCATAGACCAACTGAAACAGTTTATCGGACGAGGAATACGCAAGAGCAAGAACAGCAGCATCGTGCTCGTCTCGGAAAGCCCGAAGACGGGAGGGGCAATGCATTATGCCGACAGAGTGCGCACCGAATATCCCGAGTACGACGTTCGTGTAACCATTCTCGGCTACCTTCAAAGAGGAGGCACGCCCTCGGCTGTCGACCGAATACTCGCAAGTCGCTTGGGAGTGGCTGCCATCGAGGCACTCAAGGAAGGGCAGCGCAACGTGATGATAGGCGTGAAGAACGATCAAATCGTGTACGTCCCCTTCTACAAGGCTATCAAGAAAGACAAACCCATCGATCCCGAACTCATAAACGTACTGGGAATTCTTTCCATCTGATAATCGACTCCTCCGAAGGAGACGCTCTTTCGGATGAAAAGGCGCAAGCAGGGCAAAGACATGAGGCATGTCGTTGCGTACAGAAACCTGCATTCCGACACAAAACAGAAGGCTTATGACAGAGACCAAGGACAAATCACTCCCCCACCCGCTCATCGCGGCAATACCGCTTGTGGTGCTCATCGGGCTGCTTGCTGTCGTGATAGCACTCTTCGGAAGCGACTCGCTGAGCGGAGGAAGTCAGATAGCTCTCATCATGGGTATGGCAGTATGCATGACCATCTCGATGCTGTGCTATCATGTCCCCTGGAAAACCTTCGAAAAGCAGATTGGCAAGACAATAGGCGACGTCTCGGTAACACTTCTCATCCTGCTCTGCGTGGGCATGCTGGCAGGGACTTGGATGATAAGCGGTGTGGTACCGACGCTAATCTATTACGGCATTCAGATTCTCTCGCCCAAGTTCTTTCTGGTTTCTGCCTGCGCCATCTGTGCGCTGGTGTCGCTGCTCTCAGGTAGCTCATGGACCACGATAGCAACCATAGGCGTTGCGTTGATGGGCATCGGGCAGGCATTGGATGTCAATCACGCATGGACGGCAGGAGCCATCATCTCGGGAGCGTATTTCGGTGATAAGATGTCACCGCTGAGCGACACTACCATCCTTGCCTCTTCATCGACGCACACCGACTTGTTCACCCACATCCGCTACATGATGATTACTACGGTGCCCACAATCACCATCACCCTAATCATTTTCCTTGTGGCAGGCTTAGGGAATAGCAACGAAGCCGAACTGCATATCAGCGAATACACCGAAGGGCTTTCCAACACCTTCAACATATCCCTGTGGACGCTGATAGTTCCTATTCTCACGGGAGTTCTCATCGCCCGACGTGTGCCTTCACTCATAGTGCTATTCATCTCGAGCCTTTCGGCTGGCATCATGGCACTCATTCTTCAGCCTCACATTCTCTGCGAGATAGGCGGAGGCACGGCACTTGCCTCATCCGACTCCTTTGCCGACATGATACGCGGCTTGGCGATATCTTTCTACGGTCCTACTGCCGTAGATACAGGAGATGCTGCCCTCAACGAACTTGTCTCAACAGGAGGAATGGCGGGTATGCTGAATACCATCTGGCTCATACTCTGCGCCATGTGTTTCGGTGCTGCGATGATTGCAAGCCGTATGGTTGAAAGCATCACACGGGTTATTCTCGGCCTGGTACGGAGCCGTTTCAGCCTTGTTTCTTCCACAGTAGGAACGGGATTGTTCCTAAACATCACCACAGGCGATCAGTTCATCTCCATAGTCCTCACCGCAGACATCTACCGCAAGGCTTTCTCCGAACGCGGCTATGAATCGCGCCTGCTGAGCCGCACATGCGAGGATGCCGCTACCGTCACTTCCGTACTCATCCCCTGGAACACGTGCGGAATGACGCAGAGCACAGTGCTGGGGGTACCCACCCTTACCTATCTGCCCTACTGCTTTTTCAATTATCTGAGTCCCTTGATGACGCTCTTCATTGCTGCCATCGGATGGAAGATAAAAAGGCATCCAAACCAAGAGGAAATAGAGACTACAGCAACGTTAGAGGAAAAATAACGACAGCAAGGCGCACCTGCGGTGCTGTTTCTCAGCATTATTAGAGGAAAGTTGATAAACAGAAAATGCAGCCATCTCTGACTGCATTTTCTGTTGTTATTCGGTTAAACGGAAAGGAAAGAATCGTGACATCATTCTACCTTTCCCAAAATAAAAATCACTACTCCTGGATTTCTCCCAAGAGTAGTGACTTTACTTCTAATTCAAATAACTGAATTATTCGGCAGCGGGTTCTGCTGTCTCAGCTGCGGGTGCTTCAGCGCCTTCTGCTACAACCTCGAAAGGAATCTCAACGGAAACTTCCTTGTGGAGGCGTACGGTAGCGGTGTAGTGACCAACTTCCTTAGCGGGAGCTGAGAGGGAGATAGCCTTAGCTTCAACCTCGTATCCCTGCTTGCCAAGCTCTGCAGCAATCTGAGCGGGGCCTACAGCTGCATAGAGCGTGCCGGCTTCGCTGACCTTAGCTGCGATGGTGAGAGCCAGAGGCTCGAGACGACTTGCGAGAGCCTCAGCATCTTGCTTAATCTTAGCAAGCTTGTGAGCGCGCTGACGCAGGTTCTCAGCCAGCACCTTCTTTGCACTCTCGGTAGCGAGGATAGCCTTGTGCTGGGGAATCAGATAGTTACGGGCATAGCCGTCCTTAACGGTAACGATATCGTTTGCGTAACCTAAGTTCTGAACATCTTCTAACAATATAATCTGCATAGTTTGTCCTCCTACTTTATTACTTCAACATATCGGTTACGAAAGGCAGCAGGGCAAGGTGACGGGCACGCTTTACAGCCTGAGCCACACGGCGCTGATACTTCAGCGAAGTACCGGTGATACGACGAGGCAGAATCTTGCCTTGTTCGTTGAGGAACTTCTTGAGGAACTCGGGATCCTTGTAGTCGATGAACTTGATGCCAGCCTTCTTGAAGCGGCAATACTTTTTCTTCTTCTTATCCACTGCGGGGGGAGTGAGATAACGGATTTCGCTTTGATTCTGTGCCATGATTATGCCTCCTCTGCTTTTTGCTGTTTAAGACTGCGACGCTTCTCGGCGTACTGTGCTGCATACTTCTCCTGCTTAACGGTGAGGTAGCGGAACACGCGCTCATCGCGGCGGTACTGAAGTTCAAGTTTCTCTATCACACTGGGCTCAGCCTTGAACTCGATGAGCTGATAGAATCCAGTGGTCTTCTTCTCGATGGGGTATGCAAGTTTCTTCATGCCCCAGTTCTCTTCATTGATAATCTCAGCGCCTTCGGCGGTAAGAATACCTTTGAATTTTTCTACCGCTTCCTTCATCTGTGCATCAGATAAAACGGGAGTTAAAATGAAAACGGTTTCGTACTGATTCATACTTTGTTTGTTAATAAAAAATGTTTTTTGCAAAAATGCGGCGCAAAATTACTGCTTTTTCCTTAAACAGCAAACATTCGGGCCTCTTTTTTTGAAAAAATAAGTGCCATTCCCTATTTTTTTCAATAAAAATTTGAAGGTTCGAAGATTTATTGCTTATTTTGCGAAACAAATACGGATAGTACATTTTAACAATCTATAGCAACATGAACAATTTCAAAGATTCCATTGGTATCCTGTTGATGATCATCGGTGCCATCATTCTAGTACTCAGCTATTTTCTTGGCTGGAACAATAACAACGCCGTACAAGCCGCAGGCCTGCTGTTCGTCATAGGAGGCATCGTGGTGTACGTTCTCACCAACAAGAAAAACCAGGAGAGCAAGGATTGACAAGACAACGTCATCCGATAGTATCAATGCTGTCGGCACTTGTGTCGGCAGCATTGTTTTGTATTGCCTGCAACGAGTTGGAGATTCCAGGCACGATTACTAAGTTGGGCCCTAACGAGACCTATTCAGTCACCGACACCGCTATCGTGTACAATTTCCACAACGACTCCACGAACGTGATGCTCACTTTCTATATGGATGACGACACCGTACGCTCTTCTGCCGCGCGCCTTGTCTTCGATGATGTGGAGAGCGCCCTCTCCTATTATAATACCTACTCCTCCGACCTGGGCATCAGCGACATGCATCTCGACGGAATCACAGTCACTTGCCACACGTCCACCTACGACAGGCTGACAAAAAACATCATCCTCGACGTCATCCAGCAGAATTACCTCTATTCGAATCCCCTCTGGCCAACGGCGCCCAAGAGCTTCACAGCCAAGGCTTTCGACGACTTGACCGACGGCATGCGCGTGATTGTTGCTCGCACGAAGTCGAAGACCGACAACTATCTTTTCGATCAGCCTGCGCTTGTCTGCACTCCCAGCAGCACGCTCCAGCCCATCTATTCCACCTATGCCCCCTGGAGGCTTCATCAGCAAGGCACGGGATGGGTTATCGAGCTGGGCGACAGCACTTTCCTGCGCAAATGTGGAAATGCTGTGCTGCCCATCATACTTACCGGATGCAGCGACAGGAGCGACGCTACCGAGTGGCAAATCGACAACAGTTTCGGAAGCATCATCAACGCCAACTACTGGACCATCCACTCGCCCTTCTCTGGCACTAACAGTTTCTATGGGCTGAATATCAGTTCGAGAAACGAGTTGCAGGCTGTTGTCGATGCTGCCGACATCTTCACGTTCCTCAACGCCTCGGTGTCTATCAACTTTATGGTGCGCGACTCGCTCGTACGCACCGACTACGCCCTCTGGGGCACCCGATTCACCCTTCCCACATACGAGGGCACAGACTCCACAGGCGTCTTCATCGGGTGGAACACAGCCGAGAACACGCTCGAGGGCTATCTGACGCCCGGTTCGCACATCGAAGCTGACGATGTGACGCTTCACGCCGTGTTTGTGAAGACGGAATAGTCTTGTGCCGCAAGCATTCAAGCACCTGAGTCCCCTTCATCTTTTTTCGGTAGCACCTCTTTTCTTTCTCCTATTCGTTCCTGGAGGCTCCTCACGATGCATTCTTCCCAACGAGAATTATGTATTAAGCATAAAATTTTTTTCCTTCTTCATACGGCGATATTTGTTCTCCAAAAAAATTTTTCCCTTCTTCATATCGCGATATTCTTTGTCGATAATGCGCAGTTTTCTGACGTCGGAGTTTTGCGGGTACAAAAACATTTCGTATCTTTGCATCATTCAATATACCTTTTAAAATACATACCCGTATGAAACACATAGGCCCGCACGTTTCGGCTTCGGGAGGCGTGGAACTGGCGCCCCTCAACGCAAGCGCTCTTTCAGCCACAGCCTTTGCCCTATTCACAAAGAACCAAAGGCAATGGTTCGCTCCTCCTCTCACGCAGAAAAGCATCGATGCATTCAAGAAAAACTGCGCGGAGGGAGGCTTTGAGCCACAATACATACTCCCCCACGACAGCTATCTTATCAATCTGGGGCATCCCACAGAAGAAGGGCTCGAGAAGAGCCGCAACTCGTTTGTGGAAGAGATGCAGCGCTGCGAGCAGCTGGGGCTTACGATGCTCAACTTCCATCCCGGCAGCTCGCTCAGGGAGATAAGCGACGAGGAATGCCTCAACCGCATAGCCGACAGCATCAACCTGGCGCTTGACAAAACGAGCGGGGTAACGGCCGTCATCGAAAACACAGCGGGGCAAGGTAGCAACATGGGCTTCTCGTTCTACCATTTGGCACACATCATCAGCAAGGTGAACGACAAAAGCCGCGTGGGCATCTGCATCGACACGTGCCACACGTTCACTGCCGGCTACGACCTGCGGGAAAACTACGAGGGAGTGTGGCAAGAGTTCGGCGACGTGGTAGGCTTCGGCTACCTGCGCGCCATTCATCTGAACGACAGCATGAAACCTCTCGCAAGCCGCGTCGACAGACATCACAACATAGGGAAAGGACTACTCGGGATGGACTTCTTCAGAAAGATAATGAAAGATGCCCGTTTCGACGAGATTCCTTTGATACTCGAGACGCCCGACGAGACACTGTGGGCTGAGGAGATTGCTCTGCTTCATAGCTTCGAGTAACGGAAGAGGGGGCTTTTTCCTCCCCCATTTCTTACATTCCCGAAAAAATATGCTCAAAAATTTTGCAGATTAAAACAAAAGCAATAGCTTTGCAGCGACAATTATAAGAAACATGAGCATTCGCCTTCATAGCACACACCTCCATCACCATATCGCGAAGATAGGGTAAGTGCCGCGTGTGTATGATTGTAAATGCAAAAATAACAGGGGACTTACCAAAACGGTAGGTCTTTTTTTTATAAAAAATATGATACGAATAGCCATTCAATCGAAAGGACGACTCAACGAAGAGAGCCTCGAGCTGCTGAAAGACTCGGGCGTGACAGTAGATAACCAAAAGCGCAAGTTCCTTGGACGAGCTGCCAACTATCCTTTGGAAGTGCTCTATCTGCGCGACGACGACATCCCCGAGGTGGTTGCCGACGGCTCCGCCGACATAGGAATCGTGGGGCTCAACGAAGTGGAAGAGAAAGGAGTAGCTGTCGAAATCGTTCGCCAGTTGGGCTTCGGCTCGTGCCGTGTGTCGCTGGCTGTGCCCAAAGATGCCGAATACAGTGGATTGGAGTGGTTTCAAGGCAAAATCATAGCTACCTCCTACCCGAACATCCTCAAGAGGTTCCTATCCGAAAAGGGCATCAGCGCCTCCGTTCGAACCATCATGGGCTCAGTAGAGATTGCTCCCGCAGCAGGAATCGCCGACGCTATTTTCGATATCGTGTCGTCGGGAGGCACGCTCATCTCCAACGGGCTCGTTGAAGTGGAGCGCGTGCTGTATTCTCAAGCCGTCCTTATCGCGAATCCATCGCTGAGCGAAGAGAAACGCGCACTCCTCGACTCGCTCCTCTTCCGCATCGATGCAGTAGGAAGCAGCAGAGGAAAGAAATACATCCTCATGAACATTCCCTCCGACAAGGTGGAAGAGGCTATCAACATACTGCCGGCTATGCGAAGCCCGACGGTGATGCCTCTTGCTGCCAGCGGATGGTCTTCGCTCCACTCCGTAGTGGAAGAAAGCGAGCTTTGGGATAAGGTGGAGAAACTGAAAGCGCTTGGCGCCGAAGGTATTCTTATTCTTCAACTCGATAAGGTAATTGCATAACTCCATCGCCCGAAAGACAATGATACAGATTATCAAGAATCCTGATGTGGCTCTTTGGCCTTCTCTCTGCAGACGAGCCACTTTTGACGATGCTGCAATTGACTCGAGAGTGCGCGGCATCCTTGCGCTTGTGAAAGAAGAAGGAGACAAAGCCCTTAGAGCTCTTGCCGATGAGATAGACGGATTCTGTCCCGAAAGTTTCCTTGTCAGCGAGGAGGAATTGGCAAACTCTGCCTCTTATGTGCCACAATCTCTCCAGGAGGCTATCAGGACAGCAAAACGCAACATTGAGGTTTTTCACCAGAAGGAACTTCCATCTTCTTTTACGGCAGAGACAATGCCGGGAGTTGTTTGTCAGCGCCGCATGCTTCCTATCCGTCGCGTGGGACTCTACATTCCCGGAGGCAGCGCTCCTTTGTTTTCCACCATTCTGATGCTTGCAATCCCTGCAAAGATTGCCGGATGTCCCGAAGTGATACTTTGCACCCCGTGCGACAAGAAGGGAATCGTCAATCCCGTTATTCTCTGGACGGCACAACTCTGCGGAGTAAGCACGATTTATAAGTTAGGTGGAGCCGGGGCTGTGGCAGCTATGGCATACGGTACCGAAACGATAAAGCCTGTTTGCAAGATTTTCGGTCCTGGAAACCGATACGTCACGAAGGCGAAACAATACGTCAGCACCGAGGGAGTAGCTATCGATATGCCTGCAGGGCCCTCAGAGATTATGGTTCTTGCCGATGATACAGCCAATCCTCTCTTTATTGCTGCTGATATGTTATCGCAGGCAGAGCACGGGCCCGACAGCCAGGCTTTGGTTGTCTGCCACAGCGAGGAAACGGCTCAGAGGATCAACGAAGAACTAGATGCCCAAATCAAACTTCTCCCACGCGCAACCATCGCTACGAAAGCACTTCAAAACAGCCGCATCGTCGTCTTCGACACGAACGACACATCGGAGCGCGATTCACTCTACCTGCGCTTTGCTGACTCCTACGCCCCAGAACATCTCATTATCGAAATGAAAGACCCGTGGGCGATAGCTTCGAAAGTGACTGCCGCAGGAAGTGTCTTCGTTGGACATTTCTCTCCCGAAAGTGCCGGCGACTATGCTTCGGGCACCAATCACACGCTTCCCACGATGGGGCTTGCCAAATCCTTCAGCGGAGTAGGCGTCGACAGTTTTTTGCATGCAATCTCTTATCAAGAACTCACTTCCGACGGACTGGAACTCCTATCGCAAACCATCATCAGTATGGCAGAAGCGGAAGGACTTACTGCTCACGCCAATGCGGTAAAAGTACGTGTCGGACAGAAATAAACAACCTCAGACAATGAACATCGAAAACGTCCTATCCCTCGTGCGCCCCAACATCGCGTCGATGATGCCCTACTCCACAGCTCGCGACGAATACAAAGGTACTATCGGCATCTGCCTCGATGCAAATGAAAACCCGTTCAACTCGGGGTTTAATCGTTATCCGAGCACCTCGCTGAAGGAAAGGGTGAGGACTTTGGTATCGCAAAAGAAGGGAATCTCTCCCCAACATATCTTTTTAGGAAACGGGAGTGACGAAGCCATCGATCTTTGTTATCGCATCTTCTGTGTGCCGGGAAAGGATAATGCTATCGGGATTAGTCCTTCATACGGAATGTACAGCGTCTGCGCCAGCATCAACGATGTGGAGTACCGCACTGTTTCGCTCAACGACGACTTCTCCCTTCCCGTTGAGAAACTCTTGGCTTCGGCTGATGAAAACAGCAAGCTACTATTCCTCTGTTCCCCCAACAATCCTACAGCAAACGCCTTCCCCGTTGAGGAGTTGCTCGATATTGTTCGCCGATTCAAAGGAATAGTGATTGTAGACGAGGCATATATTGATTTCTCCTCCACAAAGAGCCTTCTTCCCTTGCTTGACGAACATCCCAACCTCATTTTGCTGCAGACCTTCTCCAAAGCCTACGGTTTGGCAGGACTTCGCATCGGAATGGCTTTTGCTGCTGCACCCATCATCAGCCTCTTCCGCAACGTGAAATATCCTTACAACATCGGCACCGACACTTTGGAACTGGCGGAGAAACTTCTGCAGAAAGATGTGGAAGAGCAACGCGACATTATATTAAAGGAACGCACGCGAGTGAGCCAACTGCTGCCTGCTTTCTCTTGCGTAAAGAGAGTTTACCCGAGCGAAGCCAACTTTCTGTTAGTGAAAGTTACAGATGCCCAAGCTCTCTACCAGCATCTCTTGAGGGGAG
Source organism: Bacteroidaceae bacterium (assembly GCA_017650105.1). Taxonomy (GTDB): domain Bacteria; phylum Bacteroidota; class Bacteroidia; order Bacteroidales; family Bacteroidaceae; genus UBA1189. The sequence goes on along the minus strand of JAGCFO010000045.1, from coordinate 19,349 downwards.
AAGTGATTGTCAGGGACAGGTCAAAAGTTCCCCTATGCGAAAGCTGCCTGCGTATAACCATCGGAACACCCGAAGAAAACAAGCGCATGCTTGCACTCTTTACGGAGTTCGACAAACAACAGATTGAAAATTCTCAAAAACCCACGATATGAAAAAAGTCCTCTTCATCGACAGAGACGGAACCATCCTCGTAGAGCCGCCCATCGACTACCAGATAGATTCTCTTGATAAGTTCCAGTTTGTCTCGGGAGCCATCAGCGGATTGAAGACTCTCTCAAAGCTCGGCTACGAATTGGTAATGGCGAGCAATCAAGACGGGCTCGGAACCGAGAGTTTTCCGATGGAAGACTTCCTCCCCCTTCAGGAACTCATGCTGAGCGTGCTGAAAAGCGAAGGAATCGCGTTCGACGACATACTCATCGATCCCACTTTTCCTGAAGACAACGCCCCTACCCGAAAACCTGGAATAGGAATGTTTGGCAAATACCTCAGCGGAGAGTACGATTTGGCATCCAGCTACGTGATTGGCGACAGGGATTCTGACGCTATGCTTGCGAAGAATCTCGGAACCCGCTTCCTCCGCATCGGGGAACTCAGCTGGAGCGAGATAGCCAACCTGCTCTCCCTCGAGAGCCGTTCGGCAACTGTCGTGCGCAACACGCGCGAGACACAAGTCAGCGTCAGCCTCACTCTCGATGACAGCAGCCCTTCCTCCATCGATACGGGGCTCAAGTTCTTCGACCACATGCTTGAGCAGATTGCCACACACGGAAACATCCGTCTCGACATCTCAGCAAAGGGCGACTTGGAGGTTGACGAGCACCACACGATGGAAGACGTTGCCATCACGCTGGGAACAGCCCTTCTGCAGGCATTAGGAAATAAGCGAGGCATCGCTCGCTACGGATTCGCACTTCCTATGGATGAGAGCGAGGCGTTTGTGCTGCTCGACTTCGGAGGAAGAATTGACTTCGAATGGGACGTTCCTTTCACGCGCGAATTTGTAGGAGACACCCCGACAGAGATGTTTCGTCATGTATTTCAGTCGCTTGCCTCAGCTATGCAATGCAATCTGCACATCCGCGCGAAGGGAGAGAATAACCATCATTTGGCAGAAGCCGTCTTCAAGGCTTTCGCCCGAGCCCTCAAGGCTGCGGTACATCGTCAACCCTTCGACGACAAGCTGCCTACTTCGAAAGGATATCTCTAACTATCTTCTCCGACAGACATGATAGCTATAATCGACTACAACACAGGCAACATCCGCTCGGTAATCAACGCGCTACAGCGCATCGGGGCCGACGACGTCCGAATCACTTCCGACAAAGAACTGATTCTCAGCGCGAGCCACGTGCTGCTTCCCGGAGTGGGCAACGCAGCAGCAGCTATGGAAGAGCTGAAGAAGAGAGAGCTCGATACGTTCATTCCTACTCTCACGCAGCCCGTTCTCGGCATTTGCATCGGTGCTCAGCTGATGTGCGAATCTTCTGAAGAGGGCGACACTCGCTGCTTGGGCATCTTCCCCACTCCCGTCAAGCTGTTTCCTTCCTCCTTGGCGCTGCCCGACGGACAACGCTTAAAAGTGCCCGAAATGGGCTGGAACCAGATAACTTCTCTTCGCTCACCCCTATTCACAGACATCCCTGAGGGGAGTTTTGTCTATTACGTTCACTCCTTCTATCCTGCGCTGAGCAACTCGGCTATTGCCGAAACGGAATACGGATTTCCCTTCAGCGCTGCTTTGAATGAGAGTAATTTCTACGGCACGCAGTTTCATCCCGAAAAGAGCGGAAAAGTGGGCGAAAAGATTCTACGGAATTTTCTCAAACTATAATCCATTTTGGGCAAAGAAAAAAAAATTATTCCTTCTCCAAAAAAATTTTTCCCTTCTTCATATCGCGATATTTGTTCTCGAAAAATTTTTTTCCCTTCTCCATATTCAAACGCAAAGAAACCCCATAATCCCATCATCCGAAAAATGCTTGAAATCATCCCTGCAATAGACATCATCGAAGGCAAATGCGTCAGGCTCTCGCAAGGCGACTACTCGCGGCAGAAGCTCTACGACGTTAATCCGCTCGAAATGGCAAAGCGTTTCGAAGACATCGGTGTGAAACGACTTCATTTAGTCGACCTCGACGGAGCAAAAGCAAGCGAGCCGCGCAACCTAAGCGTGCTCGAGAGCATCTCCTCGCACACATCCCTCTCCATCGAATGGGGCGGAGGCATCAAAAGCAGCGAGGCGCTGACTTCCGTTTTCGACAGCGGAGCCGACTACGCCATTTGCGGAAGCATAGCCATCAGGAAACCCGAACTTTTCTCGCTTTGGCTAAGGGAGTTCGGCTGCGAGAGAATCATTCTGGGGGCAGACGTTCGCGACGACAAAGTGGCAATTAACGGCTGGCAGGACGACACTCCTCTCACCATCGACTCGCTAATCCAGCTCTTCCTCCCCGAAGGGCTCTCGCAGGTAATATGCACCGACATAAGTCGCGACGGAATGCTTCAAGGCCCCTCGTTTGAGCTCTACCGACGGCTCTCAGACGCCTTTCCGAGCATCATTTTCACCGTGAGCGGAGGCATTGGGAGCATCGAAGACTTAAGGGCTTTAGATGCACAGGGCATCAAGCGAGTCATCGTCGGAAAGGCAATATACGAAAACCGCTTATCCTTGCCCCAACTGGCTGAGGAGTTCCTCCTTCGTCAGCCCGAGACATCGGAACAGTAACACTTCACACCCCACATCAGCAAGAGACATGATTGCAAAACGAATAATTCCCTGCCTTGACGTAAGAGACGGACGCACCGTGAAAGGCGTTCATTTCGTTGGTTTGCGCGACATAGGCGATGCCGTCGAACTGGGTAGCCGCTATGCTGAGGAAGGAGCCGACGAGCTTGTCTATCTTGACATTAGCGCCACTTACGAAGGGCGACATACATTCACTCAACTGGTTGAGCGCATTGCTTCGCACATCAACATTCCCTTCACTGTAGGAGGAGGAATCAGCAACGCCGACGATGCCGAGAGACTTCTCGCTGCCGGCGCTGACAAAATCAGCATCAATAGTGCCGCCATACGGAATCCTTCGTTCATCGACGAATTGGCAAACAAGTACGGGAGCCAGTTTGTGGTTGTCGCCATCGATGCGAAGACAATAAACGGCAAGTGGATGTGTACTACACACGGAGGGCGACAACTTACGGAGCGCGAGCTGATGAGTTGGGCATACGAGGCACAGGAACGTGGAGCGGGAGAAATTCTCTTCACATCGATGGATCACGACGGAACACGCGTGGGATATCCTTGCGACACATACGCTGAGCTGTCGTCGATGCTCAGCATTCCCGTGATAGCATCGGGAGGAGCAGGAACCTCCGAGCATATTGCCGAAGTGCTCACACGAGGAAAAGCAGACGCAGCACTCGTGGCTGGCATCCTACACGATGGAGTAACCACAATACCTGAGATAAAAGACTTCCTTCACAAACAAGGAATCCCCGTGCGCCTAACATAGCGAATCATCAGATGAAAAGTAACTATCGTAACGGCTACGCTATCATTCCAAGAGTCATCCTAACTGTAAATACAACAAAGTAAGAAAATATGAAATTCTCCGATTTCGATTTATCAAAGAATGCCGACAAGCTGCTTCCTGTAGTCATTCAAGACGCCCGCACCCTTCGTGTGCTGATGCTCGGTTATATGAACGAGGAAGCCTTCGAAAAGACGGTTGAAACGAACCTTGTAACCTTCTACAGCCGAAGCAGACAGAGCCTGTGGACGAAAGGCGAAACGTCGGGCAACTTCCTGCATGTCGTCCAGATGTATTCTGACTGCGATGCAGATACCCTCCTCATCCAGGCAAATCCCGAAGGGCCAACGTGTCATCGAGGAACTCCCGCATGCTGGGATACCGCCGAGACAGACGGATTCCTTTTCGAGCTGGAGAAATGCGTGCAGGACCGACACGTCAGCATGCCTCTCGGAAGCTACACGTCTTATCTCTTTGAGAAAGGACTCAACCGAATTGCGCAGAAAGTAGGCGAGGAAGCCGTAGAAACAATCATTGAGGCAACGACAGGCAACAAAGCAAAATATATCGAGGAAGCATCCGACTTGCTCTATCATCTTCTCGTGCTCAACGAGCAGATGGGCGTCAGTCTCAACGACTTACAGTCGGAGCTTGTTTCGCGTCACAAGAAATAAGCGAAGCCGTCTGCCCTACTCCTTCTGGAATACGCGCACGTAGTCAACCTCCATCGTAACGGGGAGCGCACTTTCATCCACGCCTTGCGCTCCTCCCCAGTTTCCGCCCCAGGCAACGTTGAGTATCAAGTAGAAAGGAGTGTTGAAAGGCCAAGTATCTTTGTTGCCTTCCTTGTCGTTTTCGAAATAGAGGAGCTCCTTTCCATCCACAAAAGTGCGGATATAATCGGCTGTCCACTCCAGCGCATACAGATGAAAGCCGCCTTCAGCACCTTCGCAAAGACGCTCGCTCGTTTTCTGCGTACCCTTCACATGATTGTAGCTTCGGCAATGAATGGAAGAAGACGTATAGTCGGGATGAAAGCCCACCTCTTCCATGATGTCAATCTCCCCGTCGTAGGGCCAAGAGCTGAAGTGAACGGGCATCATCCAGAATGCGGGCCACGTGCCTTTCCCGACAGGAAGCTTGATGGAAGCCTCAACGTATCCATACTTCCAGCCACTATTTACTTGCGCATACACGCGCCCCGAATAGACTTTATCTCCTTCGCTGAAGCAATTTATCTTGAGAGTGCCTTCAGAACATTCTGCCACAGGCTTTCCCGCGGGAGAAGTCTCTTTCACGTATGTCTGCAGTTCGTTATTCACCCATTTGGGAGGGGCAACCTGATAGGTCCAGTCGCCTCCAAGGATGCCGGCTTTCTCAAATTCGTCGTGCCAGACAAGCTTATACCCTTCGAGAGGACATTTTGCATCGTTTAGTTCCTGTCCCGCAACGGATACATTTCTTTGAGTGAGATTTTTTTTCGAATCCTTCCCATTTGCTTCGGAATTCCCCGATGCCGCACGGCAGGAACTCAAGCAGAGAGTAACCGACAGCAGAGTCAAAGTAACAAACGCCAGCAGGAGAGGCTTACGGCTCACATTTTTCTTCATATACGCATTCATACAAATGAAACAAAAACGGCAAAAGCCTTTGCCCGAAGACTCAGCCGGGACTTTTGCCTTTCAAGGGTGCTAATTTAATGTTTTTTTCATTAGCAGAGCCAATCTTATCGCTTTTTTTTCATTATCTTTGTCGCCATAATAAATTGAATAAGGAAAGCAAACCGTTCATAGCCCTACATTTCGACAATGGAAGAAGTCATCATCAACGAGCATAACAAACAGGAATATCCGCCTGCCCATAGCGCAGAGCATATTCTCAACGGGACAATGGTAAAAATGTTCGGTTGCCCTCGCTCTCGCATCAATCACGTGGAGCGGAAGAAGAGCAAATGCAACTATGACTTGCCGCGCCCCCTCAGCGAAGAAGAGATACGCCGCGTGGAGCAAACCGTCAACGAGGTAATCGAGCGCGACTTGCCCATAACGGCAGAATACGTCACCCGCGCGCAAGTGCCTGAGGGTATAGACCTTAGCCGCCTGCCGGAGGATGCCTCGGAGATGCTCCGCCTGGTGCGAGTGGGCGACTACGACGTTTGTCTCTGTGCCGGCTCGCATGTGGAGCACACAGCGCAGATAGGGCATTTCCGCATCTCGTCAACCTCGTTCAACGAGGGCTCCTTCCGCATCGTGTTCAGGCTTGACAATCCCGACCCTTCCTTCGGATAGCGGGAAGGCTTTTCTGCCAGCGTTTGACTTTGTAGTAAGAATAAAAAATTTTCCCTTCTCCAAAAAAATTTTTCCCTTCTTCATATCGCCGTATTTGTTCTCCAAAAAAAATTATTCCTTCTCCATAATAAGTTTTCCACATATCATCATCCTAAACGCGTAACACACCATCCTCGCTCCCCTACCCAGCCAATCTTCTGCCCTATGCGCCGACACATCATCGCCCTTATCCTGCTCTGCACAGCAACGACTGCTGCGGCACAGATTCGTGATGCAAGCGACGAATACATCATGGGCAACTTCAACCTTAGCGAGGTAATCATTCAAGGCAATCCCTTCGGGCCGAGATACTCGCGCAAGAACAATCCGGGGCTCGACATCGTGAGGGAGATTATGGAGAATGCCGACAGCTATCGCCCCAACCGCAACGGATGCCTCAGCCGAAGCAGGCACGACATACTTACGCTCTCGCTGAGCGAGCCCGAGCACGGGGCACTGAAGAAGCTGATACAGATTCGCCCCCAGCTGTTCATCCCCTTCCTCGACACATACCCCTCGAAAGACCCTCTGCTCAACCTTACAACGCGCGAGTCGGTGAGCACTGAGCATTTCGACGCCTCCCCCCTCGGGCGTACCGTCGTCAAAAACAAGCAGTTCCGCTCGGGAGTAGACGATTTTCTGGTGACAGACGAGGTGGAAGGGCTCGGAAACGAACTTGTCGGGGAGGCTGACATTTTTGCGCCCAACATTAAGCTGCTCGACGAGCGCTTTGTCTCGCCCTTCTCGGCATTTGGCACCATCGCCTACCGCTTTGCCCTGAGGAGCGACACCGTTTTCATCGGTAAGGACAAGTGTGTCGATATCGTCTTCGCCCCCGTCGACGCCAGCTCGTGTACCTTCACGGGGCACATCTACGTTGATGCCGCGACACACACCCTTCGGCATCTTCAGATGACGACATCTCCACAAGTCAAAATAAACTTTGTCAAGTCGATACTCCTCATTCAGTCGTTCTCGCCCGATGAGGAAGGGCACGCCAACAAAGACTATGAGCTCACGCTCGTGCAGTTCTCTGTGAAAAGAGCCGGAGGCGCTGCCATACGGAAAGAGGTTGAGTATGCGCAATACAACTATGATGATGCAAACAAAGCCCTTGAGGAGTCGCCCCTCGTGTTCCGCCAAGTGCCTTCCGAAACTTACAAACTGACGAAGGACCTTGTGCACGAATTGCGCCAATATCCAGCCTACAACACCCTTGAGGGCATCGCAAGCATCATCGACTATAATTTCTTGCCTACCTCGCAGGAAGAGCCAGCTCTCTTCCTCGGCCCTATCACAAACACCATCAGTTTCAACAACATAGAGGGCGTTCGTCTGCGTGCGGGAGGCATGACAAGCGGTTATCTCAATCCGCATCTAGGTGCAAGATTCTACGTCGCCTACGGCACGCGCGACAAGAAGTGGAAGTATATGGGGCAGTTGGAGTACTCTTTCAACAAGCGCGAGAGACACTTCGGGGAGTATCCCATCCATTCGCTGCGCCTTCGCTACGACTACGATATCTTTCCTCTGCGCGAATGGAAGCCCGATGCAGGATGGGACAATCTTTTCGAATCCATCAAGCATAACTACACCTTCCCCTACGCTATGCAGAGAAGGCAGGAGATGTCGTATAACAGCGAATTGCGAGGGGGATTCTCCTATCGGTTGACGGCAAGGCATCGGCAGTTCCTCGATTCGGACGACGACATCAGCACCTCTTCCCTCATGCCCGAGGGTGTGAACGATTTCGACTTGTCGGAAATGGAAATCTTCCTACGCTACTCTCCCGGAGAGGTATTCCTCGACAAGCCCGACGCGCGATATGTCCTCCGACGCGAGGCACCTATCTTCACGCTACGCCACACTGTCGCACGCAAAGGATTCTTAGGCAGCGACTACGATTACATGAACACAGAGGTGTCGTACAAGCAGAAAATCCGCTTTGGGGCTTATGGATTTGCCGACAACACCTTCCGGGCAGGACGTGTGTGGACTCCAGACGTGCCTATTCCTTTGCTTATCGTGCCAAACTCAAGTCCTGCCTTCAAGCTGAACGACATAAGCTACGCCGACTTCAACCCGATGGATTTGGTGAGTGACAGATACGTGCAGTGGAACTTCACGAATAAACTGCGTGGAGTCATTTTCAACCACATTCCGCTGATTAACAAACTGGATTTGCGCGAAATCATAGGCGCCAAGAATATCTGGCTACCTAATGCAACCTATAGTCGGCACAACAGTTCCTTCATCCCCGAGTCAGCAAATCCCAACGCGCTGTGCCCCCTTCCCTGCACAAGAGTAATCGTTGGCATCGGCAACATATTCCATTGCGTCGAAGTCGATTACATCTGGCAGGCTACTTGGAGAGAGATTTTCGGCTCGTCAAACGACGGAATCCAAGTGCAATTGAAACTGAGACTCTGACGCTATAGACGAAGTGCAAACCCAGCCATTATCCACAGTCCAGGCTGCAAAACACCTCCTATATCATAATATCTGTGGTTTGTCAGATTGTCCCCTTTTAAATAGATTTCGTACTTCGGAGCATGCCACATGAGTTTGCAGTCCAGTTTGCCGTAAGGAGCAAAGCCGTTCATCCTCTGTTGCCAACGGAAATTCCAGGAGGCAGATAGGTTTTTCCATACCGAATGGTCGACTTGCGCCACTACTTTGTGCCGCAAATATTCCAAAGCATACAACGAGCGGAAAATCGGCTTCTGGCTCTGGTGCGACTGATCGATGAAAGCATAACCCATCTTGACGTTTGAAACAAAAAACGTCGGGAAGAACTCTTGCAAGCCGATATTTACGTCAACCGAAACCCCACGATTGTCTAACTGTCCGATATTCAAGGCATGATACCTTGTGCTCTCGGCTGTCTCGTACACCCAGTCTATCATATCTTCCCCGTGACTGTAGAAGGCACTGACAGTACTTCTGATTCCCTGAGTAAGATATTGCACACCTAACTTATAGGTTGTGTTCTTCTCGGGCAACAGATGTATGTCGCCATACTGCACAGAGTTGTTGATGTACAAATCTGTATAAGTGGGGAGACGCAATGCTTTGTTGTACGAAGCAAAACACTTCCACCTGTTATCAAGACGCCAACTGATATCAACCCCTGGATAAAAGCGGAACTTCGAATCCAGCCCCGTATTTCTGTTTGCCATAGCGCCAAGTGACAGAGAGACATTCTCCAACAAAACAGTATGCTCAACGAACAAGTTTGTATTCAGCCTCCTCCCTTCCCGCTCATAGAAACGATCCGATTTCCCTGCAGGAATCCTCTCTTCCATCTCGTCTCCTAACGCTGTGCTGAGAATCCGCTCGTCGCTTACATCCACGCCAAAGGAAGTCTTTCCCAGCATCCAGTCGGCATTAGCATTCAATCCAGCGCCAAGAACATCCGTACGATGATAGTTCTCCCCCTTGGAGGCGCCTACCTCTCCCCGAATCAGCTGATAATTGTCATAATCGCGATGCCAAGACAACTGAGGAGCAATAGTTAATTTGGAATCTTCATTCTCAAACACCTTGATGTTTCCGTTAACCGAACCTGTCAAGCGTCTTGTCTCTTCGTATTGGTTGTTGAACTTCGCGATGTAGAAAGTATTCGCACCAAAGTCCTGAGAGCTCCATCCTGCCTGCCAATGAAAAGAAGACTCACCCAACGAAGCGCTCCCCTGATAGAAAGCGCGACGTTTGATGAAGTCACCATTCTCAATAGCTCCGTCGCTCTTTGTATATCCTCCGCTTATTTTATTCCTAAAATGTGAAGTGGCATAATTGGCAGAAGCATCAGCGCCATAGGTGCCATACATTCCTCCCTCAGCAGAAAGGCGCACCACAGATGCCTCGGGCGAAGAAGTAACGATGTTGATTGCCCCACAAAAGGCAGAACTTCCTATGACTCGCGCAGCAGCACCCTCAAGCACCTCGATACGTTCGATATCGGAGAGCGAAACGGGAAAGTCTGCCGCATTGTGTCCGGTTTGAGGGGAAGAGATATTCACTCCATTCAGAAGGATGGCAATCTGGTCGAAAGTACCTCCGTCAATAGATATATCGGTTTGCACTCCGAATCCCCCACGTTGACGAACGTCTACTCCCGTAGCCATTTTCAATACATCATTCACAGTTTGCACCGATGCATGCTGGATGTCTTCGCGGGTGATGACGGAAACAATCTTTGCCGACTGCATTTGCGTCAACATAGAACGAGAAGCCACAACAACCACTTCGTCAAGTCCCACGTTGCGTTGGGAAAGGGAGTCGCTCCCGATAACTATGTTTTCAGGCTCATCTGCCCGACAGAGGGAAAGGTTAGCTACCATCAATGCGCCGAGAAGAACAATACTCCTCATGTTGCAAAAGAAGAACGAGTCCTTTTGCGCAAAGCACTTGATATTCTTTCTCGTGCGCCCAGAAAAATGCTGTATAGACATACAATAATAAAAAAACAACGGCCGACAGATATCTCTCAGCCGTTGCAAAGGTAAACCTTTTTCTTCAACTTTGTCTCGGTAAAGCTGATTTTTTTGCTCACCACCCCACTTTATCCCAACCGGCAGCAGTGTACCAGGAAGTACGATGGAACCAATCATTCAACTGGGTGAACACCTTTCCGTTCAGAGGAACATAGCAGGACACTCCGCCATAATTGGCAAAGTCCACATAGCATAGCCCGCTCGAATAGGCAGAATACCAGGATTCTGTCGTTTCGCGGATAGGTACCGCATCGTGGAAGGCACTCTCCCAAGCCTCAAGGTCTCCCGACTTCGACACATTCTTTCTCATATAGCCGAGCATATCGAAGTAGTAAGGCATGTCGCTTGCTGTGTAGGGGAAATAGTGCTGCAACCCCGACACGTTGTCGTCGATAGACGAAGACATGTGCGAGACAATGACATCGTAAGTTGCTTTCCGCAATGCTTCGAGCTTACTGCAGTCGATGGCTGAGAGCACCACCCCGTAGTACGCATCAGAAGTTGGGGTGAGCGGAACGCGCTCTTCGGCATACCCTTTATAATATGCCTCCACGATGCCTCGGGCGTAGTCCTGAGTGTAGAACATGGGCGCAAGCACCTTCTCGTAAGGAGCGCCGGGACCTGGAATCTCGGCGGGCGAACCTATCACCCAGCGTGTGACATTTCGTAATTCCCAAGCCACCTCTACCGACTGCATGAAGCAGGCATCGAAGAAGATGAAATCGAACTTGGGGAACTCTGCGAGAGCTGATGCCAGATCGGCAATCTCCATACGCGTGCCCGTATTGCTATAGGAATTAGATCCGTTGTCTACTCCGAAGGAACGGCGCAGGGGATCGGCATTCACGGGAGTGAGTGAAACGCTGTCAGCGTTTTCGCCGAAGCTCATCCTATTTCTCGAAGGTGCTCCTGCTGCGGGAAGCCAGGCACGTCCGTGAGACCAAAGCACCAAGCCGTAGCTCTCCGAGGGGTACGCATCTTCCACTATCTTCACCACTTCCTTCAGCGTGGACGAGGAGGCCGAGTTACAATCCTCGGCATAAGTATAGACAATGTTCTTCGTCTTGACGCCCGACTTGTCTGCCTCCCACGTATAGATGCGGGGCAGCTCGGTGTCGTCGACAAACACCACCAGTCGGCAGTCGGAGGGCACATCCCCGATGGCAGTCGCCATTTCCTTCTGGTCTTGCTCGTGGAAGTTGCCGTATGCGAGGCTGTTCTCCGCTGCGATATAGACCAGCACCGTACGCTTCAGCTTCGGCTTGTCGGGGCCGGGCTTGTGATAGCATTCGCACGAAGCGAATATCAGGCAGATCCAAAGGAGTGGTATCAGGCGGCGCATCGTTGGTGTTGTTTTCTTATTTGACTATTCGTAATGCTCAATAGTTTAAAAACGGCTGTTTCAATTCGCTTTTCTTCCCGTTGTCTATTGCCCAGAGAAGGTGCCCTCCTCTTCTTTCTTGCTTGCGTTGGTGAACTGGAAGCTTTCCTTCAGCACGGGATGGATGAAGTAGCCGCGCTTGCGGAGCTTGGCCTTCATCTTTTCAAAGCGCTTCTGAGCCTTTTTCTCCTTCACCTCGTAGTAGACGGCGCACGTCTCGTCGTGCAGCTCGTATGTACTCTCCAGGTAGAACTTCAGCTGCCCCGAGTAGGCATACGACTCGCGCAGCTCGCCGTCGGGCTCAATGTAGAGGCTATCCAAATACTGCAAGTCGGTGACGAACGCCACCGAGTCGAGGAAGTTGATGCCTCCGCCGAAGAGGTACACGCGCTGGGGCTGAAGGGCAGCCATCTTGGCTTCATACTTCGCAATCTCCTTGCGGGCCTTCTCAGCCTTCTTCTCGCGGTTCTTCAGTTCCTTTGCTTGTTTCTTGGCGCGCTTCTTCTCATATCTTTCCGTCTTGCGGGCCTTCTTGGCAGCCTCCTTCTCTTTTTCCTTCAACTTCTTACGGGCGACGGATGCCGAATCGGCCGAGAGAGCAATGCTGCTTTCCGAAACGGCCGACGCTGTCTGTGGCGCCACGAACGACATCATCAGAAACAGGCTGATGAATAAGGAGATGTATTTGATGTTGTGCCGAATGTTCATTATGTATTACGCAAAAGTGATTATTTGTTCTCCAAAAATTTTTTTTCCCTTCTTCATAATTTTTTTTCCCTTCTTCATATCGCCGTATTTGTTCTCCAAAATCCGTTATGCTTTGCCCATAATTCTATGCAGAGTAAAAGCCCTTCACCGACGTCAGAACGAGATGGCAAATCGCATCACGCGCACTCGGGTTTTCAAACGCCCGTAGTCGAACGACTCATGCGTTGTCTGCCCAGTAGTGTGATTCGTAACGCTATGAACGCCAGTCATCTTGGCTCGTCCGAGATGATACCAGATCAGCCCGATGGAGAAACGCGAGTGGAAGGTGAATCCCAGCGAGGTGAGCGTGGAATAGGTCAGCTTGTTGTCGAAATTCGACACGATGCTATAATCATCCACTCCGGAAAGATTGCCCCGCTGCGTGGGCAAGCTATACGTGTAGCGCTCGGGAGCCATCGCGCGGATGTTGACTCCCGCGGCACCCTCGAGCCAGAAACGCAGATCCTTGTCTTTCGGCTTCATGCCGAAGTGGAGATGCCCCATGATGGGCACATTCGTAAAGGACGTGTGGCTGGTGCACGTCAGTCCGTAGCCCTCCTCAAGCACGAGCCCGCCATACTTGGCTCCCAGAGCCGTGCCGTTTGAGTTGTTGCGGAAGAGGTCCACCGAACCTATCAGGCTGAGATGTTCCGTCACGGGAAATGTAGCCTTCGCGCCGAAGTTGATGCCTGTGGTAGCCACATCGGCAAAGGTGCTGCGCGGCATCGACATACCTCCGTACACGGTGTAGTCGATAGCATGCACTGCCGAGAAGGAGAGCAACGTCAGCAGCAAGGCTGCTATGTAGTTTCGTCTTTCCATACGCACACATGATTTCATGCTGCAAAATTACGAAATTATTCGCAAACATCACAACCCTCGATGAATAAATTATGTTAAACCTCCCACGCAAACCTCCTTTCTCTTCTGCCAAAAACAAAAAAGGGCGCCTTCCGACGCCCTTTCACCTTGCTTTAAGTCCTTCTTAGCCTAAGTACGACTTCAGCAGACTGCTGCGTGTACCTTGACGAAGTCTGCGGATGGCTTTCTCCTTAATCTGGCGTACACGCTCGCGCGTGAGTCCAAACCTGTCGCCAATCTCCTCCAGAGTCATTTCCTGGCATCCGATGCCGAAGAACATCTGAAGAATCTCCTTCTCCCTGTCGGTAAGAGTTGACAACGCACGGTCAATCTCCGTCGCAAGGCTCTCGTTGACAAGGCTGTGGTCGGCCATAGGGCTGTCGTCGTTGACGATAACGTCGAGAAGGCTGTTGTCTTCTCCGTCAACGAAGGGCGCATCCACCGACACGTGGCGTCCGCTCACCTTCAGCGTATCGGCGATTTTGTCAACGGGAATGTCGAGCTGCTCCGACAGTTCTTCTGCCGAAGGACGGCGCTCGTTTTCCTGCTCAAACTTCGAAAACGCCTTACTGATTTTGTTGAGCGAGCCCACCTGGTTGAGGGGGAGGCGCACGATACGTGCCTGTTCTGCAAGAGCCTGGAGGATAGACTGACGAATCCACCAAACAGCATAACTGATAAACTTAAAGCCACGCGTCTCATCAAACTTCTCCGCAGCCTTTATCAGGCCGAGGTTTCCTTCGTTAATCAAATCTGGCAAGCTGAGTCCCTGATTCTGGTACTGCTTTGCTACGGAAACAACGAAACGGAGGTTTGCACGCGTAAGTTTCTCCAACGCTGCACGGTCACCCTTGCGGATGCGCTGTGCAAGTTCCACCTCTTCTTCCACAGTGATGAGGTCCTCACGACCTATCTCCTGCAAGTATTTATCGAGTGAAGCACTTTCGCGATTGGTGATGCTTTTTGTAATTTTAAGCTGTCTCATTGATTTTTAGCTAATTACTCCGTACAATTTGCAAAATACGTGCAAAAATAGAAAGAAAAAAATTAATTTTCAAATTTTTAGCAAACTTTTTACGACAATTAACAAATGTCCCTCCGCCTTCAGCAGAAAGGGAGAGGCCGCCCGAAGGCAACCTCTCCTTATCGAACCGAAGTCTATGTGGGGGGGCTAAAGCCTTATTCCTCTGCCAGGTCGATAGCGTAGCTTGCACGCTTGCCCGAAGGATAAACTCCGATGATGAACAGCACCTGATCGGGCGACTGCGAAGCCTGCTTGTAGGCTTTGTTGAAGTCGTCTTCCGTACGGATCTGCTGGCCGTTCACCTTGAGGATGATGAATCCCTTGTGGATGCCGGCATCGGCAAACTTACCCTTCGAAACGCCCGTCACCTCAAGGCCGTAGCCGAGATTGAGCTGCTTCTTAGCTGCATCGTCCAGCTCCTTGAAAGCGGCGCCGAAGATGGTCAGGTCGGCTGCCTTCACAACCTTCGTGTTGCCGTTCGGGTTCTTAAGGGTTACTTCCTTATCCTGCTCCTTGCCGTTGCGAGTCAGACGAACGGTAACCTTGTCGCCCGGGCGATGCTGAGCCATACGCTCCTGCAGTTCAGCCATAGTCTTCACCTTCCTACCGTCAACAGCGGTGATAATGTCGCCCTTCTCAATGCCAGCGTCGATAGCACCACCTTCGTCAACCACACCAGTCACAAGCACGCCCTCGTGCGCCTTCATCTTCTTGAAGTCATCCTCTGTGATAGGCAGATCCTTGAAGCCTTCGCTCTGGATATCCGACAGGTTGGCAACATCCATTCCCTGGATGCCGAGCATAGCGCGCTGAACGGCTCCATACTCCTTCAGGTCAGAGATGACCTTCGTCACAATGCTCGTAGGGATAGCGAAGCCGTAGCCTGCATACGAGCCTGTGGGTGACGAAAGCACAGCGTTGATTCCGACAAGCTCTCCGCGCACGTTCACCAATGCGCCGCCCGAGTTACCCTGATTGATAGCAGCATCCGTCTGAATGAAGCTTTCAATGCCGCCGTCTCTTCCATATACGCCCAGCGAACGGGCTTTGGCGCTTACGATACCTGCCGTAACGGTTGAGGTAAGGTTAAACGGGTTACCAACTGCGAGAACCCACTCGCCCACCTTCAGCGCATCGCTGTCGCCGATAGGCAGAGCCGGGAATTCGTCGCCTTCAATCTTCACAAGAGCAAGGTCGGTGCTCGGGTCTGCGCCGATCAGACGGCCTTTGAACTCACGGTTATCGTTCAGCTTCACGTCAATCTCGTCGGCACCGTCGATGACATGATTGTTCGTAACGATGTATCCGTCGGTGGAGATGATGACACCCGAACCGATGCCTACTTTCGGCTGAGTCTGGATCTGCTGACGACGCGAGCCGCCGCCTCCCATTCCGTCACCGAAGAAGAAATCCCACAGGTCGGGCAGCTGGGGAACGTCCACAGTCTGCACCTTTCCAAGAATAGTTGACTTGATGTGCACAACGGCATGCACCGAGGCTTCTGCCGCATCTGTCAAGTCGACATTTCCTCCCGTGCTCCCTCCGCGAATGGCTGTGGGGGCAGCGAACGTTTCGTTGAACGAAGGAGCAGCAGCCACCTGCTGCGGCTGATTCTTGTTAACAAGATAATAGGTAGTGGCTCCGGCAACGGCTGCGCTGCACAGGATGATGCCTAAAACACTTAAAACCTTATTCGAATTTTTCATAATTTGATAATTGATTTATGTTAATTCTTATTTCAATTTTAACTAATTGACAATGCAAATGTAGAAAGGTTTAAGTACATCACGAGCATTCCGAGCCATTATTTACCTCAATTTAACAAACCAGGAAATCTCTTAACAGATATTCATCCTTCCGACATCTCATGTCACACTTTTTATATTTCTTCCAGCAAGTAGTATGCCAATACTGAGCCACAAAGTCCCGACTGACGAAACGTCACGAAAGGTGACAAAAAGTATGTCTTCTACATTCTACGAAAAGACGATGTTTACTATCACCTGCGCCCCTGCTGCTGCATTTAGCCGCGACACAAGCGTCGTCCGCTGCATCATCAGCTCCTGTCGGAGGGCGGGGCTGGAGAGTTTAACGTAGAGTGTCTGGTTACGGATGAAAACGTCGCGCGTACAACGCTCCACAGCAGGCCCCAACACCGTCGTCCACGCCTGAATGAGCCTGTATTCATTCAGCGGAGCTTCCAGCCCTTGCTGACGAAGGACTTCGAGCACTATGTTGCCCACGGGTTCGGCCTTACGACGTTGCATAATCAGACACTTTTATTT
Source organism: Bacteroidaceae bacterium (assembly GCA_017650105.1). GTDB lineage: Bacteria > Bacteroidota > Bacteroidia > Bacteroidales > Bacteroidaceae > UBA1189. Next base: position 2,695 of record JAGCFO010000045.1, on the reverse strand, counting down.
TCGGTTATCTCGCCTTTCTCCACGTTGAAGAGCTTATAGTCGCCCCCCACAGCAGCCAACATCTTGTCCATATTGCCTCTGTTGACGTCGGTGACGAATATCTGCCCGAACCTGTCGCCCGACACTAGGCGCACGATCTGCTCCACGCGCGAGGCGTCCAGCCTGTCGAAGATGTCGTCGAGCAGCAGCAGAGGAGTGGTGTGGCTTGCGCGCTTCAGAAACTCAAACTGCGCCAGCTTCAGCGCCACAAGGTACGTCTTGTTCTGCCCTTGCGAGCCTTCTCGCTTTATGGGATAGTCGCCGAGCTTCATGTCCAGGTCATCCTTGTGCGTACCATGCAGGCTGTAGCCGAGGATGCGCTCTTTAGCGCGCCCGTCACGTATCACCTTCAGCAGGTCTCCCCTGTCGCCGTGCGACTGATAAGTGAGCGACACGCCCTCCTTCCCTTCCGAAATCAGCGAGTAGTACTCCTGGAAGATGGGGGTGAACTGGGTGACGAAGGCCTTGCGCTTCTCGTAGATGACGCAGCCTTCCTCGGCCATCATCTCCTCCCACAGGCCCATCACCTCCCAGTCGGGCTCCTCTTCCTGCTTCAGCATAGTGTTGCGCTGTTCGAGGGCTTTCTCGTAGCGGTTGAGCGACCATAGATACTCCCTGTCGTACTGCGAGATAGCCACATCAAGGAATCGCCTGCGTTCCTCGCTGCCCCCCGCGATGAGGGCTGCGTCGCTGGGAGACACCATCACCAGGGGGATGAGCCCCAGATGCTCCGAATAGCGCGCGTAGGCCTTCCCGTTGCGCTTCACCTGTTTGCGCTGTCCGCGCTTCACGCCGCAGAACACGTCGCACGGCTCTCCGTCGTCGGCCACATAGTGTCCCTGGACGACGCAATAGTCGCTGTCGTGGAACATCACTTGCGAGTCGATGGGGTTGGATGCGCTACGGCAGAACGACAAGTAATAAACCGCGTCGAGCAGGTTGGTCTTTCCCATCCCGTTGCGCCCCACAAGGCAGTTCATCTTAGGCGAAAGCTCCAAGTCGGCCTGGACGATGTTCTTAAAGTTTACGACAGTAAGACGATTGAGAATCATAGCGACGCAAAAATAAGGAAAAATCAGAAAATCGATGCCAAGAAAAGAGACTTTTTGCTAAAAAAAGGAGAAAAAGCACCCCAAAGGCAAAAAAAATCAGGCGAAATTTCATTTATAAGAGGAAAAAGGTTAATTTTGCCGACCGAAAAAAAATGGATACAGTAAAACAAGATAAAATTATGGCAAAGAAATCAACCAAATCCAAAGCTCAGCTTCAGAATGCCGAAATCGGCGAAGCCGTGAGCCGTACCGAGCAGTACATCGAAAATAACAAGACCCTCATCGCCATCGTGGCAGCTGTCGTCATCGCCCTCATCGTAGGCATCTGGGCAGCCAACAACTACTACTTCAAGCCCCGTCAGACAAAGGCTCTCGAGGCTCTCGTCGCAGGCGAACGCTTGTTCCAGGCAGGCAACTTCCAGGCTGCCATCGACGGTGACAACTACGACTACGAAGGCTTCGACGGCATCATCAAGAAGTTCAAGGGCACGAAAGCTGCCAATCTGGCACGCGCCTATGCCGGACTGAGCCACGCTCAGCTGGGACAGTACGACGAAGCTATCCCCTACCTGCAGAAGTTCAAGGGCAACGACCACATGATCACCCCCTCCGTGCTTGCAGCGCTGGGCAACTGCTTCGCTCAGAAAGAAGACTACTCCAAGGCTGCCGCTTCGCTGGTGAAGGCTGCCGCTAAGGCCGACAACAACCTCCTCAGCCCCGCCTATCTGGTTCAGGCCGGACAGCTCTACGAGAAGCTGGGCGACAAGGCAACCGCTTTGAAACTCTATCAGCAAGTGAAGGACAAATACTACCAGTCCTCACAGGCTGCCGACATCGACAAATACATCGAGCTTGTAAAATAAGCCGACAAACGAAGTCGAGTCACCCCATTAGAGCCGAAGCACGACACAATGCGCTTCGGCTCTTTCTATACCGTGAAACAAGCCTCACTCTCTAAAGCTAAACTCTGCGGAATTATTGTTTAACTCTAAATCCTTAGAGTTTAACTTTAACGGTGCGGAGTTTAACAATAAATGCACGCTTCTCCTTAAAGCAGCTTTCTTAGAGAAAAAAGAATTATTCTTTCTTCATCGCGCGATATATGTTCTCCAACGCGCGATATATGTTCTCCAAAAAGAATTATTTGTTCTCCAAAAATATTTTTCCCTTCTTCATAATTCTTTTTTCTCCTAACATATCCTGCTCTCGAAAAAGCTCTCATTGTTTGTGTTCATATCTGATTACCCGATTATCTGATTATCCGATTAATTTCGTCCTCCGATGTAGATGGGTGTATATGAATGTAGATGATTTGGCCATCTACATAGGGATAACGAGGTATGAATCAGCGGCTTCTACTGCCTGGTGTGGATGTGTAGATGAATTTCATAAAAACAGGAAGGAGAAAGACAGTTGCAGACGGCAAAAAACAACCTCACTTTCATCCAAGACTAACCCCTGACGAGGTGCTGGAGCACACTCCATCCGCGAGAAAAACCTCGCAGCGTCGCAAACGCAGCCACGCATAGCTGTCACGTTCCCATCAGGAGGGGGATTCGGGAACGACTTTTTCTCTCTTCTTTGTCTTCCTTTCGCCGAAGTCT
>JAGCFO010000004.1 GCA_017650105.1 Bacteroidaceae bacterium | reverse complement strand
TTGTGTCAACCTATTTCAGTATAAGACAGATAATCAACTTATTACGTGGCGATTGCGTACGTTGCAGTGCTGCGAAGGGTTGTCCAAGGGTGCTTAATGTGCCAAAAAGGGGACTTTTTTCTCCGTTTTCAGGGCATTTTGAGTGTTTTTCGCGCTGTTTTCATCGATTCCGAAAATGCGGATTTGAGCGATTTTTTTCGATTTTTGAGCTGTTTCTTGTCATTTTTGGCATTTTCGCACCCCGTTTTCCCGTTTTTCGTCCTGCCGGAAAAATGGCCTATCGAAATGGATTTTTGCTTTGAGGAAAAAGTTTTTTCAAGAAGGGAAAAAAACTTATGAAGAAAGAAAAAACTTTTATCCCTTTTTCATACGGCACGCGCGCTCCGCGAGATAATCAAATAATCTGATGGAAGAAGTAAGATGTTGTTGGGGGGCGTCACTTTGTCACTTTGTCACACGTCACATTTAGGGATTAGGATGTCAACCTTTTCAGGAGATGAAGAAAAAGCAGCGGAGCCGGCAGGATGGGTGTCGGCTCCGCGCTGATTACAGAATAGGGTGAGAGAGGGTGATGGTTACCTTATCAGCACCTTGTGTCCGTCGACGATGTAGAGGCCTTTGGCGGCAGGCTTGCCGGAGAGGCGTCGTCCGCTGAGGTCGTAGTAGATGCCGCTGCCCCATCTGCCGTCGGCGGGGGTGAGGCGCGGGGTGTCGATGCCGGTGCTGTTGCTCACGTCGCCCAGATGCTTCACCTGCTCGCCGCTGAGGGCTACATCCCAGTATGCCATTTCGGCTACGTCGACGGTGCCTTCCTCACCGTTGTCGTCGCAGAAGATCCATCCCACTTCGTGCAGAATCCATTTGTCGCTGTTGGCCTGTGAGGTGGTGAGCACCTTCAAGCCGTCGATGAATACCGACATGCGGTTTTCGTTGACTACGAACACGATGCGGTGCCAGGCGCCCTCGATGAGCTCTCCTCCGTAGCCGAGCCCGCTAATGTTGATGCCTATCTGGGTGCCCTTGGTGTAGAGCGAGCCGTCGTCGTCGTTGTCGACGTGGCTCTGGTAGATGGCGTTGAAGCCGGAGAGGCTCTCGGGGCGGATGTCCATAAGCATGGAGAAGGAGTTGAGGTCGCCTTCCTCGTTGCGTGCGAGCTGCAGATAGCAGTCGAGGGGCACGGTGAGGGCACCGTTGGCTCCCGAGGGTCCTGCTATGGGCTTAAAGCCGGCTGCTGCCCAGTCGTCGACGAGTTCGGGGCCGTTGGTTCCCTTTACGGCAGGATTGAGCGAAGCCGTGCCTGTGCCTGCAAGGGGATTGGCAGGGTCGTCAAAGGTCCAGAATCCGGCGGGGGTGGGAACGGGCTCTTCCTCCCATTCCTGCTCGACGCCGCCCAGCTCGCGTGCGTTGTTGTCGTTGAGAGGCACGTCCCAGAGGCGTATCTCGGCTACCTCGTTGTCTTTCATCTCACCGTCGTTGTCCATAAAGAGGAGCAGCTCGGGATACATGGCCCAGCGGGTGCTTGAGCGAGTGCTCTGCCCTACCTTGTCGCCATCGAGGTAGATGGTAGCAAATCCCTTCTTCACCACGAAGAGGATGCGTTGCCATTTGGAGGGAATGACGTCGCCATGATAGCCGACTCCGGCTTCGTTGACTCCCAGCATGCCATCCTTGATGAAGAGGCAGGCGTCGGACTTGTTGGTGACGTCGCGCTGGTAGAGGGCGTTCCAGCCCTGAAGGGTTGTGGGGCGCACGTCGAAGAGGATGGAGAAATCGTTGAGCTGCTCCAAGCCCAGCTGGTTGGCAATCTTCAGGCAGGCGTCGGAGGAAACGAAGATGGCGCCGTTGCTGTCGGTAGGGCCGGTAACGGGTGTGATGCCGGCTTCGGAGGGGTCGTCGTAGAAGACAATGCCCTCGTCGGTCCTGAAGGCTGCCTGCATGGTGGCGTCGCCTGTGGCTGCCATAAGGTCTGCCGGGTCGTCGAAAGTCCACACGCTATAGGGCTCGGGCATCTTGTCGCCGAGCTTAATCTGGGTGACCTCCACCTCCTGCGGGGAGAAGTAGTCGGTCTCGATGATGACGACATCGGAGCGTCGTCCCTCGGCCTCCATAGGCAATGCGCGGAAAGAGTAGTCCTTCTCGCCGTCGAACGGCTCGACGTCGATGCCCTCTATCCACTCCGGAAGGTCGAAGCTGACGGGCACGTTGGCGTTTATGGTGATGGTGAAGTCGGTTTCGTCGACGAGCCTTACGTTAGGTGTCATGACGATGAACAGCTCCTCCTCGTCGCTATACACGTTGCCGAGCATCTCGGCGAACTTGTCGGAGAGGGCAAAGTCCCAGAGGCGGATGTCGGCAACGTCTAAAGGTCCCACTTCGCCATCGTTGTCGGCAAAGAGGAGGGCGTCGCCCAGCAGGTCCCAGTAGTCGTGGGCCTTGGGGCTCTCCCTGACCTTCTCACCGTCGACGAAGAGCCTTGCGATGCTGTTTTCCACGACGAAGAGGATGCGGTACCAGCGGTCGGAATCGAAGTCGCCCACATAGCCGAGGTTGTCGGATGAGCCTCCGCGCCCGATGGTGTTGTTCTTGAAGAAGAGTCCTGCATCGGTCTTGTTGGTGACGTCGTACTGATAGAGCGACTTGTAGCCCTCCAGGTCGCAGAGCCTCAGGTCGAAGAGGAGGGTGAAGCTGGTGAGCTTCTCCTCTCCTGCATTGGCCGAGAGCCAGAGGTAGGCATCGCCGGGAACATGGATGGCTCCGTTTTCGTCGGTAGGCCCTATGGTGGGTTCGAGCCCGAGGCTCTCAAGGTCGTCGGTGACTTCGACGCCTCCGTCACCCTGAAAGGCGGCAGAGAGGGTGGACTGCCCTAAGCCCCTGAGCAAGTCGGAAGGGTCGTTGAAGGTCCACCTCCCAAGGGGTTCCGGCACATTGTCGCCGATAAAAATCTGTTCAACCGTAATATCCTGAAGGGGCACTCCTTCAGCCTCTACTGAAATGTAGCCTGTGCGCCTTCCCTCGCTTTCCATAGGCTGTGCGCGAAAGGAATAGGCCTTGGTGCCTACGAATGGGACTATATCGATGCCCTCCACCCACTCCGGGAGGATAAAGGAAAAAGGGACATTCGTCTTGATGGTAACGCTGAAATCCAACTCATCGACAATCTTCACCGATGTTGTGAGCACCTCTACCACGGGGTCTTCCTCCTCCGGATCGATGCCCGAGAGAGCCCTTACCTCGCTGTCAGAGAGCCCGTATTCCCAGAATGCAACCTCCGACACGTAGGTATCGGTCATCTCATTGTTTTCGTCGCAGAACAGGTAGAATCCCCAGGGGTCGAGCTCCCAGCAGGCAAGGCTTCCGGCGTGGCTGACAAGTTCGCCGTCGACATAGACGCAGAAGTCTCCGTCGCGGTTGATGATGGCGATGCGGTACCAGGTGTCGTCATCAAGGTCGCCGTGATAGCCCAGCCCGTTTATGTTGATGCCAATCTTGTGTTTGTTGATGAAGAGGTCCCCGTCGTTGGTGTTCCCCTGATTGGTCTGATAGAGGGCGTTGTAGGGATTGGTGTCTTCCATCTTGATGTCCATGATAATGGTATAGTCTTGAGTGGTGGTACCCAACGTGCGCACCACTTTGAAGCCGGCATCCTGTGGCACGAAGATGGCTCCGTCTTTATCGTCCTTGCCGGGGATAGCGGTGATGCCCACTTCCTCGACGCTGTTCACTACTTCCACCGAGCCGCGTCCCACTCTGATAGGCAGCAGCTTGATGTCGCCCTTGTCGACCTTCAGCAGGTCGGAGGGGTCGTCGAAAGCCCAGCGGGCGTCAGGGTCAGAGTTGTCGGTGCCGGAAGCGGGAGTGCTGAAGGAGATGGTGAGCGGTGAGGACATATTATCGTAGGAGTCCAAGGCGACAACCTCAGCGGAATAGTTGGTGGATGCCTCAAGGGCATTGATATTGTAGGAGATTGTCTGAGGCATGTCGCCGTTAAGGTAGAATTGCGAGAAGACGTACTTCTCGGCAATGACGAGCCCCTCCTTGCTTATGCGGATGCGATAGCGGAAGACGCACTCGTCGTCGGTAGCCTGAGGGATGGTGACTACGGCTCTGAAGGCAAAGGCTTCGACAGCGAGCTTTGCTCCGTTGGCAAAGACGGGCGCTGCTCCTCCGTCGCGAAGGGTGCGGTTCAGGGGGTTGTCGTCGGCATCGCGCGTGTCGGCATACTCAAACTGGGAACCGTCAAAGGGAGCCTTCAGCACCCAACGGGCATCGGCGCCTATCTCGGTGTTGCGGTAGGTGTCGTAGCGGCGCAATTCGATGTCGCCGTTAGGCAGCTCGGTAACGATGAGTCCCTCGGTGACATTGGTGTAGTTTTCGGGATGGATGCCGGCATTAACGGCTCCGGGATGAACCTCGGAGTAGGTGGTGCTGGCTGTATTGACGACGGTGTAGAAGTTTTTGCGCGCCGAACGGGGATTGGCTCCCTGATGGATGCTGCGCGGGTCGCCCAGAGGATAGTGGCTATGTCCTGCGAAGACGACGGCCTGCGGGTATTTGTTCAGCACGGAGTTGAGCACCTGCATGCCCCAGCCGCTGCCGTTCTCCAGCTCGGGCCAAGAGCCGTAAACCGTCCAGCGGGGAGGAACGTGCGTGAATACGAAGATGGGCTTCCCGGGACACTCCTGGCTGGCGCGCTCGAGGTACGACTCCAGCAGGGCTACGTTGGCGGCAGGGTAGGCATTGTTGCCGGCTGACAGATTGTTGGTGTCGTTGCTGTCGCCGCTGAATTCGCTCAGGGTGATGAAGGGATAGCCCTTGATGACCTTATAGATATGGAAGGGATAGGGCTCTCCTCCGTTGAACGCCTGGAGGCCTTCCTGATAGTTCTGCTTCCCGTCGCTGCTGAAGTTGTCGTGGTTTCCCATCGAGAAGAGGAAGGTGCCTACGGGATTCTTGAAGTTGGCATCGTCCTGGAACACGCTTACCAGCTGCGTATATTCGGAAGCACTGCCGCTATTGGCCAAGTCGCCCACGACGGCAAGCGCATCCAGACGTCCTTGCGACGTCAGGTTCTTCAAGGCCTGAGGTACTTTCACCATAGGACCTTCGCCCGCACTGTTTCCGAAGTGGATGTCGGAAATGACGCCGAACGAGAGCGGCTCATTCTCTTGTGCCCTCATGCTGTTTCCCAGCATCAGCGCCAGGAGAGTGAGGAATAGAAAGATGTTTTTTCTCATGGAACGTAGTTTTTTAAGTTGTCGTTAATGGTTAAAAAATTGAAGATTTGTCACTCTTGATGGCAAAAATAGCGATTTTTTTGTACATGTGTGATTTTTATCCGATTTTTTTGCATTTCGGCAGACGATGGAGGAAAAATCCGAGGTGCTAAAACCGTAATCGCCTGCACCTTTTTCGAAGAGCATCCTGCAGGCAAAGGGACAACAGGCAAGTAATCCCAGGGGTTCAAGCACTACACTCAGAGGTTCAAGCACGACACTCAGAGGTTCGCACACGACACCCAGGGGCAGTAATGATATGAAGAAAGAAAAAAAATTTTTTCCTTCTCCAGCGCGCGAGATGAAGAAGGGAAAAATATTTTTCCTTTGGGAATAATTCGGAAAAGTCAGCCTTGCGTCAGGGGATAGTGACGGAGCGGGTTTCCTCAGGCCCGTCGCCCACAATGAGGTAGGCGGAGACGTGGGGCAGGGAGGCAAGCACGATGCGCGCTGAATCGAGCCCGAGCACCATGATAGACGTTGCCAGAGCATCGGCTTCCATGCATGTGGGGGCTATGACTGTGGCAGAAAGCACGGAGTGCTGCACGGGGTAGCCTGTGCGAGGGTCGATGGTGTGGGCGAAGCGCTGCCCGTCGCGATAGTAGAAGTTGCGGTAGTTGCCCGAGGTAGCCATAGCGCAGTCGGTGAGGGTGAGGACGGTGTCGAGTTCGTTGGTGATGACGAGGGAGTCCTCCGTAGGCTTGTTAACCCCTATGCGCCAATTGTTTCCGCGGCTGTTGACACCCTTCACGACAACTTCTCCGCCTATCTCAACCATGTAGTTGCGGATGCCGAGGCTGTCGAAGAGCGCTGCCACGCAGTCGGAGCCGAAGCCTTTGGCAATGGCGCTACAGTCGAAGAGCGTGCGCGCGTCGTCTTTCTCTATGAGCGTGCCTCGCAGCCTCGTCTTGTCCATCCCCACGAAGGTGCGCAGGCTGTCGATGAGCTCACGTGTGACGGTAGGGGCACTGCGGAAGCCAAAACCCCAGGCGTTGACAAGAGGCGCAACCGTGATGTCGAAAGCGCCGTGGGTGATGTCGTAGACGTCGGAGGCCTTGCGGTAGACGATGCGGAAAAGGCTGTCGGTCTGCTGGCTCTCGTTGGTGTTGATGGAGGTGATGACCGAGTGGGGGTTGAAGGGCGAGAGGGAGTTGTCGACGTCGTGCAGACGGGCTTCGACAAGGGGCTGGATGTCACGATTGTGTTGGTAGCTAATCTTGTAGAACGTGCCAAACACCTGCCCTTGGTTGGTATACCAGGTGGCACCGTCATGCCTGACGATGAGCACTGTCGCAATGATGAGTGCGAGGAGGATGAACCAATTGAGGGGCTTTTTCATACAGAAGTATTGCTAAGAGAAGGACTGGAGTTAGAAAAACAGATGTTCGATAAGAATCTTGACGCCGATTCCGATGAGAATCAAGCCTCCTATCTGCTCAACGGGAAGATGGAATTTCTTTCCGAGAAAGATGCCGATGAGACATCCGCCTATGGTGAAGAGGAACGAAACAGCGCCGATGATGCCCACGGGAAGCAGTATGGAGCCGAAGGTGCTCATGCCCAGGCAGCCGAAGGAGATGCCTACGGCAAGGGCGTCGATGCTTGTTGCAATAGCGAGGCTCACGAGGGTGCGGAAACTGTGGGGATTGAAATGGGGTTCCTCTTCGCCCTTGAAACCGTCGTAAATCATTTTGCCTCCGATGAAGGCAAGAAGGAGGAATGCTATCCAATGGTCGATATGACGAATGTAAGAGTCGAAATAGCTTGTGGCAGCCCAGCCGATGCAAGGCATGGCTCCCTGAAAGAAGCCGAAGAGGAGCGCCATGATGAGTATGGTGCGCCATTGCAGTTTGCGTAGTATGAAACCGCTGGTGACGGAAACGGCAAAGCAGTCCATTGCCAAAGCTATTGCGAGGAGTACGATTTCAAGGAAAGACATACGTCGGGGTAATCAGAGAATCAAACAATCAAGGATTCGGAAGATAGGGATTGGGATAATGGGCTGAGCATCAATGGAAGTAGTAGGAGATGGAATAGTTGGCACCGACAGCCTCGTCGCCATAGGCCCCAAATCCAGGCACGAACCAAGGATTGCCGTTTTCGGAAGTATTGATGGAGATGTTTCGCTTGTATCGGATGGACCAACAGAGATGGAGGTTCTTCCACATCTGTACACGTACACCCACCACAGCTTCTGCCCAGATGGCTCGGCAGGGCATATCGACAAGATGGAACGGTGCCTCGGTGCCGAATACATCGTCGACAAGTGCCGGAGCCTCTACCTCATAGCGCGAATTGCTGTAGCCGAGCCTTGCTCCGCCAATGATGTAAGAGGGCTTCTTGTTCTTGTACTGGAAATTGTAGTCCATGCCGATGCGGTAGTAGGGGGCAGCGGTAGCATAGCGTATGTGATAGAGTTCGCTCGTGGTGTTGCAACGGCCATATCCTGCTTCCACAACGGGCTGAAAGCGGTTCTTCAGATTGATGGTGACAGCGAATTCGTTGTTGAAGAAGCCGTTGCTGGTGAAGAAGGGATAGACGAAACCAAAGACGTCGGCGCTAAGGTATACGCCACAGAACAGAGGAGTGTCGTCGACCTTCTTCTGCTGTTCCAACAACTGTTTCCCCTTCTCAACCGTCTGCTTTACCTGCTTGTCGTTGAGCGTGGGTTGTTGAGCAGCAGCTGGCAGAGCAAGCAGAGCTAAGCTACTCAGCAAAAAAATGAAGCTTAATATTTTCTTTGCCATCGTAGTTGATTTCTGGTTCTGCTATCACTGCCTGGTGGAGGAAAGTGTGAGTGCACTCAGCGCGAGTGAGCGTGTGGAACATTGCGGTGCCGCAGTCGAGGGATATGAAATAGGGGTGGTTCTCATGCCAGAGGAAAAGAGAGTCGGTCCACCCTCCGCGATAGTGGAGCACGAAAGTGTCGCACTCGCTGGTGTAACCCAATGGGAAGGTGAAGCCTGTTGCCTTTGTCTTGCGATTGAGAACAACGGAGTCGCCCTTTGCCCCAACGACTGTTACCGTGAGGGTATCGGTGTAGGCGACGGGTACACCACTCAGCGAGTAGAAGTTAAGCGTGGCAGTCACCGTGTTGTTGATGGTGCAGTCAACGCCTCCGCATCCTTTCAAGACCAAAGAAACGGCGACGATAACGACAAGCGTCGCTACAGCTGACAGGAGCAGTGTGATGGGGCGTTTCATCAAATCTCCTTTTCTATATTATAGTTGTTGCGCCCTTCGGCGTTGCGGCTTATCAAATCGCCGAGGAAGCCGGCAAGGAACAATTGGGTACCCAAGAGCATGCCGACAAGAGCGAGGAAGAACCAGACGCTGTTTGTGAGGCTGTTGGCTGCATCGACTATGCGAGCGATGACAAGCCCTAAAACGATTAAGAAGGAGACGATGAACAGCACCGAGCCCCAGAGCCCGAAGAAGTGCATAGGTTTCTTGCCGAACTTTGAGAGGAACCAAAGCGTCATCAAATCAAGATAGCCATTCACAAAACGGTCGAGGCCAAACTTTGTCTTCCCATACTTGCGTGCCTGATGATGCACGACTTTTTCACCTATACGGTCGAAGCCGGCATTCTTGGCAAGGTAGGGAATATAGCGGTGCATCTCGCCATAGACCTCGATGTTTTTTACTACATCTTTGCGATACGATTTCAGTCCACAGTTAAAGTCGTGCAGGTTGTGTATGCCGCTCACGCGCCGTGCGGTAGCGTTAAACAGCTTGGTAGGTATGGTCTTGCTGAGTGGATCATAGCGTTTCTGCTTGTAGCCGCTCACAAGGTCGTACCCGTCTTCGGTAATCATGCGGTACAGCTCGGGAATCTCGTCGGGAGAGTCTTGAAGATCGGCATCCATAGTGATGACGACGTCACCCTCAGCCCGCTTGAATCCGCAGTAGAGGGCAGGGCTCTTGCCATAGTTGCGACGGAATTTTATTCCCTTCACAATGCCAGGATTGTCGTTGTGCAGCTGTTCGATGACGTCCCAAGAGGCGTCGGTGCTGCCGTCGCTGACGAAGAGCACTTCGTAAGAGAAATGATGCTCTTCCATGACGCGCTTGATCCAAGCAAACAATTCGGGGAGCGACTCAGCTTCGTTATACAAGGGGATAACTACGGAAATATCCATAACGTGATATAGTTTTTAAAAGGTTTCTTATGATGGACGCCTGGCATTGAGGACAGCGATGGGGAGCGCTGCTATGCAACCCCAGAAGAGATTGTTGCCGAAAAGCTGTAATGTCAGCTGCGCGGGAGACATTGCAGCAAAGGTGTCGAAAGTCTGCTTCATGCTGTCGAGTTGTGTCTGCCACGAGGCTTTGTCGGTAATGCCTTCTATTGTTGTCGATTGCATCTGAGTCAGGCTGTCGTTGAAGGCCATAGCAATGGTTCCGTTGTCGAAGAAGGTAAAGTAGATATAGTGGATAGCTGCCACAAGGAGTGATGCATAGAAAAAGAGCTGCAGCGTAAAACTCCACACTCGTGAGAAGTTGAGGGGGATATTCTCGGTGAGGCTCTCGGCGTTTTCTTGCTTGGGGATTGGCGCTTCGTAGGCAAACCTGAAACGCTTGGTGAGCCTATATGCAAGCAGGGGAGCAAGCAGAGTGAGCACAACGAACAGTATGCCCGCAAATCCCGACTTGAAGCTAAGGGGGAAGAGCATGAATTTACCGATATAGTACAGTCCAAGCACTGCGCCGTAATTCATGGCGTATTGCGCAATACTGGGCTGTTGGGGCATCTTTTCCATTCGGAGGGCAAAGGTACGGCAAAAAATCACTCTACCAAAGCAAAATCGAGCTGTTTCTTTTCCAAATCGCAACGTGCGACCTCCACTTTCACTTTTTCTCCAAGGACATAGCGATGATGTGTGCGTCGTCCGACAAGGCAGTAGTTCTTCTCGTCGAACTCATAGTAGTCATCGTTCAAGTCGCGCATCGGGATGAGCCCTTCGCACTTGTTGTCCTCTATCTCGGCATACAGGCCCCATTCCGTAACTCCACTGATGACGGCGTCAAACACCTGCCCGCGTCGGTCCATCATATACTCCACCTGCTTGTATTTGATGCTTGCGCGTTCGGCTGCTGCTGCCAGCTGCTCCATAGCGCTTGCATGATCGCATAGTTCCTCATACTTGCTCTTCGATGCCGAGCGCCCTCCTGCGAGGTAGCGCGTGAGCAAACGGTGAACCATCATGTCGGGATAGCGCCGTATGGGCGATGTGAAATGGGTGTAGTAGTCGAAGGCGAGGCCGTAGTGCCCGATGTTCTCTGTGCTGTAGCGTGCCTTCTGCATAGCTTTCAGCGAGATGGTTTCGATGAGGTTCTGCTCGGCTTTTCCGCGCACGTCGTGCAGCAGCTTGTTGATGCTTGCCGAGATGACTTCCTTGCTGCCGTTGGTTTTCAGCTTGTAGCCGAATTTCATGATGAAGTGTGCCATGCTCTCCAGTCTTTCGGGATCGGGCACGTCGTGTATACGATAGGGGAAAGTCTTCTGCTGCTTGGAGGGCACTTTGCCTATCTCCTCGGCAACAATGCGGTTGGCAAGAAGCATGAATTCCTCTATCAGCTGGTTTGCCTCCTTCTGCTCTTTGAGGTGCACGCTCACGGGATGCCCCTCGGAGTCGATGTCGAAGCGCACCTCCACTCGGTCGAAGTTGACGGAGCCGTTGGCGAAGCGTTCGGTGCGTAGAATCTGAGCCATCCGGTGGAGCACCATCAACTGGTTGGTGTACTCCTCTCCCGGCAAGGGCTCCTTGCTCTGTGCGGAAGGTTTCTCCATTCCTAGCTGTCGCTCGATGATTGCCTGCACCTCTTCGTAGCAGAAACGGCGGTTGCTGTTGATGATGGTGCGCACAATCTTGTGGTAGCGCACTTGCCCCTTCTCGTTCATGTGGACGATGACGGAGAAGCAGAGCTTATCCTCGTTGGGGCGGAGTGAGCAGATGTAGTTGCAGAGTCGCTCGGGAAGCATGGGCACGGTTCGGTCGACAAGGTAGACGGAGGTGCCGCGCTGTTCGGCTTCACGGTCGATAATGCTCCCTTCGCTCACGTAGTGGGTGACGTCGGCGATGTGAACTCCTATCTCCCATTGCCCGCTCTTCAGCTGACGGATGGAGAGGGCGTCGTCGAAATCCTTTGCGTCGATGGGGTCGATGGTAAACGTGAGCACGTCGCGGAAATCCTCGCGCCGGGCAATCTCTTCTGCCGGTATGGCGTCGGATATCTGTCGTGCTGCTGCCTCGACGGCTTGCGGATAGACGTAGGGTAATCCGTATTCGGCGAGTATGGCGTGCATCTCCACATCGTTGTTGCCGCTCTTGCCGAGTATGTCAATCACGTTGCCGATGGGGTTCTTGGCGCGCCCGGGCCAGTCGACAATCTTCACTACGGCCTTGTCGCCGCTTTTTCCGCCCTTCAGCTTGTCTTTGGGAATGAAGATGTCGCAGGTTACCTCCTTGCTGTTGGTCTGCAGGAAAGCATAGTTTTTCTCCACTCGCAGTGTGCCCACGAATGTCTTGCCCACTATCGACTCCTCTTCCTCCTCCACTGTCACGGGGGCTGCTAGCTGATATTGCCCGCGCCTTACCTCTTCTATATATCCCTCTTCCAGCATCTCGGAGAGGATGTCGGCTGCCAGCATCTTCAGCGGATGCGTCTTCAGTCGGAGCTCGTTGATGATTAGGTTGAGGTTGATGCTTTTTCCCTCATGTTCCTGGAACATGTCGCTCATGGCTGCTGTGAGCATACGCTTGGTGATGCGCTTGCTTTTCTTTTCGGAAGATTTCCTCATGGTGTTCAGAATTTTTCCGTAAAGATAGCATAAGGTTCACGAAAATCAAACAAATTTTCAATTAAATTTTGATTTGCGCCTTGTTTCCCTTATTTTTGCGAAACAAAACAATCGATTTTCATCAAATATGGTTAGGCAACTCTCGTTTGACGACATGTGGGGCTCCGCCCAGGAGGAGCAGCCCCGACAGAAGATGCTGGTGACGGGCGCAAGCGGATTCATCGGCAGTTTTGTCGTGGAGGAGGCGCTGAGGAGGGGCTTCGACGTGTGGGCAGGTATGCGCGGCAGCAGCAGCCGCAAATGGCTGCAAGACGAGCGTATCCATTTCATCGAGCTCACGTACGGCAGCGTTTCCGGACTTCGCGCGCAGTTGCAGGCCTTCGCTTTGAAAGAGGGGCGGTGGGATGTTATCGTGCATTGCGCCGGCGTGACTAAATGTCTGGACCCCAGCGATTTCTATAAGGTGAATACGATTGGAACGCGCAATTTCGTCGACATGCTCGTTCAGCTCTCGATGGTGCCCCGTCAGTTCATCTTCATGAGCTCGCTCGGTGCCTACGGGCCCATTCACGAGGCTGAGCCGCACGTGCCTATCAGCGAAGCGGACCTTCCGCAGCCCAACACGCGCTACGGCATCAGCAAGCTGCACGCCGAAGATCACATCAAGAACATCGGCGACTTCCCCTACGTGATTTTCCGCCCCACAGGCGTCTACGGGCCCCGCGAGAGGGATTATTTCCTCATGGTGGAGAGCATCAACAAGGGTGTCGACTTCGCTCTCGGGCGCAAGCCGCAGGATATCACCTTCATCTACGCCAAAGACCTGGTGAAGGCCATCTTCCTTGCCGTCGACAAGGGTGTCACGCAGCGTGCCTACTTCGTGAGCGACGGCGACGTGCACTCAAGCCAGGATTTCAGCAACCTTGTCTGCCGCGAGCTGGGGAAGGAGAAGGTGCTGCGCATCGTTGCCCCCCTCTGGATGGGAAAGGTTGCGGCAAACGTCTCGGAACTGTGGAGCCGCGTGGTGAAGAAGCCTGTGGCGCTCAACAAGGACAAATTCAACATCCTGCGTCAGCGCAACTGGATCTGCGACATTCAGCCCCTTCGCGATGAGCTCGGATTCAGTGCCGACTACAACTTGGAACGCGGCGTGGAGGAAACCATCCGCTGGTATAAAGAGGAGAAATGGATATAGCTCACAATTGGTTCTGGCGCGAGATAAAGCAGCTTGAATTATGAAGAAGGAATCGCGCGATATGAAGAAGGGAAAAATTTTTTTTCCTTCTCCAAAAAAAATTATGAAGAAAGAAAAAATTTTTTTGCTCAATACATATTCCGACAACGTCAAACAATAAATCAATATCAACTATGCTATTTGCAAAATCAACCTACATCCAGCGGCGCGCCCTCCTCAAGCAGAAGGTGGGGAGCGGGCTCGTGCTCATCTTCGGAAACAACGAGGCGCCGTGCAACTATCCCAACAATGCCTACAAGTTCAGGCAAGACAGCTCGTTCCTCTACTTCTTCGGGCAGCACCGCGAGGGGCTCGTGGGAGTCATCGACATCGACAACGACAAGGAGTACCTCGTTGGCAACGACATCGACATCGAGGATATCATTTGGACAGGATTCGTTCCCTCGGTGCACGACTTGGCAGAAGAAGCAGGCATCGCCAACAGCCTGCCTATGAGCGCGCTGCAGCAGATGGTAAACACCGCCAATGCCAAAGGGCAGCAGATTCATTATCTGCCTCCCTATCGCCACGACATCATGATACAGATAGGAGACCTTCTCGGCATCCATCCCCTGACGACGCGCGCCAACGCTTCCGTAACCCTCATAAAGGCAGTCGTTGACATGCGTGCCGTGAAGAGCGACGAGGAGATTGCCGAGATAGAGCGCGCAATGGCTATCGGCTACGAGATGCACACTACGGCAATGAAGGCGTGTCGCCCGGGAGTCACCGAGAAGTACATCGCAGGGCTCCTCGAGGGCATCGCCTGCGGGCACGGATGCAAGGTTTCGTTCAACACCATCCTGAGCATGCACGGGGAGATATTTCACGGCGATCCCTCCCTACGCCCTCTTGAGGCAGGACGTCTCATGCTGTGCGACGCCGGCGCAGAAACGGTTGACAACTACTGCTCCGACAATACGCGCGTAACCCCTATCAGCGGCAAGTTCACCTCCCGTCAGCGCGACATCTACTCCATCGTGGAAGCCTGCCACGATTTGGTTATCAGCAAGGCGAAGCCCGGCGTGAAGTGGCTCGACATGCATCTCGACGTATGCCGCCTGATGACGGATATGCTGAAAGACCTGGGCTTGATGAAAGGAAACACCGAGGATGCCGTGCAAGCCGGCGCTCATGCAATGTTCCTCCAGCACGGCTTGGGGCACATGATGGGAATGGACGTGCACGATATGGAAGGACTGGGGCAAGTCTATGTGGGCTTCGACGACGAAGTACGTCCTTCCACGCAGTTCGGAACCGATTGCCTTCGTTGCGGAAGACGCATTCAGCCAGGATGGGTGCTGACAGATGAGCCAGGCATCTACTTCATTCCGGCACTCATCGACAAGTGGAAAGCAGAGAGGATGCACACCGAGTTCATCAACTACGATTTGCTGGAAACCTACAGAGATTTCGGCGGAATCCGCCTTGAGGATGACTTGCTCATCACCGCCGACGGCTGCCGCGTCTTAGGCGAAAAAGTGATTCCCTACCATATCGACGAAGTAGAGGCATTCATCGCCCAGTAGCTACGTCAGCAGCTCGTTTAGGAGTACCGCCCTGCGCCCTCCCGACAACTCCACAAAGAAAAAATAGCAGAAAAAAGCTATGAGGAGAAAAGGAGAAACTACTTTTTGGTGACCTTCTGACGGAGGTGGGGTGTCTGCAAAATGTAGATACCCTGCGGCAGGCCTTCGAGGGCGTGAACCTTCTGCACTTGCGTTTGGACTTTGGCGCCCTCGATGGTGTAGACATCAACTAAGGAATCGTCAAAGATGACGTCATTCAGGCCATCGGCAACAGCTGTGACGCGCACCTTGCCGTCGGTGTTGAGGGAAGAGGTGTCGAAAGTGTAGGCGATGCCTTCGCTTTGGCACTTGACGATGACATCACCTGTGGCAGACGTGAAGCCCGTAGGGAACACCTCAATCTCGTCGCCTATGGAGAGCGTACGCTGCGGGGGAACAACGATGAGCAGTGTGTCGCCGGAGTGGGTGATGCGCCCCGTGACCTTGAACTTAGAGTTGCTGGCAGCCGTGAGCAGACAGCGTACGGTGGCTCCTCGCTGGAGGGTGAGGGAACTCATGCGGAGTGTCCCAGTGGCTATGGAACCAACGCCTGCAGCAAGTGTGCCTCCGGTGTTTACTGTAATGGCGCTAGCTAGGGCATTGCCCGTGAGTGTGCCTCCCTTGTTGACGGTGATGCTGCCAGTAGTGATAGCTGTGGAGGAGGTGTTGTAAAGTTCGAGTATGCCTCCGTTTACGGTAATGGGCGAGGTGTGCCCCACGGTGCGTAGCGAGAGCTTACCGGTGCCTACCTTCTGGATAGCGGCTGCACGTAGGGTGCCGTAGAACTGGGTATCGTCGTTGAGGAAGCCTATCTGGTAGGTGCTACCGCTGCCTCCCAAAACGGCATCAGTGGCAGAGGAGGGCGAAGAGAGGGAGCCTATCTTGGTGGTGGCTGTGACTTCGGAGCCGCTGCCGCCAGCATAGTGGGCAACGTAAGTGCCTGCGTTCACCACGAGGCGTGTCTTGCTCATGTCGGTAACATTCTGCATCAGACGGAAATTGCCCCCCGCCCCCTTGGCCGTGAGCGTACCCTCAAAATCAGAGAAATTGGCTCCGATGTCGCAACGTACATAGCGTGTCTCGATGGTGAGGTTGCCCGAGCCACGGAACGAGCCGTTAATCTTGCCGCGTGAAGAGCCGAGGATGCGGTTGGTGGTACCTGCCTCGACGGTAACGACATGGTTGAGCACGGGCATGGTAGAACTGCTGTTATTGTCAATCTGGTGCACTTCTCCGCCTGCCAGTAGCATGGGGGAGCCGGCTCGGCCGAAAGTGCTGTTCCACGCTCCCTGTGCGATGGTGCCCCTCCGCACAATGATGCCGGCAAAGCTGTTGGCTCCGCTATAGTTGAAGTTTAGTTGCCCGGGGCCGTCCTTGACTAGATAGCCGTTGCCCGACACCTGCCCTTTTAGGGAAAGGGAACTGTTCGACTGGATGATACGTATGGTGGCGGTGTCTGTGAGGGTTACGATGTGGTCGGTGGCCATATTGTCTTTGCTCAACACTAAAGTGCCGCCCTTGAGCTGCAAATTCCCTTGGGCAGCGGAAGAAGCTCCGATGGAACTTCGTTGGCCTCCGTCGTAGAGGTTGGGCACCGTGAGAGTGCCACCGTTGACGATGGTGGGGCCTGAGTAGTCGCTGTTCTTGAGGTTAAAGGTAACGGTAGCTTCAGGGTTGATGGTGACGGCTCCGTCACCCGAGAATCCACCCTCCCCCGAGAAGAAGTAGGTACCGCTGTTGAAGGTAATCCCGCTTGTTACCAGATGGTCGTTGATGGTGACATTCTTACGGCTTGCATTGTCGTCAAAGACAACGGCATCGCCTGAAACGAAAGCTGTAGCTCCGTCAAGCGAGAAGTTCTTTGCTTTATAGTCCCAGAGGTCGGACTCGTTGCCTGTCCAGACAACATTGGTTGCGGCAGCGCGCGTCTCGTTAACGATAAGCAAAAGCTGGCCCGAGCGGGCAACGAAATCATAGTTGATGCCATCGAGCCCTCGGCTTCTCAGTTGGGAGACATCGACAATGAGGTTACCCGTACACTCAGCAATAACATAGCTGCCAGCAGCCAGTTGCTCATGGGCGACGGTGATGGTGTTCTTACCCATGAAGGTAAGGTTGCCCTCGACATGCAGTCGTCCGCTTTGGCCCTTGTCTGCCTCAACTTCAATAAAAACGTTTCCAGGAATGGTAAGATCATTGTTAAAGGTAATGACGCCCGTGTGCCCGGATGGCATGAGACGGCAGCCCTCGTGGTTGAGTGCACCCTCAAAGGTGATAGGCCCATTCACGGTTGCCTCTCCCGAAAGAGTGCCTTTGGCCCGCAGTTCAACAGGTCCGTTGACGGTAGCGTTAACGCAGAGTGTACCCTCGCTGATAATTGTTTTGCCAGTGAATAGAAGGCTGTTGTTGAAGGTGGCTGTGCCCTGCATGGATTTGATGAGCGACATGTTTCCCGTAAGGAAGCCATTACCTTGGAAGACGTAGTCGTGTCCCCGAGGATTCATCACGTAGACGACGGAGGGGCTGACTGCTTCGCTGAGGATGATAGGAGAGGTGTTGTCTCCTGATAGGTCGAAAACGAGACTCTTGCCGTCGGCATAAGGGACATCATGCTTCATGTCGAAGGTTCTGAAACCGTTGTCCCATGAACCACCTTTCCATCGCAGATCTGTTACCATAGCGGGAGGTAGGGGTGGTATGGGCATGTTACCGCCTAAGTAGAAGCCTGTATTGGGATGTTGATAGTAACCACGTGTTGTGATGTCGCCTCGATAGTGAGGATCTTGCTGCAGGGTATAGATGCTGTAGTTAGTGGGGATATTAGTAGTATAGCCTACTAGCCCCGTACAGCCGTCATCATTCTGGTTGGCAAGGATGATTTCTTCACGCCAGTCACCGACAATGTCTCCCATGAAAGCCGGACGGGTACCCGTGCCTCCATGAGTTGCCCAATTTGATTCCTGCGAGAATTCTGCCAGACGGTCGCCCAGTACCTTGGTCACCATAATATTGGTACCCCACCCAGATCCTCCGGGGGAGTTCAGCCATTCACGTTGAAGAGTGCCGTCCCACCAAAAGCCTTCAAACATGGTGCCCGTGCGAATCTGCCCTGTCTTCTCGCCCTTGCAGTCATAGACAAACTCGTCGGCGTAGCTCAAAATCTCATAGCCTTTGTGAGAGGGATCAAAATCAAGGCATGCGCCTCGTCCCACATCGTAAACCGACGGGAGATACCACTCCTTTATTCTTTCACCCGTGCAGGCATCGTAGAGACACTGCCCCAGCAATGCGCTCTGCTGGATGGCAAAACCCTCGAGTCCTGGACGATCGGGATCAATGTCGCTGATGATGAATCGGTCACCATGAGCTAGTCCTGTAGAGGTAAAGCGGTCTTTATGGGGATTGACGCCGTAGCCGCCAGCCCACATCTCGTCGCACCCATCGCCATCGCTGTCAAGGATGCGTATCTGATGGAACTCTGCACAAGCAGGGCGTTTGGGATTGCGTACCCAAGTATGGCTGTGATGCCAGTTAGAGGGCACACCGTCAGTCCAATCATAGTCCCATGTGAGAATATAGCCGTGATGCAAGCCTCCTGTGTCGCGATCCTCACATTCCATGATTAGTGAGGGGTGCGTGCCGTCGAGGTAGGCAATGCCGTAGTGCCCCTCCATAGCAGCATAGCTGGCATTCATGTAGTTGGAGCGGTTGTTACGGCTGTAGCTGTCGCTTCCATCGCTCAACTCGTTGTATTTTAGTTCGCTGAAGGTGAGTTCTGCTCCTGTTTCTCCGTCGATAACAGAGATGAAGAAGTTGGGGTTCTTGCGCGTCTGCGAGCGATAGTCGATGATGCCGTCTGCATCGATATCACCGTTGTCATTACCACCCACGTAGCATCCCCATGTGTTGTTGGGCTTGTCCCAAAAGCGCGTGCCATCGCTGCTGCGGATGATTACCTCGCATCGTCCATCACAGTTGATGTCGTAAGCCAGCACCATGTCGTTCTGTCCACTACAAATGTTCACATTAGGTCCCATATCAACTGTCCATAGAAGGGTTCCGTCCAGACGATAAGCTTGAATTTTGTGCGTGGTAGTAGACGTATTCTCAGTAGGGTTCTCTGCATCGTCTTCGCCTGTGGCAGTGCCCGCAAACAGGCGGTCTGCTACCACAGCATCAATCTCTCCGTTGCCATCGAGATCCATAGGCCAAACGTACTTGGTGCGGTAGTCGTTACGGGGGATGACAGTATTGTCGAAATCAAATTTGAACCATACATTGCTCCAGGGTTGTGTTCTGTAAAGGAAAGGTTTTGACTTCTCACCTTCTACTCCCTCGGGATTGATGGCTGTCACAGCCCATTCGGTGTTGTTGGCTACGGAGGAAGGCTTATAGTTGGTTACCTTCAAGGGCTGAGCGTTTACTTTCGTGTAATCGGTGGTGCCTGCTGTGCGGTAATAAAGGTTATAGGTAGTGCCCTCAGGTTCCTGAGCCAGCTTGCGCCACGAGACGAGGTAGCCGGAGCCTCCACTGCTGGTAACGTTGCGTTCGGTGGACTTGCGGAAGGTTACGACAACACTTCGCCCCATCGGCTGTTGCAAACGCTGTGCCCGTGATTCAGCAGAGAACCCAAGGCACACTATGATAAGGATGACGGCAAGGGTATTTTTCATAACCTCTCCTCAGAGATCAGTGTTAGTGGCGGGTTGATTTTGTGGGGGATTTTCTGTGGGGGCGAGGCGCAGGGCGTAGGCAAGGGCATAGACGCGCATTTGCTTGAGCATCGCACGCAGGCCGTTGCTGCGCGTGGGTGAGAGATGCTCGTTGAGCCCTATTGCATCAATGAAATAGAGGTCTGCATTCAGAATCTCATCGGGAGTGTGGTTGCTCAGCACGCGGATGAGAAGCGATACGATGCCCTTCACGATGAGTGCGTCGCTCTCAGCCTCGAAGATGACGCGCCCGTCAACCTCTTTTGCCGTTAGCCACACTCGGCTCTGGCAGCCCTCGATGAGATTTTCCTCCGTCTTGCACTCTTCGGGCAAGGGCTGCTGTTCGTCAGCCAAGTCGATGAGCATCTGGTATTTGTCCATCCAGTCTTCTACTTCGCTGAACTCCTCAATGATGTCGTTTTGTATGTCGTTTATGTCCATTTCTTCACTCTTTTTGCGCTGTTTGGCTACGCAGGTTATCCAAAGGTTAGGATTGCCGATTTTTTCCTTCTCCAAAAAGAATTATTCCTTCTTCAAAAATTTTTTTCGAGAACAAATAAAAATTTTTCCCTTCTTCATATCGCGGGATTTGTTCTCGAAAATGGCTGCTTCCTTCTACTTCTCGTTGTAAACTACTTGCATGAGCACGCTGCCGACAAATCCCAGCGTGTTCATGTCTATCCACGTCATGTCGTCGCCCAGCGTGTGCCACATTTCGCCAAAGCCGTACTTCTCGTCGTAGGGGATGATGTCGATGCAGGGAATCTTGGCTATCTGGTTGAGGGGCAGATGGTCGTCGGTAACCCAACTTCCCTCCTCAAAGGGGAAGTGAGCACCCAGGCCCATCGAGTGTGCCGTGCGCCAAACCTTCTCCACGATTCCTGGGGCATAGTTCTTGGAGATGTTCTCCTGGCAGAAGCGCGCGTTGGGAGTGCCTACCATATCGAGGAGTATTCCGTAGCGTGCCATATAGTCTTGCTTGTGCGGATGACGTGCCCAGTATCTTGAGCCGAGACACCAAGTGTCGTCCACGTGAGGAGCATCGATGTCGGCATGAATTCCATAGTCTTCGGCATCGAAGAAGATGATGTCGACACCGATTGTGGGCTGCTGCTCCTGGAACTTGCGGGCCATCTCAAGCAGCACTCCCACTCCGCTGGCGCCGTCGTTGGCTCCGTTGATGGGAGTGAAATGATTCATCTTCGCAGGATCGTTGTCAGCCCAGGGGCGCGTGTCCCAATGGGCGCAAAGGATGACGCGCTTGTTTGTTTCGGGCTTGAACTGCCCGATGATGTTGCGTATGGGGAGAACGTCTCCGTTCCAGGCTTTCACGGTTGTTTCCTGCTCGATGACTTCTGCTCCGAAAGCTCTCAACTGTTCTGTCAGCCAGTCGCCGCAGGCTTTGTGAGCGTCAGTTCCTGGCACACGGGGACCGAAAGCACATTGCACGGCAACATATCGGAAGGCGCTGTCGGCATTGAAAGCGGGCACGTTGACGGGAGTAGAAGGCACTGCTACTTGCGCAGGTTTCCTGTCGTTGCACGAAATGCTCAGGAGTGCTGCTCCAACGAGGAATGCCAGAGAGGCAACGAGGTAGCTATGATGTTTCATTCTGGTTTGTGATAGAATAAGGATAAGAGATTATTTGTTCAGTTTCCACGTGACTCCGTCTTTCGTATCTTTGATTTCGAAGCCCAAGTCGGTCAGTTCGTTGCGGATTTTGTCGCTTGTAGCCCAGTCCTTGTTGGCTTTGGCGATGGCGCGCTGCTCGAGAAGCATATCCACCACTTTGCCGAAGGCTTCCTCGCGCTCGGCGTTTCCGTTCCCGCTCTCCTCGCGCATACCGAGGATGTCGAAGAGGAAGGTGCTGAAGACTTGGGTGACAGACTGCAGGTCGTCGGCGCTGATGGTTGCCTTCTTGTCAACGACTTGGTTAATCTGCCGGCAGGCATCGAAGAGATGGCTGATGACGATAGGCGTATTCAAGTCGTCGCACATAGCCTCGTAGCATAATTCGCTCAGATTCTTCAAGTCGACGGTTGAGGAGGCTGAGGGCGCGATGCGCGAGAGATTCTTCCATCCCTCAAACAGGCGCTGCATGCCTTTCTCGGCAGCCTGCAGGGCTTCGTTGCTGAAGTCGACGGTGCTGCGGTAGTGGGCCATAAGGATGAAGAAGCGGATGGTCATCGGGCTGTAGGCTTGCGTGAGGTTGGCATTTCGTCCCGTGAAGAACTCGTCGAGGGTGATGAAGTTGCCGAGGCTCTTGCCCATCTTCTGCCCGTTGATGGTAATCATATTGTTGTGCATCCAGTAGTGCACCATATCGTCCCCCTGACTTGCGACAGCCTGAGCTATCTCGCATTCGTGATGGGGGAACACGAGGTCCATTCCTCCTCCGTGGATGTCGAAATGGTCCCCGAGGTATTTCTTGCCCATAGCCGTACATTCGCAATGCCAGCCTGGGAATCCGTTGCTCCAGGGGCTGGGCCAGCGCATGATATGCTCGGGCTGGGCCTTTTTCCAGAGGGCGAAGTCGACGGGATTATGCTTTTCCTGTTGCCCGTCGAGGTTGTCGCGGCTGGTGTTGATGACATCTTCCAGGTTCCGTCCGGAAAGCTTGCCGTAATGATGGTCAGCGTTGTACTTCGGCACATCGAAGTAAATGCTGCCTTCGCTTTCGTAGGCGTATCCGTTGGCAAGGATGTCCTTCACCAGCTGAATCTGCTCGATGATGTGCCCTGAGGCGTGCGGCTCGATGCTGGGAGGGAGCACGTTGAGCGCTTCCATAGCCTTGTGGTAGCGGTTTTCGTAGTACTGCACCACTTCCATCGGCTCCAGCTGCTCCAGACGGGCTTTCTTTGCTATCTTGTCTTCTCCCTCGTCGGCGTCGTGCTCCAGATGCCCCACGTCGGTGATGTTGCGCACGTAGCGCACCTTGTAGCCGAGATGCTGAAGGAAGCGGAACAGGATGTCGAAAGTGATGGCCGGGCGAGCGTGCCCCAAGTGTGCGTCACCGTAGACAGTAGGTCCGCAAACATACATCCCCACGTGTCCCTCGTGAAGGGGGACGAACAGCTCCTTGCGGCGCGAAAGGGTGTTGTAGATATAGAGTCTTCTTTTTTCCATAATCGTAGCCTTTCTGAAAATTTTGGCAAAGATAGTGTTTTTTATCGAAAAGGAGTGCTGTTCAGTCAGTTTTTCTTTCTACATATCGCCGTATGAAGAAGGGAAAAATGTTTATTTGTTCTCGAAAAAAATTTTTTGGAGAAGGAAAAGCGGATTTGCAGAAACGATGATAATCGCTTGTTGAAGACTTGCACGATGCCCGCCCGGCTTTACTGAGGAGAAGGCAGAGTGCCTGCTTGAGGAGGACGGATGCTGAGAAGACGGAATTACCACTCTTTTCCCGAGCGATGGGAGAAGTATTACCAGCAGAATTTTCCTTTGTGGGAGAACTTCTCCCAAGAAGGAATAATGGTTCTCCCAAGAAAGAATAATAGTTCTCCCAAGAAGGAATAATCTCTTTTGGAGAAAGGAAAAACTGCGGTTCTTTGCCGATAACTGTTTTCCCCTTCTTCTTCTCGCGCGCTGCCTTCTTCATCTCGCGTGTTTCCTTCTTCATATCACGAGATACGTTCTTCATATCGCGCGTTTCCTTTTTTGCAATGCGGGGGGAGGAAGGTGGGGAGCCATTATCGTTGCGTCGAACGGCTGAGAAAGAAGAAGAGTGCTACTTCACAGTAACACTCTCCCAGCGATTGTTTAACCAAAACAATTCAAATCCGGATTATTCAAATACCAACAATATGCTATGTACCTGAATTTTCTGTGAGGGGGCGACGTTTTTCCGTTCATCGCCAGAGGCCTGCGTGACTGATTCGCGCTCCATTCATAAAGAAGGAGGGTACTCTCTCCTTTGCGAGGGCATGAGGAGGATGAAAGGCAGCGGTGTTTGCTTCCTGCGCGAAACGACTGCGAGGCCAACGGGGCGTCAAGGCTTCTTGAACACCTTTTGCTTGAGGAACTGCTGGACGTCTTCGGGCGTGTTCTGCTGCTTGCATCTTTCCACGATGTAGCGGATGACCTCTTCGGGCATCTCCGTCTGCTTCACCCACGCTTCGGTTCGGTTCATCCAACGCCCCTGGAAGTGTGTCTTATCCGTTAACTTCATGTCGGAGGGAGCAACGGCAGGACGTCCCATCTCACTGTAAACACCGTTCTTGAAACTGTAGGTTCCATACTCATGAGGCATTATGACAACCTGACCTCCTTTGGTTAAGCCTATCTCAGCGCAGGCATACTCCCCGTCGGCTCCGTAGTACTTGAACGAGGAATACGAATTCGCTGCGCCGCAGTCTATCTTCTTCTCCCCGTCGTACTGCATCCATTCCAGCGTCCAGGCTCCGATAAGCTCTTTGTCGGCTACGGTTTTTGTCTGGGCACTCATCCAGTTAGTGCTCATCAGCACTACAATCATTGCAAGAAACATCTTTTTCATACGTTTTCGATTTTTAGAGATTGAACATTGTTTTTAATGGTTTCGCCGACAAAGGTAGAGCCTCGTCCTTGCTGTGCCAAGATTTGATGTTTGCATCTGTTTTGCATTTGATGTGCAAACACTTTGCACGCACTTTTATGCCTACATTGAGAGGATGAAATCGTCCCATTGGCGAGTGCTGCCCTTGCGCCCGAACACCTTCTTATACAGCCTGCTGCGCACGGTGCTGATAGTGCTGGCGTCGCGGCTGAGCACACAGGCGATGTCGGAAGGAGCGATGCGCAGCTTGATGAGCTGGCACACCTGATATTCCAGTTCCGACATCGGATAAAGACTTCGCAGCTGGCTGGTGAAGCCCGGGTAGACCTTCTTGAGCTGCTCCTCGATGTCGACCCAGTCGGGCTCCTTCAGGCGCTGCCCCGTAGATATACTCTTCTGCAGATTGGCGTAGGCATCGGAAGCAAAGAAGTCGTTCTCCATCGTTTTCACAGCCTCCTTTACCCCTTGGGAGCGATTCTCCTGCACCTCGAGGATTTGCTGCAGCTGAAGCTGCAACTGCCGTTTGGCTTTGTGCCCGGCAACGGCAAGATTGGCAATTATCATCACCACAAGCACGCCGAGGGCAAGCAGAAAGCTGAACCACTGAAGCTTCCTCTCCTGCTGGCGCTCTTTCGACGAAAGCATGTAACGATTCAGAATACCGTTGGAGATGTTTTCTTTTTCGCGGGAAACGATGTCGCAAATCTCTGCTCCCCACTCTCGGTAGATGTCGTCGGCTTGCTCATACTTGTACAGAACGCCGTTTCGCTGAATGACGAGCAAGGGAGAGGCCGAAACGGAGTCTCTCTCGTGACAGAAACGAAGGGGGCGCGGTTTGTCGTTCTCAAGATAGAGCAGCTGGCCTCCTCCTTTATCTATCAGCGTGACGTCAGCCTTCGTTTTCGGAACGATAACCATACCCGTAGGAGTCATTGAAAGCCAACATTCGTACACCACGCTATCACCTTTGTAAATGATGCACATCGTTTCGTCGCCCTGAGCTGTCTTTTCTGTCGAATCGCCTGAAGCATATTGCAATTGCTGCAGCACCCAAGCCCCTTGCAGGAGAAACTGCTGCTCTTTTTCACGATTTTCCTCACAGGCAGACAGCAGAAGCACAGGCAGCAGCAATAGAAGAATCTTTCTCATCGTTTTCTATACATATTATTTCGTGCACCCTTCTTGGGGGAGCAAATCGACGGCTTTGTTTTCGTGAGCAAATATATGGTTATTCTCCTTAAAAAGGGCCCATAATAGTTTGCATTTTGTTTGCACATAGGGCTTCGGACATCTTTTTTTCAAAAAAACGGGAGAAAAACTTGGTTGTATCAGAAAAAAACCTTTACTTTGCAGCGGGTAAGTCCTATACGGCCAGCTCCCTGCGAATCCTCCAGGGCTTGATCGCAGCAAAGGTAGTTTGGTTGTAGCGGCGCGATATAGTACGCTTACCCACCTGCCTCTTTAGCTCAGTTGGCCAGAGCACATGATTTGTAATCTTGGGGTCGTTGGTTCGAATCCGACAAGAGGCTCAAGCTGAAAAAAGCAAGTCGTGAGACTCCTTCCCCGCATCGGGGGTAAAACCCCGATATCATTAGGTTATTTCATAGTATTATAATTAAAAGTTAATAAGTTTGTGTTTTAATTGTGGCGCAGCCTGAGAAGGTAACGCCACAAGTTTTTTTCTGTAAGTAACGGGGTAAGGAAGGTGCTGCCGCGATGTTTTAGGCTACTGTATGCACATCCCTCCGCTGGGAGTAGCTGATTCTTTTCTGCGAAGCGCGACATCCCGCTGACAGATGCGAAGCGCTTCTGTGCGTTAATTGCCCTTTTCCCAACCCTCAAAGATTTCAGGCCCGTAGACATCTTCATCCGAAGAATGAAGAGGATTCCATAGCTGCGCAAGGAAGGGATTTTTCTTCGCTATCGTGCCCCATCTCCAAGGGCGCGCATCGGGAGCATTAAGATAAGGATAGGGGAAACAAAGGGGGCACCAATGCCCTCCCAGCAGGACAAGACGGGCAGAAGCCCGAAACGTATGCCCTTCGGCACAGCGCCACAGAAGAGGAGCATCCACTTTCGGAAGAGAAGCATCCTCGCTTGGAAAAGCGGCATCCATACTCGGAAGAGGGGCTTCCACATCCTTAGAAGAAACATCCCTTCCCGGAATAGCTGTGTCGGTATCCTTCCGAAGGGTTTCTGCACCCTGCTCCTTCTCTTCCACAGAGAGACATGCGCCTCCACGAAACGCTGCTGCCTGCTGGAGGTCGGAAAGAGTGAGGGAAGAGAAGGGTTTCTTTTCATCGTAGCCGTGAGAGAGCACTACAGGCAGCTCACTATTGTGACTGAGATTGAAATGCTTCCAGTCGGGAATAGCATCGTACTCCTCCCTCGAGCCAAAGAAAGCACGGATGCGCCTTTCCTCGTTGTGCTGAATCCACCATTGAGTGCCGTGCTCGGGAGAATAAGCCAAACGGCGCATTACCAGCTTGATGACGTGCGGGAAGAGCCTGGCTATGTGTGAACGGAAAGCTATGCGCAGGAAAAGCGGAAGGGAGGGAGACTTGGCAAGCAGGCGGAAATACGCGTTGACAGGAATGTTGCTGCGGAAATGAAGCATATCCTCCAGCTTGTCTCCGTCAAGATACCACATACCGTGAAAATTGCGTGTGGCAAACCACTTTGTCTCAAATATCTGCTGAGGACGAGGGCAGCCCAGCGCCTGAAGCAGCAGGCACTCGAACTCATAGTTCGAAAGCCGATACTCAGCGCCCGAGCTGATATTGTAGTACTGCTTCCAAAACTCCTCGGGCACATCGGGACGACAGACGCGCTCCAGCACTCTGCCGCTATCCTCTATCGTAGCCCACTCGAGCACGCCCCGCAGGGGAACGTGGAACATGATAGGGTCGAAATTGGTGAGGATGGCAGGATGGAGTATGCCCGACTGCCGAAGGCTCACCCATCGGCGTATGGGGGAATCGGTGATAATCCTTTCAGCCAACGCCTTCGTGACGCCGTAATGATCGTAGGGGCTCACGCAGACTGGGTCGCCCGCCCTGCCCCAATGAAGGGGCTCGCGTCTGTCGCCCATCTGTGCAACGCTTCCTATATAGACCACTTTCGGCTGATGCTCAACGGGCTGCGCCAACACGGCATCGCGAATGTGGGTTGCTGCCGAGATGTTGACACGACATGTCTCCTCAGGCCTGTAGTCGGCGCGAGGAGACACCATTCCTCCCACGTGAAGCACAACGTCAGCCCCGCTCACTCCCCGCAGCACATCCTCGTAGCGCGTCAAGTCGCCCCAGATGATTTCCACCTTATTATATATAGGGCGCAGCTTTTCACGATTTGTCTTGGAGGGGCGCGCAAGGATGCGGAGACGATACTGCTCGGGATAGCGGAGGATTTCCTTCATCCCCTGCCAGCCCATAGTGCCTGTTGCTCCTGTGAGGAAAACTGTTGTCATTTTGCTTTGGGAATATCGCGCGATTTGTTCTCCAAAAAAATTTTTCCCTTCTTCTTACGGGGCAAAAAAGAAAGCGAAAACTGCCATTTATGTAATTATAAATCAACAATCTTCGCTTCCGTGTGGGCCATCTAGGGCTTGAACCTAGGACCTTCAGATTATGAGTCTGCTGCTCTAACCAACTGAGCTAAAAGCCCAACTTTGCTCTGCAAAAGTATAGCAAATAATTAAAAAGTCCAAGCATTGTGCAAAAAAAGTACTATTTTTGTGCCCGAAAAGTGAAAAAAGCCGATGAACATCATCACCGATACAACACAAAAGGGCTCCGAGTGCTATGTAGCAACCATCGGGGTGTTCGACGGTGTGCATTGCGGACATCGCTACCTTTTGGACTCCGTCTGCCTGATAGCGAAAAACGAAGGCCTGAAGTCGATGGCCATCACTTTTCAGCAACATCCCGCTTCGGTGCTCGGGCATCAGGCTCCGCTTCAGCTGCTGACGCTGGAGGAGAAGATGGCTCGGCTGGAGGAGACAGGTATCGACACTTGCGTCATCCTCCCCTTTACCCGCGAAATGGCAGCGCTGACAGCAGGAGACTTCATGCGCCAGGTGCTGTGCAACGCATTGGGAGTGAAGGTGTTGGTGATGGGATACGATCATCGGTTCGGAAGCGAGCAGAGTAGAGACTTCGGCTTCTATAAGAAAGAGGGTAGCGCCTGCGGCATTGAGGTGATACGCGCCGAGCAGTACGACAACATCAGCAGCTCGCGCATACGCCAGCTACTGCAAGAGGGGCGCCTGCAGGAAGCCGACATCATGCTCGGCTATGCCTACCGATTCAGCGGAACCGTCATCGAAGGCGACAAGAGAGGGCGCTCGCTGGGATTTCCCACAGCCAACCTGCGCGTGGATGCCCAGAAGCAGCTCCCCGGGCAAGGAGTCTACTCGGCACGGGTAACGTGGAACGGCAGACAGTTCAAGGGGATGATGAACATCGGCAGCAGCCCCACGTTCCTCACAGGAGGCATGCGCCCGCCCGAAGTGCATCTGCTACACTTCGATGACAACATCTACGGCGAAACCCTGCTCGTGGAGCCCGTGAGAAGACTTAGAGACGAAAAAACATTCACACATATCAACGAACTTATTTCGCAGCTCAGGCACGATGCTGCGGAAGCTAACAAAATCAACTTATGAAAAGAGCAATCTTCCTTGTCGTGTTGTATTTCTTGTACCAGTTCCTGTTTGCCTTCTTGGTAATGGTTGGGGCAGTTGCGATAGATATCGCTAAAAACGGAGGCGAAGCAGCTCTGTCATCCACCAATATCGCAAGTTACTCCTCCGACACCAACTGGTTGTCAATCGCCATGATTCTGGCTGGCGTCGCTATGCTGGTGCATCTCTTCAAAGGGCATTACATCAGCATTCCCGAGCAGGTGACAGCGTTTCTCAATAAGAAGAAAAGCGGGCTGGTGCTGCTGCTCTGCATCCCCTTCATCTACGTTGTGATGTATCTGCTGAACGTTGTCAGCGAGGCGATAGACCTTCCCAACCTTCTCGAAGACACCTTCCTCGATATGTCGGGCAACGTATGGGGCATCTTGTCGATAACCCTTGTGGCACCCGTCCTTGAGGAATGCCTGTTCCGCGGAGCCATCGAGGGGCACTTGCTGAAGAAGATGAAGCCCTGGGCTGCTATCCTCATCTCGGCACTGCTGTTCGGCATCGTGCATATGAATCCCGCGCAGGTTGTCTACGCCTCCCTGATAGGCATCGTGCTGGGCTGGCTCTACTGGCGCAGCGGAAGCGTGCTGCCCTCTATCGTGGCACACGTCCTCAACAACACAATTGCCGTTATCGGGATGCGCTATTACGATTCGGAAGGCATCGAGTCCTTCGAGGAGCTGGCTGGCGAGCAGGCACAGCCTATCATCTGGGCTGCCTATGCCGGGCTGGCAATACTGCTTTTTCTGGTTTTACGCAAAATTTTCAAATCACAGTGCAACCTTTCCGAGCCTTCAAACGTCTAAAGGATGAAAAATGTCCGAAATAACAAGATAGACTATGAAAAGACTCTTATTGACACTAATGGCAATTCTTGCCCTGGGCTCCCTTGAGGCAAGTGCCGCAAAGCTTACCGTCGATTCCGCAACCGACAATCCGCCGGTGAGGAAAGACGTAGAAGCTTACATGAACTTAGAGAAGTTCCACGACGTCGTTATAGACTTTGTAGCAAGCGTTAAGTTCGTCCAGAGCGACAGCAGCCGCGTCGAGGCAATAGGCCCCGAGCGCATCATCCGCAGGACAAACTGCGAGGTGAAAGACGGCGTGCTCAACATCTTCTATGAAAAAGGAGGAGACATCAAGATGCGCCGAGGCGAGAAGATGCAGCTCATCATCTACAGCCCCACCATCTCGCGCATCTGCCTGCAGGGCGTGGGTAACCTGAAAGCTCCCGGAACCATCAAGACTCAGAGCCTCGAGATTGTGAACGACGGCGTGGGCAACATCGTCTTCGAAGACCTTCAGTGCCAGAAAGTTTCCGTCATCTGCAACGGCGTGGGCAACATCAGCCTCAAGGGCAACACCGAGAGCGCCTTGTATAAGTCCGACGGAGTTGGCACCATCAAGTGCTACGAGATGATTTCCAAATCCACCACCGTCAGCCTCAGCGGCGTGGGAGGAGTAGAATGCTACGCCTCAGAACTCTGCGAGCTGGTGAACGATGGAATAGGCAACATCTCCTACAAAGGAAACCCCGAAGTGGAAAACATCAAGAAGAGCGGCATCGGCAAAATCAACAGGCGATAGCCGGCATCCCCTCCCCCCTTCTGCCCACGGGCATCGGGAGAAAGCCCTCTCCCTCGGGGCAAGGCAAACAAAACATCAGCAGGCTTCCCCTCAATGGCGGAAGCCTGCTGCAGTGAAAATGATTGACGAAGCGAGGGGGCTTCTTTCTAAATATCGATTTTTGGAGAACAAATAAATTTTTTTCCCTTCTTCATACGGCGATATTTGTTCTCCAAAAAAATTTTTCCCTTCTCGAAAAAATCCGGTTCCTTCTCGAAAATGTTTTATGCCTTCTCCAGCACGCCCTGTTCCTTTTCTGGCACTTTCTATTCCTTTTCCAGCATGCCCTATCCCTTTTCAGACACTCTCTATTTCTTTTCCTCCTCCGAGTGCGGGAAATAGACGTCGGTGATTTCCTTTTTGAAACGCGCTACCGACTTGGCAATCTGCTCACGATTCTCGAGCAGGCTCCCATCGAAAACACACGCTGCGCGCGAATAATAGGGCTCCCTTTCAGCAAGAGAAGATACGATGTAGCCGAGCAGCTCCTCCTCGGGCATTGATGCCACAAGCGGGCGCTTGCTTCTGCTGATAAGCAGACGGGTGTGAATCACCGAAGGGGGCACGTTGAGCCACACGGTGACTCCCCGCTCATTCATATACTGCATGTTGTCGAAAAAGCAGGGAACTCCCCCTCCCGTAGCCACAACGACGTCTTCCACCTCGCAAATCTCGTGCAGCATGTTGCGCTCCAGCTTGCGGAATCCCTCTTCGCCCCTCTCGCTGAAGAGCTGCGAAACAGTACGATGGAAACGCCCCTCGATGTATTGATCCATATCAATAAACGTGAGGCCCAGGTCCTTCGAAAGGGCTCGGCCTAACGTCGTTTTGCCTGAGCCCATGAATCCTACGAGAAAAAGGCGTATCATGCCTCCGAGCGGGAAGTGCGCGGGCGTCCTCTGCGAGGCTTGGGAGTGCTTTCTGATGCCTTCGCAACGATTTCGCGACACTGCTCGAAGGTCACTTCCTCGGGTTTGATGCCTTTCGGAAGACGATAGTTGGTGCCGTGCGAAGCAATGTAAGGTCCGAAACGCCCGTTGCGGATCTCTACTTCAGGATCTTCCTCAAACGACTTGACGTGATTGTTCTCCTTCTGCTTCTCGCGTTCGAGAATCAGCTTCTCGGCTTCCTCTAACGTGATAGTCATCGGGTCGTACTCCTCAGGGAGGGAGACGTACGTCTTGTCGCAGCGCACGTAAAGTCCGAAACGCCCGAGGCCTACCACAACGTCCTTCCCGTCTTTCTGCCCTATCGTGCGAGGCAGAGAGCACAGCTCGATAGCTTCTTCGAGCGTGATGGTTTCGATTGTCTGCCCTTTCTTGAGCTGAGCGAAGCGCGGTTTCTCCTTGTCGTCGGCAGAACCTATCTGAACGATAGGACCGAAGCGCCCTATCTTCGCTGATACGGGACGTCCGCTTGCAGGATCGGTGCCAAGCAATCGTTCGCCTACCTTGTGCTCGGGTCTGTCGCCGAGAGCTTTGTCAACAAGGGGCTCAAAGTCCTTGTCGAAATGGGCTATCACACCCACCCAGGGCTTCTCTCCCTCTGCTATCTCGTCGAATTCCTTCTCTATGTCGGCAGTGAAATTGTAGTCGAGAATCTGCGGAAAGAAGTCCATGAGGAAGTCGTTGACAACCACACCTATGTCGGTAGGCACAAGTTTTGCCTTCTCTGAACCGTACACCTCTGTCGTCGTCGTATCGCTGATGTTGCCCTTCGAGAGCCGAAGCACGTTCACTGAGCGCTCAACGCCCGGGCGGTCTTCCTTTACCACATACTCGCGCTGCTGAATGGTGCTGATGGTGGGGGCATAGGTGGAGGGGCGCCCTATTCCCAACTCCTCAAGCTTATGAACAAGCCCTGCTTCGTTGTACCGCTGCGGAGCTGAAGTGTAACGTTCCGTAGCTGTCATCTCTGCCAACGAGAGGCTCTGCCCTTTTGACATAGGAGGAAGGAGGGTATCGCTATCGAAGCTGTGTTCCTCCTCGTCGACCGACTCTCTGTATACACGCAGGAAGCCGTCGAACACAACGCGCTCCCCATTCACCACAAACTGCTCCTTTGAGCTGGAGATGGAGATGGTAGCAGTTGTCTTCTCCAATTGTGCATCAGCCATCTGCGAGGCAAGAGTGCGCTTGTAGATGAGCTCGTACAAGCGTTTCTCGGCAGCATTTCCGCCAGTGAGGGAAGGTCTGTCCATATAAGAAGGACGGATTGCCTCGTGTGCTTCTTGAGCCCCCTTGATGCGAGCGTGAATGTTGCGATACTTATAGTATTCCTCGCCCATCTCACTCAAGATAACCTTCTTACTGGCATTGAGTGCCAGGTTGGAGAGGTTCGTCGAATCGGTACGCATGTAAGTAATCTGTCCCGATTCGTAGAGGCGCTGTGCCAGAGCCATCGTCTGCGACACCGAGAAGCCAAGCTTACGAGCTGCTTCCTGCTGAAGGGTGGAGGTTGTGAAAGGCAGGGCAGGCGATTTCTTGAGAGGCTTTGTCTGTACATCGTCGATGTGGAACGATGAATCCTTACACTTCTCAAGGAAAGCCATCGCCTCCTTCTTATTCTTGAAGCGCGTGTTCAGTTCTGCCTTCAACTCCGACAGATGATTCTGTTCGTCTGCTATCAGGAAAGTAGCCACAACACGATACGAAGCGGTGCTCTTGAATGAGGTTATCTCGCGCTCCTTTTCAACGACGAGCCGTACAGCTACCGACTGCACACGTCCTGCAGACAAGGCAGGCTTAACCTTGCGCCAAAGGATGGGCGACAGTTTGAAACCCACAATTCGGTCGAGCACGCGACGTGCCTGCTGGGCGTAGACCAGATTCGTGTCGATATCGCGCGGATGCTCGATAGCCGTTTTAATGGCGTCTGGAGTAATCTCGTGAAAGACGATACGCTTGGTATTCTCCTTTTTCAGTCCGAGCACCTCAAACAGATGCCAGCTAATAGCCTCTCCTTCGCGGTCTTCATCGGATGCAAGCCAAATGGTCTGCACCTTTGCAGCCTCTTTTTTAAGATCTTCTACAACCTTCTTCTTTTCGGTTGGTATCTCGTAGATGGGTTCGAATGTTTCTTTGTCTATACTGTAGCTTTTCTTCTTCAAATCACGGATATGTCCGTACGAAGACAAAACTTTGTAGTCTGCTCCCAGGAATTTCTCTATCGTTTTTGCTTTAGCAGGAGACTCAACAATAACTAAATTCTTATGCATTTTTTGATGACTTCTTGAAATTCGGCGCAAAAGTACAATTTAATACGGATATAAAAAACTTTCCGCAAAAAACATTTTATCAGAACTTAAGACTTGCGCCAATCAACATATGTATTCCTTGCTGCGGATAGACGGGCGTAAGTCCTGAATATCTGTTCAGCAGGTTTTCTATCTTTGCGAATGCCGAAACGTTGTCCAAAACGGTGTAACGGGCTCCTAACCCCAAGTCGGCAACAGAAGGCTGACGCACTCCATCCACCGAAACGAATCGGAGATAACGCAGCGTAGCATCGGCATAGAGCTTATCCATTATGCGTGTGCACGCGTTCAATTTTAAATCTTCCTCCGGAGCAAATTCCAACACGTTTGCTTCGGAACGCCAACTGAAATAATCCACCGAAGCGGTGAGCGTCACCACATCTTTCCAGCTGGCAACAGCATTTGCTCCCATGTTCCATACTGTAGCGTCCTGATTCAGCAATCCCGTATAGAGAAGTCCGTTGGTTTTGAGCGTAGTGGCAAAAACTCCATCCTGCACAATTCGGTATCCTCCCCAGGCTCCTACGTGAACACCGTCTACGATGCGCGCATCAAGCTGCAGGCGGGCATTCAAAAGATCAAAGGACTGGCGCAGCTGCTTCTCGCCTCCCCACCAGGGAGAAATGGCATAGAGTTCCTTGAAGGAGCGCACCGTACGCCCTCCGTCGGCAGAGAGGTTCACACGCAGGAAATCAAGAGGAACCAGACTGAAGCGGAAGTCAGGGGCTACTTGTGCGGGACGCATCTCGTCGGTTTGGAAATCAACATGCAAGCCTGCCTTAAAGGACCAAACCGAACGCTCCACCTTCCACGAGGGATTCACAGCAAAGGAGAAGTAGTCGGCATAGCCTCCCTGATTATTATAGAACATCACATCGCTGGCAACACCCAGAGAAGCTGCGCTGCGGCTTCCCGTATCCATCTTTCCTCCAAAGTCGATGGAGAGATGATCTTCGTTCACCGATTCGTCGGCAGCCATCCACGAGCCTTGATGCCACTGGTGGAAGTCCACAGCGCCAAAGTAATTCGCATCGCGCTCGGGAGTGAAGTCCTTCCATTCGCCTGCTATCGTTAGGGCACCGCCCAAGTTGCGCGCCTTCTGCCTGTCGACAACGGCCTGCTGGCTGTTGGTGACAATATAGTTATAGGTATGCAAACCTGCGTCAAGTTCTGCCTTCACCATTGGGCCCTTCTTTCCCTTATGGGTAAACGAGGCTCCCGTCTCCAGGTTGTAGAGTATGCTATTCCACTTCATGTCCCCGTAAGGGATGTTTCCCTTGTGTCCGTCGTGCGACATCCACAGGTCCACCACGTTGCTCTTGCCGAGATTGTGCCTAAGGGCTGCCAACGCGTCAACGTTCCAGCGGTTGCCTACCCCCAGGCGCAGATAGCCGGGATAGTTCTTAGCCTCTTCCAGCTGCACGCCTTTGGCGAAGAGAGGGCTGCGCGAAAAGCTGCTGATGTTCTGCACGTTGTCGGCATACACCGCGGCGCTCTTTTCTATCTCCACTTGCTGATCCTCGGGGAGGAACAGGCGTTTTTCTGCCGACACCAGCACGGGGTTATAGACGCTCTCCACCGTTACGGTACGGCTGATAGAGTCGGGCGACGTTGTCTGGGCATTGCTGCACAAAGGCAGAAGAAATAGTAAGGAAAAAAGTATTTGGTTTTTCATAACGCTGAGTTTCTTTCTAAATATTGCCGGATGAAGAAGGGAAAATGTCTGTTTTGTTCTTCTTATCTGATTTTCCGAAAACGACTCTTTTATTCGGTTTCTCATCTCCTCGCACTTATTTCAGTTTGGCAAGACGTTCGTTGATGCGCGACTGGATGTCGTCGTCTGACGTATAGTTTTGCTGAAGCGAGAGCAGATACTGCTTTGCCTCCATATCGCGCCCTCCCTTCATGTAGACGTCTGCCAGCAGGATGAAGCTGCGCGCAAGCCAGTAGCTGTGAGGGGTGCTGACGTTGATGTAGTCGAGCACTTCTTTTTCAGCCTTTGTCAACTGATTGTTGTCGTAATAGTATTGGGCAAGCAGATATTTCCCTTCGGCTCCGTAGATGGTGCGGGTGTCTTTGGCAAGCGAAGCCAAGTCGTCCTCAGCCTTGCTGCCTTTTTTCTCAGCCAGGAGGCTCTTCGCACGATAGTAGCGCATCTCGATGGCTGTGGCAGGAGCCAGCTTGCTGTCGCCCAGCAGAGCATCCACCTCGCCCACAACATCATCGTAACGCTCAAGGTTATACGCCGAGCGCACAAGGAAAGTCTGAGCATGCAGACGGTTGTCGGGCTGATCTGTCATCGTCTTCAAATCCTTATAATAGGAGAGAGCCTGCTCATAGTCCTTCTTGTCGTAAGCCATATCGGCAACCATACGCATAGCCTCTTCTCCGTGCCGGCTCATTTTCTGCTTGGCAACCATCGACAGGTGAGTCAGAGCCTCATCCTCTTTTCCCTGACTGCTGCGGATGCATCCGAGATAGTAGTGAGCATCGAGAGTGTAGGCGCCGTTGGGGTATTGGCTGAGGTAGTTTTCGAAAGCTCTTGCTGCCGATGTGTTCTCCCCTCGCATGTAAATCTGCTCCGCTGCGATGTAGGTGAGCGAATCGCGCTCGCTGACATCCACTTTCACCGTACCCTTTGTCTGCTCGGCAAAGGAGACGTAGTCGTCCACGCGGTTCTGCTCCACATACAACGACTTCAAGTCGCGCATAGCAACCGTTGCCTGCTCGCTGCCGGGGAAATTGGTTATCACGTTTTTGTAAGCCTTGACTGCCTCGTCCACTTGTCCGTTCTGATAGTAGATGAGAGCCATTTCGTTGCCTGCAATAGAAGCGTAGCGGCTGGTAGGATACTTCTCTACCAGCTGCACGAAAGCCTGCATTGCCTTAGCGTTGTTCTCAAGCTGCACGTAGGCGCGCCCTTTCTCGTAGAGAGCATCGTCGGCATAGTCAGAGCTGGGATAATTCTCCACGAGAGAAGTGAGTGTATTGATTTTATCCTGGTATCGTCCCGTGAGTCCCTGCGAAAAAGCCTTTTGGTAGATAGCATAGTCGGCTGTGGAGGCATCCACTTCGACTGCTTTGTTGTAGGTCTTCTCGGCATTGACATACTGTCGTGCCTGGAAGTAGCAGTCGCCCATACGCATGTAGGCGTCGGCGAGCGTGGTGTTGTCGATACGCCCGGGAGTCTTGCTCAGCGAGGCAAGTCGGTCGAAGTTGCGGTATGCTTCGTTGTAGTTCTGCTGCTGGAACTGGCTGTATCCCAGTCCGTAGAGCGCCAGAGGATAGGTATAGTTGGTGTCGGAGGGCGTGTTGTTCAAGTAGGAAGCATAGTCGCTTACTGCCTTGCCGTAGGCCCCTTTGCGGTAGAACGACTCGGCTCTCCAGAAGTAGGCGTCAGCCTTTGCCTGCCTGTCGTACGTTCCCATAGCGATAGCCTGATTCAGTTTCTCTATGGCCTCGTCGACGCTATTGTTGGTATATGCCTCCTGGCCTGCCTTGCAGAGGAGTTGCTGCTTTGCCTTCAGCACCGTCTCGGTGGGCTGCTTAATCTTCTCTATCGACGTGAGCGCTGCCTCGTAGTTTTTGGTGCTCATATACATCTCCACAAGGTAAGTGCTGGCGTTATCGGCATAGGGGGAGTTGGGGAAGTCGTTGAGGAAGCGCTCGTAGGCTGTAAGCGTCTCTCCGAAAGCCGAGTAGCCCGTCTCGTGCAGGCAGACGAGATAGTTGTACATTGCCTGCTCGCGGAGGAATTTGTCGGCTTCCATTCCTGCAGCCTCCTCAAATAGCAGGCGTGCGCGGTTCTTGTCGTCTATTTTCAGGAATGAGAGTCCCGCATGAAGGGCGGCGTTCTGAGCCAGCACGTCGGCTGAGTCGGCTACCATTGCCAGCACTTCGGGGGCACGCAGGAACTCGCCCGAATTGTAGTGTGCCATTCCCAGCTGGTAGAGGGCCTCGCGCGTTGGTGTGTCGCACGATGCGAGGTACTCCTCCAGCACAAGGGCGCTATTGGCAAAATCTTTCTTTCCGTAGAGGGCCTCTCCCTTTATACGGTTCATTCCCAGCGCATAGGCTCCCTGGGGATACTCTGCCAGATATCTCTCGGCATTGTCGAGAGCCTTGTCGAATTCGGAGGCATCCAGGTAGGACTGTGCCTGCAGGTAGAGAGCCTGTTCGCGGAAACGGGCATCGGGGAGCATCGTGTTGAATCCCTGGGCAGCCTCAGCGTAGTGTCCTTCCACATAGTCGAGGTAGGCGGTGTAGAAGAAGGCGTCGCCCATACAAGGCCCGTCTTGTTCGAGCACACCTCGCAGCAGCGCGCGAGCCTCCTCGTTGCGTCCTGTCTCAATCAGCACCATCGCTTCTGTAACCAGCAGATGGGCAGCGTCTGTCTCGCCCAGCGTGGAGAGGTCTACCTCTCGCGCTACCTCAAGGGTGCTCTCGTAGTCGCCTGCCGAGTAGTAGGCCTGAGCCAGCAGAGCGCGGATCAGGTTGCGCTGCCCTGCATCGGGATAGTCGCTGAGGTATTTTTCGAGTGCGGGCATCGATGTGGAAGGGCTTGTTGCAAACTGAATGCGTGCCAGCAGCTCCTGCGCCTCGGTTATCTGCGTCACGGTGGCTCCGCTCTGCATCAGCCGGTCGATGGCGCTGCGTGCGGGGGCATAGGCTCCATCGAGGAAGAGGGTCTTAGCCTGCTCGAGAAGGTTTGCGGCAGCGGTAGGCACCGAGAGACTGGGGGCATACTCTGCCTGCGGCTGGATTTGGGCATGTGCAAGCGATGTCATGCAGCACATTGCCAGTATGATAAACGGTCTTTTCATTGTCGTACGTTTGGTTTCAGCCTACGAAGATACGGCAAACTCGCAGCACGGCAAAGCAAAAAGTCCGTTTTTTAACATTTTAAATAATAAAAGGTGTACTTTTTCGAAAATTTTCCTTTTCGCCCTGCCCTTTCGCTTTCATTCTTTCTTCGGAGATGGATGGGCGCCGAGGGGGGGGGGGAAAGCCTTACGAGACGATAAACTGAAGGGGGTAAATTTTTCCTTCTCCAAAAATTTTTTTTCTTTCTTCATATCGCCGTATGAAGAAGGGAAAATTTTTTTTGCTCAAAGCATATTTTTCGCTTTCCAGAGAAGGCATTCCCCTCAAGCAAGGGAGAGCCCACCGTTTGCATCGATAGCGCGCGGAGAAAAAGAGAAAGGCACGAGGAGCGAAAGAAAAGGAATGGGGATAAAAGAAAAGGCTCGATAGGGAAAAAGAAAAGGTGCGGAAAGTTACTTCCGCACCTCAGGAAAAGCATCTGTCGGAAAGAGGCGACTCGAACGCCCGACCCCTACGTCCCGAACGTAGTGCGCTACCAACTGCGCTACTTTCCGCCGATTTGCAGGGGCAAAGATAGGGCAACTTCCGCTAAACACAAAAAAAATGTGAGAAAAATTGATAAAAAACTTGGAGAAACAAAAATTATGCCTACCTTTGCATCCGCTTTTAGCCCAAGGTGCCATAGCTCAGTTGGTAGAGCAACGGACTGAAAATCCGTGTGTCCCTGGTTCAAATCCCGGTGGCACCACTTAGCGGAGGTCGGCATGACCTCCCTTTTTTATGCTCTTAAACATATAGCATTTTCTTTACCTTCTCGAAAAAGCACCCTATCTTAGCCACCTGAAACAAGACATAACGTAACCATAACAACCCAGAAAAAGAGGAGTCTCGCACTTGCCTCCTGCCTTCCGTCGCGCCCACACGCCCCGCAGGGCAGCATCGGCATCGCGCCGGGACGACTCACCGCAACGAAACCCAACTAACACATAACCATATGGACAACAACCACAAATACTGCGTCATTATGGCGGGAGGCTTCGGCAGCCGCTTCTGGCCTACCAGCACGCTCAGCGTCCCGAAGCAGTTCATCGACTTCTTCGGCTGCGGCAAGTCGCTGCTGCGCCAGACCTTCGAGCGCGTCAGCAAGATCTTCCCCGAGGGACACATCATCGTCACCACACACCGCTCCTACACCCATCTGGTGCAAGAGCAGCTCCCCGAGCTCGACCCCCAGTGCATCCTCCACGAGCCTGCCTTCAAGGGGACGGCGCCAAGTATGGCCTACGCTGCCTACTTCCTGCGCAGCATCGACCCTGAGGCAAACATGGTAGTGCTGCCTGCCGACCAACTGGTGTTTGGTGAGGAGGCTTACACCGAAGCAATGGAAAAGGCGCTGGAGTATGTCGCCACGCATCCCCACCTCGTCACCCTGGGCATACGGGCTACCTATCCCGAAACGCGCTACGGATACATCCAGATAGGCGAAACCGACAGCGTGGAGACAGGATTCGAGGAGTTCCACAAGGTGAAGACCTTCACCGAGAAGCCCCAGGAGGAGTTTGCGCGCATGTTTGTGGAGAGCGGCGACTTCTTCTGGAACACGGGACTCTTTGCGTGGAACGTCAACACCATCATCGACACCATGCATCCCCTGCTCCCCGAGATGATGGAGAGCTTCGACCACGTGTTTGCGGGAGAGCGCAGCCGCGACGAGAGGCGCGCCGATGTGTACAGACTCTATGAATCGTTCCCCAACATCTCCGTCGACCATACCGTCATTGAGAAGGCACCCAACATGTACTGCCAGGCAGGCAGCTTCGGATGGTCCGACGTGGGGCGCTGGGAGGATGTCTACCGCGAGTCGGGCAAAGACACGCAGGGCAACGTCGTGCAGGGAGGAGAGTGCGACTTCTACAACAGCCGCAACAACCTCGTGCTCATACCAAAAGACAAGATTGCTATCGTGAAAGACCTCGAGG
Source organism: Bacteroidaceae bacterium (assembly GCA_017650105.1). Taxonomy (GTDB): domain Bacteria; phylum Bacteroidota; class Bacteroidia; order Bacteroidales; family Bacteroidaceae; genus UBA1189. Next base: position 35,455 of record JAGCFO010000004.1, on the reverse strand, counting down.
GCTTCCTCATCAACGTGACCGACAACGTCATCCTCGTCTGCCCCAAGGATGAGGACGACATACGCAACTGCCGCAACAGCCTGATGCTGAAGCACGGCGACAAATATATGTAAAAGGAGAAAAGGGAGCGCATCCGAGAGGAGGGCTCCCCGCTCTCTGCTGCAAGACGAATGCAGATAGAAGAACTAGTGAAACTCTACACCTCTCACGCAGGGGTGAAGGCTTTTGAGAAGACGTGGGAAGAGGGCTCGCGCTCCATCTTCCTGCGCGGGCTTGTGGCATCGTCACCCGCACTTTTCTTCTCAGCCCTCGTGCGCAGCGGCAGCCTGAAGGGATGCCCAGCAATCCTCTTCACCCTGCGCGACGCCGAGGAAGCCGGATACTTCTATCACGATTTGACACAGCTGCTCGGAGAGCAGGAAGTGCTCTTCTTTCCCTCCTCCTACAAGCGTGCCATCAAATATCGCCAGAAGGACGATGCCGCTGAGGTGCTGCGCACAGAGGTGCTCACGCGCCTGAGTGCCCTCACAGGACCTTCCGACAACCATCCGCTGCTCATTGTCTCCTCCCCCAACGCGCTGGCTGAGGGTGTCGTCACGCAGCAGAACCTACAGGAGAACACGCTCCACCTCTCTGTGGGGCAGACGATAGATGCCACAGACCTCACCAACGAGCTGTTCCGACTTGGGTTCCGGCGCACCGGCTATGTGTACGAGCCCGGACAGTATGCCGTGCGAGGCAGCATCGTCGACGTCTTCTCCTTCTCCTCCGAGTTCCCCTTCCGCATCGACTTTTTCGGCGACGACATCGACAGCATCCGTACCTTCGAGGTTGAGAGCCAGCTGTCGCGCAGCAAGGCTGACGACGTCTACATCACGCCTGAGCTGACGGCACAGGAGCAGACTCACGGCTCTTTCTTCGACTTTCTGCCGCAGACGAGCGCCCTCGTCTTCCGCGACTACCTCGACGTGTGCGATATCGTCGACACCATTCAGCACGACTCCCTCTCCATCCGCATCGACGACTCCGAGCCCTCGACACCTCCCGTGCTGATAAGCAAGGAAGATTTCATGCGCACGAGCAGCGCCTTCAGGCGCATAGAGTTCGGCACCCATCCCACAGGCACGCCCCAAGCGACAGTCTCCTTCGACGTGTCGGTGCAGCCCATCTTCCACAAGAACTTCGACTTTGTCTCCTCCTCCTTCACCGACTACATCTCGCGCGGCTACCGGCTCTATGTCCTCAGCGACAGCAGCAAGCAGTGCGAACGCCTGCGCACCATCTTCGACGAGAGGGGCGAGTGGGACAACGGCTCGGGCGAAGAGGGGCGCCACATCCACTTCATTGCCATCAACAAGACGCTGCACGAGGGGTTTGCCGACAACACCCTGCGCTGCTGCTTCTTCACCGACCATCAGATTTTCGACCGCTTCCACAAGTACAGCCTGCGCAGCGACAAAGCCCGTCAGGGAAAGGTAGCCGTCTCGCTCAAGGAGCTTGCCCAGTTTGAGATAGGCGACTACATCGTGCATATCGATCACGGCATAGGACGCTTCGCGGGGCTTGTGCGCATCCCCAACGGCGACAGCACGCAGGAGGCCATCAAGCTCATCTACGAGGGCTCGCGCGGGGGGCAAGACGTGGTGCTCGTCTCCATCCACTCGCTGCACAAAATCTCCAAGTACAAGGGTAAGGAGGGCGTGCAGCCCCGCATGAGCCGCCTGGGCACCGGCGCCTGGGAGAAGATGAAGGAGCGCACGAAGACGAAAATCAAGGACATCGCCCGCGACCTTATCCTCCTCTATTCGAAGCGCCTCAAGGAGCCCGGCTTCGCCTTCAGCCCCGACTCGTTCCTGCAGCACGAGCTGGAGGCAGGCTTCATCTACGAGGACACCCCCGATCAGCTGAAAGCCACCCAGGAGGTAAAGGCCGACATGGAGCGCACACGCCCTATGGACAGGCTTATCTGCGGCGACGTGGGCTTCGGCAAGACGGAGGTGGCCATACGCGCTGCCTTCAAGGCGTGCGCCGACAGCAAGCAGGTTGCCGTGCTCGTACCCACGACGGTGCTCGCCTATCAGCACTTCCAGACCTTCTCGGAGCGCCTGCGCGATTTCCCCTGCCGCGTCGACTACCTCAGCCGCGCTCGCTCAGCACACGACATCAAGGCCATTCTCAGCGACCTTGCAGAGGGGAAAATCGACATCATCATCGGCACCCACAAGCTTATCGGCAAGAGCGTGCGATTCAAGGACCTCGGGCTGCTCATCATCGACGAGGAGCAGAAGTTCGGCGTGTCGGTGAAGGAGCGCCTCAAGCAGATGAAGGTGAACGTCGACACGCTCACGCTCACCGCCACCCCCATCCCGCGCACCCTCCAGTTCTCGCTCATGGGCGCCCGCGACCTCTCCATCATGCAGACACCCCCTGCCAACCGCTATCCCATACAGACGGAGGTGCACACCTTCAACGAGGACATCATACGTGACGCCATCAACTACGAGATGTCGCGCAGCGGGCAGACATTCTTCATCAACAACCGCGTGCAGAACCTGCCCGAGCTGGCAGCCCTCGTCAAGCGCCTCGTGCCCGACGCGCGCGTTGCCATAGGGCACGGGCAGATGGAGCCCGAGCAGCTCGAGAACATCATCCTCGGCTTCATCAACTACGACTACGACGTACTCATCGCCACCTCCATCATCGAGAACGGCATCGACATACCCAACGCCAACACCATCCTCATCAACCAGGCCCACATGTTCGGCCTCTCCGACCTCCACCAGATGCGAGGGCGCGTGGGGCGCACCAACCGGCGTGCCTTCTGCTACCTGCTGGCCCCCCCCTACAGCAGCATGACCGACGAGGCACACCGCCGACTGGTAGCCATCGAGAACTTCACCGACCTGGGCAGCGGCATCCACATCGCTATGCAAGACCTCGACATACGAGGCGCCGGCAACCTGCTGGGAGCCGAGCAGAGCGGATTCATCGCCGACCTGGGCTACGAGACGTACCAGAAGATATTAGAGGAAGCCGTGCACGAGCTGAAGACCGATGAGTTCACCGACCTCTTCGAGAAGGCCTCTGCGCCTGAAGATGACAAGGCAACGGGCACAGATGTCAGCACCGTTTTCACCGGAGAGGACTTCGTGCAGGAGTGCGCCTTCGAGAGCGACCTCGAGCTGCTCTTCCCCGACGAGTACATACCCTCCAGCGGCGAACGCATTCTTATCTACCGTGAGCTCGACTCGCTCACCACCGACGAGCAGCTGGCAGCCTTCCGCACACGCCTCGAGGACCGCTTCGGACACATCCCACACGAGGGCGAGGAGCTCATGAAGGTGGTGCCCCTGCGCCGCATAGCACGCTCGCTCGGCATCGAGAAGATAGTGCTCAAGGCAGGCCGCATGGTGCTCTACTTCGTGGGCACCACCGACAGCCCCTACTACCAGAGCGCCTCCTTCGGACGCGTGCTCGCCTTCTCCACCGTCTGCCCCAACGACTGCCAGTTCCGCCAGACGGGCGCTCGGCAGAACCTTCTCATCCACAATGTCGGCTCCGTAGCCCAGGCGCTCGATTTGTTAAAAAGGATATGAAAAAGTGCATTTTGTTGCACATAATTTCTTTTTTCGTTCTACCTTTGCAGCCGTTTATTCACGATAACTGTAACCTGATGCCCTCGCAGCACGTCCGCGCGCGCCTGCAGGAGCCCGACAAACAAAGGAAGCTATGAGAGAGTTTTTTGCCGCATTCAACGTGAAAGAGGTGTTCAGCGCCTTCCTTATCCTGTTCGCCATCATCGACATCATAGGCTCCACGCCCATCGTCCTCGACCTCAAGGCCAAGGGCAAGCACGTGAGCCCCATGAAGTGCACCGCCGGAGCCTTCATCTTGCTGCTCGGCTTCTACGTCGGCAGCGATGCCGTACTACGCTTCTTCAACATCGACATCAACTCGTTTGCCGTCGCCGGCGGACTGCTGCTGTTCCTCATGGCCATCGAGATGCTGCTCGACATAGAGATATTCAAGTACAACGGCCCTGCCGCCGAGGCCAGCTTCGTGCCTCTCGTCTTCCCCCTCATAGCCGGAGCAGGTGCCCTCACCACCATCATCTCGCTCAAGGCCGACTATGCCGACATCAACATCCTGCTGGGACTGGTGCTCAACATGGTATGGGTGTACGTAGTGCTCGCCTCGCTCGACAAGGTGCAGAAAGTGCTGCCCCCCACAGCCCTCTACATCCTGCGCAAGTTCTTCGGAGTCATGCTGCTGGCCATCGCCATAGGCATGTTCACATCCAACCTCACCATCCTCGTACACACCATCACCCAACAGTAACTCACACTATGAAGAAATCCGTCCTCCTCACCATAACGCTGGCGACGCTCCTCGCCTCATGCTCCACCACCCGCTACGTGTCGGCAGAGCTCAAAGACGCACCCCTCGACAGCATACCCGTGCTCGAACCCTACACCACTGTCTTCTGGGCCAACTCGGCGCTCCAGGAGGAGTTTAGCGACTCGCTCACCATCATCGCACACGAGCAGCTCCTCGACGTGCTCGAGACACCCAGCCCTCTGCCCACAGGCAAGGTGCTCTACATGCAGGACGGCGAGTTCTACGAAGAGATAGGCGCCGACGTCGCAGAGCTCTTCGCCCACTGCTACGGCAACCGGCGCAAGGTGGCCGAGACAGCACCCCTGCCCACGTCGCTACGCGAGTTCATGACCGACAACGAGCTCCCCTACCTCGCCGTCATCTATCAGGACGGGTTCTCGCGCTCCGCAGGCAACTATGCCATCCAGATTGGCGCCGCCGTCTTCGAAGCCATCTTCACCACCATCTTCTCGCTGGGCACCTACACCGCCTACAGCATACCCACCAAGGACATGCTCACCTTCCGCGTGCTCATCGCCGACCTCTACGCCGACCGCATAGCCTACTTCAACCGCGTGGAGACCGAGCACAGCCCCACCGAGCGCTACAACAACACCTACTACCTGCAGCGCGCCTTCGGTCCCTACCCCCGCAACAACAAATAAAGCCCACCCGCAAACGCCTGTCTACGATTTTTTTTGCTTTCCCCTGTATACGCCTATAAGTCTATCTGTTGGAATGGTGATTATTGAGGGGCTGGAACCTACAGAATACTATGATCTGCTGAGTAACAGAGTGACAGAGTGACAACACGGTGTATTTTACATGCGCTCTGACAACATGAGCAAAAGACAGAAAGTATTCGTACGATAAATGCCCCCGAATTATTTCTCTTGCCTAACATCATCGGAAGTGTCGTCGGGCTGGAGGAGGGAGCCGTCTTCCTCGGGGATGGGCTTCGCGGGGTTGGCCTTTGCACCCAGCGACACGAGGGTTCGGGCTGGTACGAGGATGCTCTGCCGCCCCGAGGAGAGCTTGTTGCAGGCATCGTTGTAGGCGTTCTGCACCGCCTCGAGCCGGGTGCCCACATCGTTGAAGCGCTTGACGAACTCGCCCACTCGCTCAAGCATGATGTTGGCCTGCTTGATAATCTTCTCCTGGTTCTCGGCCTGCTTCACCTGCACCCACGCCATCTCGATGATGCGGAGTGCCGCCATGAGATTCTGTTCGCCGGCGATGAAGACGCCCTTCTCGAAGGCGTCGCGCCAGAGCGAAGGCTCGGAGGCGAGGGCGAGCTGAAGGGCGCCTTCGTTGGGCACGAACATGATGACGTAACCGAGCGACTTGCGTGGGGGCTGGATGTACGACTTGTAGTCTTTCTTTGCCAGCTCGTCGCAGTGGCTGCGCAGGCTCTTGATGTGGCGCTGGAGGGCTTCCTGACGCACGCTGTCGTCCTCAGCGTTCCAGTAGTCGACGAAGGCGGAGAGGGACACCTTTGAGTCGATGATGACATCTTTGCCGTCAGCAAGGTGAAGGACGACGTCGGGAATCATGACACCCCCACTCTCGCTGCTCCTGACGGCGTTGCCCTTGTCGTCGCGCAGGGCCTGCTGCACGGTGAAGTGGATGCCCTCGGTGAGCCCCTGGCTTTCGAGCAGCTCGCTGAGCACCAGCTCTCCCCAGTTGCCTTGCGTCTTGTTGCGCCCGCGCAGGGCGTTGGCAAGGCTGTTGGCTTCGGCAGCGATGTCGTGTGTCTGCTTCATCATGTCTTCAAAAGCCTGCTTGAAGGATGCCGACTCCTTGACCTGCGACTCGCGGTTCTCGTTCATGGCGACCTTCATGGCGTCCATCGACTCCTTGAGGGGGTTGAGGATGTGTGTGAGCTGCTCGCTGTTTTTGCCCGTGAGCTCCTCGCTGCGCTGGCGGAGCAGTTGCTCGGTCTCTCCCTTGAGCTGCTCCTGCGCCAGGCGCAGCTGCTCGGTGAAGCGCTGCTGCTGCTCTTCGAGTTCATGCTGACGCTGCTCCTTCTGATGCTCCATCTGCTGCTTGAGCAGCTCCAGCTCGCGGGCCGACGCCTCAGCAGTGCCCGTGAGGGAGGTTTTCTCGTTGAGGAGGTCGTGGATGCGGCTCTCGCGTTTGTCGCTCTGCTCGCGCACCACGCGCAGCTCGGCCTGCACGTCGCGCAGCTCGGCCTGCATCTGCCCCTCGCGCTGCTGGAGGGTGCGCTCGGCATCGTGCTGCTGAGAGAGGAGGCGGCTGTTCATCTCGCTGAGCAGGGCCGACTTCTTGGCGCGCTGCACCAGCCAGGTGATGAGGAAGGCGAGCAGGGCGCTCGCAAGGGCACTCGATAGGATGATGAGCAGTTGGGTGTTCATGTCTGTTACGTGATTTTGAATTTGCTTCAAAGATAGGGCCTTCTCCGAAAAAATACAAATAAAAATCTCGTTATCTTTTTTCCAGCGCCCTTCAGGGGCGACGCCGGAGGGGTGCGACTCGCGCGAGGAGCCCTCAGATGTTATGAACAAGAGCGTTAGGGCGAGCGGGCGAAAAAGGGCTCCCGGCACACACGGGGGAGGGGTGAAAAAAGTTATTAACAAACATGTGTTTTTTTTAACTTTCCGCTTGTTTTTATTTTTTAAAAGATGTATCTTCGCAGCAAACAATAACTGAGTTTTTTTACACCCAATAGAGACATGGCATACAGAATTATTTCGGCAGCCGAGGCTGCAAGCTACGTAAAACATGGTATGAACATTGCGCTGAGCGGCTTCACGCCCGCCGGCGTACCCAAGGAAGTAACCCCCGAGATAGCCCACATCGCAGAGGCTGAGCACGCTGCCGGGCGCCCCTACCAGATAGGAGTGTTCACAGGCGCCAGCACCGGCGAGTCGACCGACGGCATCCTGTCGCGCGTGCACGCCATCCGCTACCGCGCACCCTACACCACCAACAAGGACTTCCGCACCGCCGTGAACAACGGCGAGATAGCCTACAACGACCTGCAGCTGAGCCAGATGGCACAGGAGCTGCGCTACGGATTCATGGGCAAGGTTGACATCGCCATCATCGAGGCTTGCGACATCACGGAGGACGGCAAGGTGTACCTGACGGCAGCCGGCGGCATCTCGCCCACAGCCTGCAGGCTGGCCGACAAAATCATCATCGAGCTCAACTCGCTCTACGGCACGCGCCCCAAGGGCCTGCACGACGTGTATGAGCTGGCCGACCCCCCATACCGCAGAGAGATACCCATCTATAAGCCCTCCGACAGAATAGGCACCCCCTACATGCAGATAGACCCCAAGAAGGTGATAGGCATAGTGGAAGCCCACCGTCCCGACGAGGCCCGCGCCTTCACCGCCCCCGACGAGATAAGCGACAAGATAGGACATAACGTTGCCGACTTCCTCATCAACGACATGAAGCGCGGCATCATCCCCTCCACCTTCCTGCCCCTGCAGAGCGGCGTGGGCAACGTAGCAAACGCCGTGCTCGCCGCACTGGGCAGCGACCCGGGCGTGCCCGCCTTCGAGATGTACACCGAGGTGATACAGGACAGCGTCATCAAGCTCATCCGCGAGGGACACTGCAAGTTCGGCAGCACCTGCTCGCTCACCGTCAGCAACGAATGCCTGCAGGGTATCTACGACGACATCGACTTCTTCAAGGACAAGCTGGTGCTCCGCCAGTCGGAAGTGAGCAACAGCCCCGAGATAGCACGCCGACTGGGTGTGATAGCTATGAACACCGCGCTGGAGGCCGACATCTACGGCAACGTGAACTCGACGCACGTAGGCGGCATCAAGATGATGAACGGCATCGGCGGCTCGGGCGACTTCACACGCAACGGATACATCTCCATCTTCAGCTGCCCCAGCGTAGCCAAAGAAGGCAAGATTAGCGCCATCGTACCCTTCGTGTCGCACGTCGACCACAACGAGCACTCGGTGAACGTCATCATCACCGAGCAAGGCATCGCCGACCTGCGCGGCAAGAGCCCTGTGGAGCGCTCGAAAACAATCATCGAGAACTGCGCACATCCCGACTACAAGCAGCTGCTGTGGGACTACCTGAAGATGTGCCAGAAGGGACAGACGCCCCACAACCTGCACGCCGCCTTCGGCATGCACACAGCCCTCACCAAGAAGGGCGACATGAGGCTCACCGACTGGTCGGAATACCTCTAACCCCACAGCATCAAGCGGAGTGCCCCACGGCGCTTCGCTTGATGTCTTTTTGGAAACTACGGCTCACGCTCCACAACATCTCCAATACATCGAAGATTTTTCCTTCTTCAGCGCGCGCGCTTCCTTCTCGAAAAAAATTTTTCCCTTCTTCATAACCGAAAAACCTTTATTCACGTTCTAAACCATAATACACAATGAAAAACCAAATCGAACCCATCTACGATGCCCGCAAGTTAGGGCCAATGAAAATGACAGTGCTGGGCTTCCAACATCTGTTCGCCATGTTCGGAGCCACCGTGCTGGTTCCAGTTATCACAGGCTTGAGCGTCTCAGCCACGCTGCTCTTCGCAGGCATCGGCACACTGCTCTTCCATTTGCTCACCAAGATGAAGGTGCCCGCCTTCCTCGGCTCGAGCTTCGCCTTCCTCGGAGGCTACGCCGCCGTCACCCAGATGGGTGCAGGACAGGGACTGTCGCTGCAGGAGTCACTCCCATATGCATGCATCGGCGTGTTCTGCGCCGGACTGATGTACTTCATCCTGGCAGGCCTCTTCAAGCTCTTCGGCCCCAAGCGCGTGCTCAAGTACTTTCCCCCCATCGTGACAGGCCCCATCATCATCGCCATCGGACTTTGCCTCTCGGGAAGCGCCATCAGCAACTGCCAGAGCAACTGGTGGATAGCCCTGCTAGCAGTAGCCATCATCGTGGTGTGCAACATCTGGGGCAAGGGTATGGTGAAGATTGTGCCTATCCTGCTTGGCGTCATCGGCTCGTACGTCGTAGCCGCCTGCTGCGGGCTCGTCGACTGGACTCCCGTGAAGGAGGCTGCCTGGGTGGGCCTTCCCTTCCAGATGCAGGACACCGCCTTCGCCGTGTTCAAGAATCCCAACTGGGGACTCGTGGTGGCTGCCATCATAGCCATCATCCCCATCTCGCTGGCAACGATGGTTGAGCACATCGGCGACATGTGCGCCATCTCATCCACCACAGGCATCAACTATCTGGAAGACCCAGGGCTCCACCGCACCCTCATGGGCGACGGACTCGCTACTTCGCTGGCATCGCTCTTCGGCGCTCCTGCCAACACCACCTACGGCGAGAACACGGGCGTGCTCAACATCACCCGCGTCTTCGACCCGCGCGTCATCCGCATCGCTGCCGTCATCGCCATCATCCTCAGTTTCTGCCCCAAGTTTGCCGAAGTCATCCACGTGATGCCTACCGCCACCATCGGAGGCGTGAGCCTGGTGCTCTACGGTATGATATCGGCAGTGGGCGTGCGCAACATCGTCGAGAACCAAGTTGACTTCACCGAGTCGCGCAACCTGCTCATCGCAGCCCTCATCCTCGTGCTCGCCATCGGCATCAAGTACGGCGCCGGCGACGCCATCAACATCGGCTTCACCTCGCTGAGCGGACTGGCTGTGGCAGCCCTCGTGGGCATCATCATGAACGCCATCCTGCCGGGCAACACCTATGAGTTCGGCAAGAACATCAAGGGCGACACGTCTGCCAATCTGGGAGATGCCTCCAACAATCCCCCGCAGCTCCAATCGAAAGATTAACCCATACCATATTAACCTAATACTTATTTATTCATCCTTTCACATTCAAACTATCATGAAAAAAACATTCTTCTTCCTAGCTCTTGCCACAGTGGCAGTCATCGGAGCAAAGGCTCAGACAAACTTCCAAATGTTCTACGACTTCGGGCGCGGACATCAGACGACAACACTTGAAATGTTCAAGGCCGACAACTGGGGCAACACGTTCTTCTTCTGTGATTACGACTACAACTGGCGTAACGCTGAAAACAAGGTGAAGGCTCCCAACGCTACTTATTTCGAGATTGCCCGCTGCTGGAACTTCTGGCAGGAGAGCGAAATCGCCCCCTTCAGCCTCCATATGGAATATAACGGCGGCTTTGGCACCTTTGGCAACGGCTTGGGCAACTATGCTGTCAACAATGCCTGGCTCTTCGGCGTCGACTACTTCCTCCATAGCGCCGACTTCAACAACACGCTCAACCTGAAGGTGCTCTACAAGGACTACATCGACTGCGCCCAGAAGCTGCCGCTGCAGTTCACCGTTGTGTGGGGGCTACAGGATTTGTTCGGTGTGACTGGCTTGCGCTTCTCAGGATTTGCCGATCTGTGGTGGCAGCATCAGAGCTTGGCCGACGCTAACGGCATCTATGGCGACACCGAAATGACTTTCCTCAGCGAGCCTCAGCTGTGGTATGCCGTAGGACAGCACTTCGGATGCCCCAACCTGAACATCGGCGGTGAGGTAGAGCTCGGCTACAACTTCGTCGACTACGGCTTTGCATGCTATCCTTGCCTCGGCTTGAAGTGGAACTTCTAATAGCCAGCACTGTTTAACCTTCCTAAAATAATCGCACTATGAAAGCTTTGCAGAAAGTCTTCGGGTTCGACCCGACAAAGCACTCCGTGAAGACGGAGATTTTGGCAGGTATCACCACCTTCCTCACGATGGCATACATCCTTGCCGTCAACCCCAGCATCTTCAAGAGCCTGGAATCGATGCCTAACGAAGCCGTGTTCACGGCAACGGCGCTGGCAGCCATCATTGGTACGCTTATGATGGCCATCTATGCCAAGAAGCCCTTCGGCCTTGCCCCGGGAATGGGACTTAATGCCTTCTTCGTATACACCGTGTGCCTCGGTATGGGCTACAGCTGGCAGTTCGCCCTCACGGCAATCCTCATCGAGGGTGTCATCTTCATCATCCTCTCGGCAACTAAGGTGCGCGAGGCGATAGTGAACGCCATCCCTAACTCGCTAAAGAAAGCCATCGGCGCAGGTATCGGCATGTTCATAGCCTTCATCGGCATGCAGAACGCAGGATTCGTCGTCGACGGTGCCTGCCTCGTTGACCTGGCAGCATTCAAGACACCCGCCGTCATCCTCGGCATCGTATGCTTCTTCCTCACGGGCATACTGGTAGTGCTGAAGGTAAGAGGCGCCATCCTCATCGGCATCATCGTGACAACGCTCATCGGCATCCCAATGGGCATCACGCACTTGAACGGAGTCGTTGGCTCCGTGCCTTCAGTGGCACCCATCTTCTGCAAGTTTGAGTGGAGCCAGATATGGTCTCTCGACATGCTTATCGTCGTGCTCACCTTCCTCTTCATTGATATGTTCGACACGATAGGAACCGTCGTAGGCGTATCGGTGAAGGCAGGTATGGTGGACAAGAACGGGCACGTCGACGGCATCAGCCGCGTGCTGATGGCTGACGCTGTGGCTACCACAGCAGGAGCCTGCCTCGGATCATCGACGACAACCACTTACGTGGAGAGCGCCTCGGGCGTTTCCGAAGGAGGGCGCACGGGGCTCACAGCCTTCGTGATAGCTGTCTGCTTCGCACTGTCGCTGCTCTTCTCGCCCCTCTTCCTGGCAATTCCCAACGCTGCCACAGGTCCCGTGCTCATCATCGTGGGAGTGATGATGATGTCGCCCATCCGCGAGATTGACTGGAGCGACTATTCTGAGGCAATCCCCGCATTCATCACAGCCGTGATGATGCCCTTCGCCTACAGCATCGCACACGGCATCATGCTTGGAATGATTTCATACGTGGTTATCAACGCCCTTTCGGGCATCTTCAAGAAGAAGTACATCAAGAAGATAAGCGTAGTGATGTGGATACTTGCCATCCTCTTCATCCTGCGCTACGTCTTCATGTAAACATCAGGAAAAGCGAACCAGATGCCGCCGACAGAGAGAGGGAAAATATGTATTGAGCAAAAAGAATTATGAAGAAAGAAAAAAAATTTTTCCCTTCTTCATATCGCGCGCTGAAGAAAGAAAAATCCGCGCCCTTCTGCACAAAGGAAGATTCGCTGCGCAATAGAAACACAATTTTACCCCAATTCTCTTGGATATTCCGAGAAAAAACATTTCCTTTGCAGCGACATTTGAAGTAGAAAACAGTATTAACCGGTTTGCCGGCACCTTATATCAAAAAAGGAATATAACTGCCGCATACCATAAAGAAATTAGAATTTATGGCAGACATTCAAGAAAGAGTAAAAGCTGTTATCGTTGACAAGCTTGGTGTAGACGAAAACGAAGTAACCCTCGAAGCAAACTTCGCCAACGACCTGGGCGCTGATTCTCTCGACACCGTCGAGCTCATCATGGAGTTTGAGAAGGAATTCGGAATCCAGATTCCCGACGACGCTGCTGAGAAGATCTCAACCGTAAAGGACGTTGTTGACTACATCACCGAAAATCAAAAGTAACAACTACATTTTGAACTGATAGGGCCATGTGTTGACTATCCTCCTAAGCGAGGGTGGAACAGACACATGGCTCCTTTGTCGTTTTTTACAAACTCACCACACTATGGAACTGAAACGAGTTGTCGTCACAGGACTTGGCGCCGTAACCCCCATCGGAAACGACGTGCCCACCTTCTGGGACAACCTCCTCAAGGGAGTAAGCGGAGCCACACGCATCACATATTTCGACCCCACCCTCTACAAGTCGGCCATCGCCTGCGAAGTGAAGAACTTTGAAGTCGAGAAATACTTCGATCGGAAAGAAGCACGCAAGCTCGACAGATTCGTTCACTACGCCGTTGCCGCAGCACAAGAAGCCATCCAAGACTCAGGACTCTATCTCGAGGAGGAAGACAAAAACCGCATCGGAGTCGTCCTTGGCGTAGGAGTAGGCGGAGTAGGATACTTCCAGGAAGCCGTTGCCGAAAACACGCTGAACGAAGCAGACGGACCACGCTACTCCCCCTTCTTCGTTCCAAAGATGATTGCCGACATGTCGACAGGCATGATTTCCATCCGCTACGGACTCGCAGGGCCCAACTACGTGTGCACGGCAGCCTGCGCCAGCAGCACCATAGCCCTCTCCGACGCCTTCAACCTCATACGCTTGGGGAAGGCTAACGTGATGGTTACCGGAGGCTCCGAGGCAGCAGTCACCAAGGCAGGTATGGGAGGCTTCGCAGCGCTACACGCCCTCAGCACCCGCAACGACAGCCCCGAGACAGCCTCGCGCCCCTTCAGCGCAAGCCGCGACGGATTCGTGCTGGGTGAAGGCTCCGGAATCCTCATCCTCGAAGAGCTGGAACACGCCAAGGCACGCGGCGCAAAGATTTACGCCGAGCTGGCAGGAACAGGCCTTACTGCCGACGCCTACCACATGACAGCATCCCATCCCGAGGGAATCGGAGCCGTAAGGGCTATGCAGGAGGCTCTCGACGACGCAGGGCTGAAGCCGGAAGATGTTGACTACATCAACACTCACGGCACATCGACTCCCGTGGGCGACGTGAGCGAAGTAAAAGCAATACTTACCCTTTTCGGAGAACATGCCTACAAACTCAGCATCGACTCCACCAAATCGATGACAGGACACCTCCTCGGAGCAGCAGGAGCCATCGAAGCAGTAGCAACAGTGCTGGCTGTGAAGAACGACGTCATTCCTCCTACCATCAACCACGATCCGGAGGATAAAGACGAGAACATCGACTATAATCTCGACTTCACATTCGGCAAAAGCAAGCAGCGCACGGTGCGTGCCGCAATTACAAACAACTTCGGTTTTGGAGGGCACAACGCATCAGCCCTATTTAAGAAGTATTGATTCTCCTCGACTACATCCACTATCTGCTTACTCCCGACAAATCTTTTTGCCGGGAGTTAAAGCATATGCTGGGCTTCTACCCTCTCAATCCTGACATCTACCACGAAGCCTTCAGGCACCGTTCCATCTCAGGCAGAAGCGAGAACGAGAAAAAGCAAAGCAACGAGCGCCTTGAATACTTGGGCGACGCCGTGCTGAGCTCTATCGTGGCAGAGGTGTTGTACAAGCACTTCCCCACGAAGCACGAAGGATTCCTGACAAAAGCCCGCAGCGCCATCGTGCAACGCTCAACGCTCAATCATATCGCTACGGATATGGGTATCGAATCGTTGGTAAAGAAATCCATTGGGAGTCCCTCCCACAACAGTTTCGTGCTGGGAAATGCTTTTGAAGCTCTCATCGGAGCTATCTGCATCGACAGAGGCTACCGCTTTTGCCAGCGTTTTGTCAAAGAGAAGGTGATCGCACAATACCATCTGCTTGAAAAACTGGCAATTGAAGACACCAACTACAAAAGCCAGCTTATCGAATACTGTCAAAAGCATCAGTACCCGATAGAGTTTACTACCATCGATGAGAAGATTTCCGAAGGAAGCCCTCTATTTGAAAGCAACGTCACCATCTGCGACATAAACATCTGCTCAGGCAAAGGATACACGAAGAAAGAGAGTCATCAGCAAGCGGCATATCAAGCTTTGCAACTCATTCACAACAATCAACAGATTCTTAACAATATTCGCGAAAAGAGGAAACAGATGAAGGAAGTTGCTGCAGAAACCACTTCCACCGAAACAAGCTCTTAGCTTGCGTCTCCCTCTGAGGAGGGTACTAATCTATAGGTTGCTCAGAACCGAACCCACTCTTCGGGATTAAGGCGTTGGGTGTTACGGCGCAGTTGGAACTTCAGAATGCAGTCTCCCGAAGCATCCGTGCGAACCGTTCCGAGCGGAGTATTCGCCTGTATCTTCTGCCCCTGACGCACAGCAACATCCCCCAGATTGCAATAGACTGAAATATACTCTCCGTGTCTCACAAGCACGCCGTAGAAATTCCGCTTGTCATATTCAAAGACAGCAGCCACTTCTCCGCTGAAGATGCTGCGCACCGTAGCACCATCCTTGCTTCGAATGTCAACTCCCTGATTGTTAACCTTCACATCCTTCATGCCTTCCACCTGATTGATACCATAATGGCTGACTATCAGATAAGGACCTACGACAGGAACAGGGAGGCGCCCCTTGTTGTTGACAAACGAGCCTGAAAGCTTCACTTCCTCAGGACTCATCTTGTAGGAAGAGGAACCTGTCTCCTTCTTTGCTGTGTTGCCCGAGGGAGTTTCTTTGGGCGTCTTCTCCTTTTTCTTTTTCTGGCTGGCAGCAATCTGCTCCTCTATCAACTTATTGATGCGCCTGTCGAGTTCGTCATGCTCTTTCTGCCTGCGGGCTATCTCCTCCTTGAGGTTTGCCTGCTTCTTCTGCAGTTGCTTCACTATGGCTTGCTGACTCGACTGCTTCTGCGCCAGCACCTCACGCTCGGCCTGACGTTTTGATAGGAGTTCCGCTTTTTCTGCGTGCATCTGCTCGAGCGTTTTCTTCTTCTCCGCAAGCTCTTCCTGCTTCAGCTGTATTTCCCGTCCCTCCTTTGCCTGAAAATCGGAATACTCCCGCAGGTAACGTGCACGACGGTACATCTGATGGAAAGTCTCTGCCGAAAAGAGGAAGGAGAGCCTATTCTCAAAAGTGTTGCGATGTGTAGCCATACGCAGGGCACGGGCATAACTATCCTTACGCATCGTGAGCTCCTTCTCCAGCTCCCTTTGGTGCTGCTCGAGGATAATCATAGTGTCGCTGACAGCTTTCACTTCCCTATCGAGAGCATCTATCAAAGCCTGCTGCTCTTTCACTTGTGCCGAAAGCACGGAAAGGGTGTTCACCTGGCTTTTAACGTCTTTGTTTGTCGTTGCCAGCAGTTTCTTCGATTCAGAAATCTGAGACTCCAGCTTGGTACGATTCGCCTTCAGCTGCTGCACGCTCTGCGCCTGCACACTCAAAGAAGAAGTTAGCAGGAGGGCAATACCGACAATCCTCAGAAAAGAACTACGTTTCATTATTTCAAGAATGAGAGGCGAGCCAAGAAATCATCCAACGACACCTGAGAGTAGTTGGATATGTTTGTATGTGCTGCCCACGACGTATCGTCAAAGGCAATATTTGTGAATGTGAAGTCAGCCGAAGCCTTTTTCCCCTTATGTTCAATCGATGCCACAATGGAAGCAGGATAGCTGTCGGCACCGATGCGCTGGAATGAGGAATAGTCCCACGTTGAAACCCAGTCGGCAAGACGAAGCTGCGCCTGACGCAAGTGCCGATAGTCGTTGTCTGCTGTGAATTGGCACTTCAGGTTCTGCTGTGTCTTCGGCTCGATGACTAACGAAGAACCCACATTCTGCGTTGTGAAAAGTCCGAGCGACGTTGCCACGTTGCTCTGCCCGGGAAGGAACAGTTCGTTCCAAAGAAGCGATTCAAGCAACGAGTAATTCAAGCTGTTTCCCAGTGCTGGCAACTCAGCAAAGGAAGCTGTAGCATATTGCTTGCCCACTCTGTCGATGAGAAAGACTTTTTTCGGAGTCAGCTCCACGCGGGCTATCTCCACCATACCCATTGCAGTGAATGCCACTTGGATTACCTCACCCCTTCTCATGCGAAGGTTTCCCTTCAGCGGCAGTTGCTTGTCTCCATAGTTTGCCTGCAAGGCCATACGCGCTGTCAAGTCGGTATGTGCCGCAAGGGGCTGAGCCATAGTGGCAAGGGAGCTTGGCTGTGCCGAGCGAGGCACGGTTCCCAGCACATCGCTGCCAGTCTTGGCAATACGAGGGGCAACGCATCCTGCCAGCAATGCTGCCGACAGCAGCAAAAGGGCGGAAGATTTCTTCCAGAAACGGTTTGGGTGACTTACGGTATACATTTTCTCTGTCGGATTTTCTTTTGTAACTTACTTATGAGTCCTTTTTCGTCATCGTTGACGATAGCATCAGCCTCTTTCTGCTTCTGCTGCTGTGTGCTCAAGGCTTTCTTCCACAATTCCACAGCCTCATCTACGGAACCTAGCTGATAAGCGATGTCTCCTGCATGATCAAGCAGCACGGCGCTTTGGGTAGTGTCGTTTTGCAGGGCTTGATTGATATAGATTTGCGCTTCGCTATAGCGTTTCTTCTGATAGAGAATCCAAGCGTAGGTATCGAGATAGGTGCTGTTCGAAGGCTCCTTCTTGATAGTGACGCTGCTCATCTCCTCTGCTTTGTCCAAGTCGCGCTGGGCAAGTGACAGATTGTAGGCATAGTTGTTGAGCACACCCGTTGCCGCAGGATTATACACCAGAGCCGAGTCGTACGCAAAGAATCCTGCCTCCACATCTCCCTGCCGGATACACAAGTCACCCAGCGAGGAATACAAGTCGAGACAAAGTTCCGTGTTGCTCTCCTCGTTGATGTGCGAGATGCCTTCCCGACACCACTCTATCGCCTTATCGATGTCGTCGTTGCGCAGGGCTGTAATGATAAGGTAGTAATAGGCATACAGTTCGTCGGGATAGTATGCCAGCAGAGCCTGACTGCAACGATGCACATCCTCCGTATCGTTGTGTTGCACGGCATAATAGAGGAGCTGCTTCAGGGCATCCTCGTTGTCGGGTTCCAAACGGAGTATCTGGTAGAGAACAGGCGTGACAACGGAATCGGGCTGATGATGCTGCAGGTAATAAGCAGCGCAGAGCTTGGCTTGCTCGGGCGACGTCTGCGGCACAGAGAGCGAACGGTGGAACAAATCCATGATAGCTACCGAATCTTTGCGCTGCTCGAGGCGGGAGACAAGCTGCAGCGTCAGTTGTGCACGTCTTTCGTCGGGCATGCGCCCGTTGACGATGAGGGAGTCAATCATAGCGTAGGCAAGCGAATCACGCCCGATTTTCTCGTAGTAGTTTGCAAGCCCTATGCTTGCCAAATCGTTGTCGGGCTCCTCGGCAAGCAGTTCCTGATAGACCTTGAGGGCATCGTCGAAACGTGAGTAGTTGAGACACACGTCGGCAAACATGAGGCTGTAGTAGGCATCGCCGGGATGGCTCTGCACCATATTCTCCATCTCCTCAAACGCAGCCTCTTCGTTGCCCATGCTCCAGTAGGTGCGGAACTTTGCCATACTTGTCTCTTCCGTCACTCCGAATCGCTCCTCCAGCTCGGTAATGGCGTGTATCTCCTTGTCGTATTGCTCTGTGGCGCGATAGAGTTCAATAAGTTTCGTCAGCAGCTCAGGCGCACGCTTGGGGAAGCTCTTGTACATATCTTCGTAGATAGCCGTTGCCTCGCTGTATTGACGGTTGTCGTAGTATGCCTGAGCCAGGTTTTCGCGATACCAGTAATTCTCTTTGTCGTTTTCGGCAGCCTGCTGCATGTATTGGAGCGCTTTCTCCTTCTCACCCAGCGCGGTGTAGTAGGCCGACAGCTCGTAGAGCACCGATGACGAGCGGGGGCTGATGGAAAGGCAATGTTGCAGCAGGTCGAAGGCTACGTCGTAGTTTCCTTGCTGCTCCTGGTTGACGGCTTCGATGAAATACGTGTCGTATCGGTACTGATCGGCAGGCGAGAGCACCGTGTCGGCTATGGTCTTCTTTGCTGAGGAGCATGCGCCGAGCATCCCTGCTGCCACGAGGGCAAGGGAAATCATTTTTGCGCGTATGTCTGCCTTCAGAAGCCTCATCTGTGCCACCTTTTTATCTTACACTCCAGTGTGCCCGAATCCTCCCGCTCCACGCTCCGTTGCCGAGAGCTCCTCTACGGCTTCCCACTCCACCTGCTCGTGGCGCGACACTATCATCTGGGCTATGCGCTCTCCGTCTTCTATCACGAAGGGCTCTGCTGAGAGGTTCACAAGCACCACGCACACTTCTCCCCTGTAGTCGGCATCGATGGTGCCGGGCGAGTTGAGCACGGTGATACCCTTCTTGATGGCAAGCCCGCTGCGGGGGCGCACTTGTGCCTCGTAGCCTTCGGGGAGGGCTATGAAGAGCCCCGTGGGAACCAGGCAGCGCTGCAAGGGCTGCAGCGTGAGGGGTTCGTCGAGATTGGCGCGCAAGTCCATTCCTGCCGAGAGGGGTGTGGCATACTGTGGAAGGGCGTGCTTTGAGCGGTTGATAATCTGTACTTTCGTCTTCATTGTGAGCGTAGCGGGATATAGGTTTTCTCCAAACTGATTTTTCGACAACAAATAAATCTTTTTTCCTTCTCCAAAAACTTTTTTTCCTTCTCGAAAAAAAATTATTCCTTCTTCATACGGCGATATGCTTTCTTCATATCGCGCGCTTCCTTCTCCAAATTTTTTTCTCCGAAAAGAATCTGACTGCAAACGTAATAAAAAAAAGTCGCATTCCAAAGAATGCGGCTTTCTATTTGGCTTTTTTAAGTGTTAACGCAAATCAGAGATTGGGGTTAACGCTCTTCCACTCTGCTACGGGAGGAATGATGCCGAGCTCGATAATCTCGTCGCGCATCTTGCAGAGGTGCTCGTAGGAGGCGTCAAGCGCTGCCAGCTCTTCGGCTGTGCCCACAACGTCGGTGAAGTGCACGCCCGTTGCGTCGATAACGGTAGGCATCGCCATCATCACGTTGTGATACTTGCCGCTGTTGACGTAGGTGCCAGCAGGAAGGGTGAAGGGTTCGCCGCCCATAGCTGCCTCAATCATCTTCACGGAGTTGTAAGCCGGGCTCTGGAATGAGCTGCGCCCGCGAAGCTTGATGATGGCGCTACCGCCCTGGATGGTCTCGTGCTTGATTTCGGCGAAGCGCTCAGCGCTCAGGCCCATCTCGGAGAGGGGCTTGCCGTCGATTTTCACTCTCGATGCGAAGACAGCCATCTGCTCGCCGTGTCCGCCGTAGGTGTGTGCGCCGGTAACCTTGCACTGCTGTACGCCGAATTCCTTTGCCAGAGCCGTCTGCAGACGGGTGCTGTCAAGGGCTGCAAGGGTGGTGACGCACTCGGGCTTCAAGCCAGAGTGGAGCAGCACTACCAAGCCGGTAAGGTCAGCGGGGTTGAAGATAACAACGATGTGCTTCACATCGGGGCAGTAGGTCTTGACGTTCTTGCCGAAGTCTTCTGCAATCTGGCAGTTGCCCTTGAGCAGATCCTCGCGCGTCATACCTTCCTTACGGGGTGCACCGCCTGAGGAGATGATGTACTTGGCATCCTTGAAGGCTACAGCGGGGTCGGTGGTAGCCGTGATGTTAGCGCCTTCGAAGGCACAGTGGTTCATCTCTGCCAAAACGCCCAAAAGGCCTGGCTCGTACACATCGTAAAGACAAAGGTTAGGGGTAAGTCCAAGCATCATGACTGTCTGAGCCATGTTGGAACCGATCATGCCGGCAGCTCCGACGATGGTCAGTTTTTCATTTGTGAGAAACTTCATAGTTGTAGTATTAAGGATTTTGAAATCTGTTTTTTCTTTGGGACTGCAAATTTAATGAATTGCGGCATACTTGCCAAACAAAAGAAAGGAATTTTTATGCTTTTAGTATTTTTTTGTCGAGCCACTCCTTCACTTTCTGCCTGTCGGCTTCAGAAGCTTGGTCAAGCGAATTGATGCAGCAGCAGAAAGCACCGGGCTCAGAGTCGAACCTGAGAAGCTTTTTCTCCACATAGCCCTCTCCTCCGCGAGGCTTCAGGTAGAGCACTTTTCCCTTTGCGGAAACCACTTTACACAAGCCCTGCCGATGAGCCAGCAGGTAGTAGAGTTCCTGCGGATTATACTGATCCTGATGGCGGAAACGATAGCGGATGTTTTGCGCCATCACCTCGGGATGCCCGGCATAAAAAGTCTCCATGACAGAGCGTCGCAGGGCAAGGGGAGAATGAGTAAGGTAGATAAAACGCCTGCGCTCGCCCAAAACAGCTGCCGCCCTCACTTGCCCGTCTTTGTATCCCACAGGCTTGTGCCCGTTGCGCTTGGGCTTCAAGGCATGCAGCAGACGGGCAACAAGAAGGCTGAACCAATGGGCATAGCATACCGATTTCCCCTCTTGGAAGAAATACTCGGGCGTTACCGAGCGTATCAGCGCGCAGTCATCATTGAAGTAGATGAAGTGCTCGCTCAGCCCGGGAATGCGCCAAAGCATCGTTTCGATGGCTCTGCTACTGAAGGTGGGCAAACAGTGTTCATAGCCCGAGAAAATAGCCGTATGATCGACAATTTTTACCGATGAAATGGGCGAAAATTGCAAATCGGGCACTTGCCTGTCGGTAACGATGAAGATGTTGCGCACCCAGGGTGCAAAGCGCCGGATGGAGGCAACGCAATACTCTATTTCACCTACCGAGCGATAGCGCGTAGCTCCGGCTATGTCGTCTTGCTTATCGGCACCCGCAGGCAGATATTGCTTGCGACGCTCCTTGAAGGCAGGGTCGTCTCCGTCAACCCAGCTGATGACGACATCTATGGGAAAAGGCTGCTCGCTCATAGGCTAAACGATTGACTGAAAACGCTCGGGAATCTCCACCACTACCTTCCTGCGCAGCATCGTAGGCTTGTTCCACGCATAGGGCTGACGAAAGAAATTCTGCAGACGACGCACTTTCTCCACCGTTTCGTCCCAGGGCTTCGGTTTTGCCTCACTCACGATGTGGATTGTGCGTGCACGCCGGTTGAGATGTGCCTCCCATCCGCTCTTCATCCTTGTTTCGTCGGAGAAACGCGAGCGAAGCATTTCGTAGTCGGCACTTCCGAAGTGAAACAGGAAGAGCCCTCTGGCGATGTGGAAGTTGTGTCGGCGCACTCTGTGGAAGCCCGAGCCCCACGCCACAGGGCGAGAGATGACAGAAGCTTTTGAGTACCTGTCCGACAGCAAGGCATAGCGGCGCTGGCTCAGGAAGGGCTTGTCATCGACGAAGGTTTTCTCTTCCTTCAGATGCTGCCCCACATCCACCCCTAGGGCAGAAACCGACGTGCGTATCTCCTGCTGACTTAGGAATTCGGGCAACGACAGCCCCAGGAGAGGGTCGACAACCAGAAATTCATCCCCGTCGGTGCCGATTGCCAAATCGTATGAGCGAAGCAGCTCTGCTGCCTTGCCCGAAAGGAAGTCGATGCGCCCCCTGTCGGCAGCATGCACGTTTCCCTCGATGTGCGGCACAGCCTCGATGTGCACATCGGGATAGGAGCCTTCGAGCTGCTGATCTGTCCCATCGAGGAAGACGTATAAGTTCGATGCTCCCAGCTGGCTGCCATAATAGGCAATCCACCGACGGAGGAAGTATTCGTCGTTCCTCACCATCGTCAGGGCACAAATCTTCTTCTGTTTCGCACTCATAGTGACTGCAAAAGTACGGCTTTTTATTTAAAAGGTAAAGCCAACGCACAAAAAACCCCGAGTATTCCTCCTTTTCCCAGAAAAAACTTGTATCTTCGTCGGCAAATTATCAATTCAACGAATAATGGCACTCATAAAATCCGTACGAGGCTTCACGCCTCAGATAGGCGAAAACTGCTATCTGGCAGAAAACGCTACCGTTGTGGGAGACGTCGTGATGGGCAACGACTGCAGCATCTGGTTCAATGCCGTACTGCGGGGCGACGTCAATTCGATTCGCATCGGGAATGGAGTCAACATCCAGGACGGAAGCGTCCTTCACACCCTCTATCAGAAGTCAACCATCGAAATCGGGGACCACGTCTCCGTGGGGCACAACGTGACGATTCACGGTGCAAGCGTGAAAGACTACGCCCTCATCGGTATGGGCAGCACGCTGCTCGACGGCGCTGTGGTAGGCGAAGGAGCCATCGTTGCCGCGGGAGCTCTGGTGCTGAAAGGCACGATTATCGGGCCCAACGAGATATGGGGAGGCGTGCCTGCCCGGTTCATCAAGAAAGTGAGCCCCGAGCAAAGCACGGAAGTGAACCATAAGATAGCCGACGGCTACCTGATGTACGCCTCGTGGTTCAAAAACGAGGAGGAACAGGAAAAGAAGTGATACGGCGATATGAAGAAGGAAGCCGGCGAGATGAAGAAGGAAGCGCGCGATATGAAGAAAGCATATCGCCGTATGAAGAAAGAAGCCGGCGAGATGAAGAAAGCATAACAAAAGGAGAAGAAAGAAAAAACTGACATCCCCCCTATGAACATCCGGTTTGCGCTGACACGTTTCTGCCTTTCCGCTCTGGCACATCTGCCTCTGCGGGCTCTCTACGTTGTCAGCGACATGCTGATGCCCCTCGTCTATCACGTCGTGCGCTATCGCCGGAAAACGGTTCGGGCCAACCTCACGGCATCGTTTCCCGAAAAGTCGCTCAGCGAGATAAAGAGCATCGAACGCCGGTTCTACCGCCATTTCGGCAGCATACTGATGGAAACCGTCAAGCTTCTGCACATCAGCGACGATGAACTGCGCCGGAGGGTTCACTTCACCAACCCCGAACTCATCTACGGGCTCTGCACCGACAGGAAACCCATCTTCACCTATCTCGGGCACTACGCCAACTGGGAGTATGTCCTCTCCTTCACGCTCCTCAACCAGCCCGGGCTCAACATTTGCCAAGTGTACCATCCGCTCTCCGATAAGGTGATGGATAGGCTGATGCTGCGTCTGAGGGGGCGTTTTCAAGCCACAGGCATCCCGCAGGAAGAGACAGCGCGCACCATGCTGCGCCGACATGCCGAAGGGAAGCACGACTTGCTGGGGCTGATTGCCGATCAGCGCCCCCCGAAGAGCCAGCACAGGGAGTGGATAGAATTTCTGCATCAGCCCACAGCCATCATCGTGGGAAGCGAGCGAATAGGAGAGCGCCTGGATGCTCACTACGTCTACGTCGACATGAAGGTGGTGCGCCGAGGGTACTACGAGATACACCTCAGCCTCATCGAGCCAAAGCCCGAGGAGAGCTTCTCCGTCAGCAAGCAGTTTATGCGCCTTCTGGAGAAAACCATAAACCGTGCCCCGCAGTATTACCTCTGGACTCACAACCGCTGGAAGTGGGCTCTCAAGGAAGATGGCACGCTCTATCGCAACAGATAATCATTTTCCTTCCTTTTAGATTCACACACACTCATCCCTATGATAAAGCAATTCCTACGGCTCGTACGTCAATATGTTCCTCCCTACCGAAGCTATCTGTTCTGGAACCTGCTGCTCAACGTTCTTGCGCAGATCCTGAACGTCTTCTCCTTTGCCCTCATCATCCCCATCCTGCAGACGCTGTTCAAGGTTAGCAGCCAAGTCTACGAATTCATGCCTTGGGACAGCACCAACATCGTGGATGCGGCAAAGAACAACTTCTACTGGTACATGAACACCCTCATCGACGAGAAGGGAGCCCTGTGGGTGCTCATCATGTCGGGCTTGCTGCTCATTATCATGACTTTCCTCAAGACAGCCTGCTACTTCGGCTCTTCTGCCACGCTCATCCCCCTTCGCACGGGAGTGGTGCGCGACATGCGGCAGCAGGTTTACGACAAGGTGCTCCACCTTCCGCTGCAGTTCTTCAGCGAGGAGCGCAAGGGCGACATCATCAGCCGTATGAGCAGCGACATCTCGGGCTTGGAAACATGCTTCTCCAACTCCCTCGATATGCTCATCAAAAACCCTATCGCTATCGTCATCACCCTGCTTACCCTCTTTGCCGTCAACTGGAAGCTGACGCTCTTCGTGCTCATTGTAAGCCCACTGATAGCCTGGGTGATGGGGCTCATAAGCCGCAAGCTGAAGCGTAAGTCGAAGGAGACGCAGACATTCTGGGGACAGCTGCTGGCACAGCTCGACGAGACGCTCGGAGGGCTGCGCATCATCAAGGCATTCATCGCCGAGAACAAGATGTCGACCCGTTTCCGCAACGTCAACAACAGCTATCGCAACTCGATGGTACACATGTCGGTGCGTCAGGCTAGCGCCCATCCGGTAAGCGAATTCATGGGCACGGCGCTCATCGTCATCGTCCTGTGGGCAGGAGGCTTCATCATCTTAGGCAACAAGTCGAGCATGGATGCCAGCCTATTCATCTACTACCTCATCATGCTCTACAATATCATCAATCCCATCAAGGACCTCTCCAAGGCCTACTACAACATCCCCATAGGGCTTGGCTGCTGGGAGCGGGTGCAGAAGATTCTCCTTGCCGAAAACACCATACGCGAAATCGATAATCCCAAGCCCGTAGCTTCCTTCCGCGAGGGGATAACCTTCGAGCATGTAGGCTTCAGCTACACCGAGGGACGCCCTGTGCTCAAGGATATCTGTCTGCAGCTGCCTAAGGGGAAGACCATAGCCCTTGTGGGGCAGAGCGGCTCGGGCAAATCGACGCTCGTGGATCTCGTGCCGCGCTTCCACGATGTGTGCGAGGGAAGAATCACCATCGACGGCATCGACATACGCAACGTCTCCCTCCACGACTTGCGCTCTCTCATCGGCAACGTCAACCAAGAAGCCATCCTCTTCAACGATACCTTCTATAACAACATCACCTTCGGCGTCGACGACGCCACAAGGGAGCAAGTCATCGAAGCAGCAAAGACAGCCAATGCCCACGACTTCATCATGGAGATGCCCAACGGCTACGACACCATCATCGGGGATAGGGGATGCCTCCTGTCGGGAGGGCAGCGTCAGCGCATCAGCATAGCCCGTGCCGTGCTCAAGAATCCTCCCATCCTCATCCTCGACGAAGCTACCAGCGCCCTCGACACCGAGAGCGAGCGACTGGTGCAGGAAGCCCTTGAGCGCCTCATGGCATCGCGCACCACTATCGCTATCGCCCACCGTCTGAGCACCATACGCCACGCCGATGAGATTTGCGTGATGTACGAGGGGGAGATTGTTGAGCGAGGCACGCACGAAGAACTGCTTGCGCTGGGTGGATACTACAAACGCCTTCAGATGATGCAGGCTCTCTAAGAATTTCCGTATGCCTATGAACCTCTTTCAGCGAATTCTGCTCATTCTTCTCATCTTCCCCTTGTCGGTAACAAGCGTCAGGGGGCAGAACGACACCATCAACAATGCCCACGCCTTCAAGGCTCAGCAGCTCATCGTCCCCGGAGTGCTTGTCGCTGCAGGCGTTTCAGGCCTCTACGAGCCCGTCAGAACGTGGAAGGTAAATGTGCGCGACAATATACGCGAGCTAAACGGCAACCCTCTCACTGCCGACGACTATGTGCAGTATATGCCTGCCGCAGGAGTGCTGATAACGAATCTTCTCATGCCCGATGAGAAATATGCCATTCTCGACCGAGTGCTTCTTCTGGGCTCCTCCTATGCGCTGATGGCAGCTATGGTGAATGGCATCAAGTACACCGTTGTCTCCCCTCGCCCCGGCATCTACGATGAGTATGCCCTCTACGGGAATCCCCGCGAGCTGTCTCCCGATACCCATCCCAAGAGCTTCAACTCCTTTCCCTCGGGACACACCGCCACAGCCTTCATGGGTGCTGAGCTGGCACGACTCGAGTATGGGGAGGACTATCCGCTGATTGCCGTAGGAGCCTACGCGCTGGCAGCAGGCACGGGATTCATGCGTGTGTGGAACGAGCGCCACTGGTGTACCGATGTGCTGGCAGGAGCTGGCTTGGGCATACTGAGCGCACGTATGGCTTGGTGGCTCCTGCCTTATGAAAAGAGGATTATCAACAAGGTGTTCAAAAACGATGTAGCCGTTGTTCCTAAAACCAACGGCTACCATACAGAACTTGCCTTCTCTGTCTCTTTCTGACAGAGACGAACTTTTCTTATTCCACTTTCAGCACTTCCAGCGCACGACGTGCACGGCGCAGCGTCTCCTCCTTGCCCAGAAAATCTGTAAGCTCAAAGATGTGAGGACCTACGGCAGCTCCCACAAGAGTGACGCGGAAAGCATTCATTACCTTCCCTACGCCCCACTCCTTCGAGGCTATCCACTCCATCACCATAGGCTCCAGCTCTGCTCCGTTGAAAACGGGATTTTTCTCGATGAAATCGCACAATTCCGACACATACATGGGTGCCTCTTCCTTCCACCATTTCTTCAGCGACTTCTCGTCGTAAGCCTCGGGAGCCTCAAAGAAGTAGCTTGCCTGCTCCCACAGCTCCTCGATGAAGTTGACGCGCCCTTTCATGAGCGACACCACCTTCGTTGCACGCTCGGGAGTCGTCTCCACTCCGTGTTCCTTCAGGATAGGCATGAATGCTTCGGCCACTGCGCTGTCGTCCATGTTGAGGATATACTCATGATTGAACCATATCATCTTCTTATAGTCGAAGCGGGCACCCGCCTTGCTGCATCGGCTCAGGTCGAAAAGCCGCACCATATCGTCCATCGACATCACCTCCTGATCGTTTCCAGGGTTCCAGCCCAGCAAGGCAAGGAAGTTGACAACGGCTTCGGGCAGATAGCCTTTCTCGCGGTATCCCGAGCTCACTTCGCCTGTCTTCGGGTCGTGCCACTCGAGGGGGAATACGGGGAATCCGAGCCTGTCACCGTCACGCTTCGACAGCTTGCCGTTCCCCTCGGGCTTCAGCAGCAGGGGGAGGTGTGCGAAGCAAGGCATCGTGTCGGTCCACCCGAAAGCCTCGTATAGCAGCACGTGAAGAGGAGCACTGGGCAGCCACTCCTCGCCTCGTATCACGTGGCTTATCTCCATCAGATGATCGTCGACGATATTTGCCAGATGGTAGGTAGGCAGTTCATCGGCACTCTTGTAGAGCACCTTGTCGTCGAGCACGTCAGAGCTGATAACCACATCTCCTCGTATAAGGTCGTGCACGTGGACGTCCCTGTGAGGCTCCACGAGGAAACGCACCACATATTGGCATCCTTCAGCGATGAGAGCCTCCACCTGCTCCTTCGTCAGCGAGAGGGAGTTGCGCATCTCAAGGCGCGTGCGGGCATCGTACTGGAAGTTGGGCTGCTCGGCACGCTTAGCTTCCAGCTCGGCAGGAGTGTCGAAGGCGATGTATGCCTTCCCCGCCTGCAACAACTGCTGCACATACTGCTTGTATATCTCCCTGCGCTCGCTCTGCCGGTAGGGCCCGTAGCTGCCTCCGAACGACACACCCTCGTCGAACGTGATGCCGAGCCACTGGAAGGCCTCCAGTATGTATTCCTCGGCTCCCGGCACGAAACGGTTGCTGTCGGTATCCTCGATGCGGAACACGAAGTCGCCACTATGCTGGCGCGCAAACAGATAGTTATACAATGCCGTGCGCACTCCACCGATGTGCAACGGCCCTGTGGGACTGGGGGCAAAACGCACCCTGACTTTTCTTTCAGACATACCTTTTTTTGTTTTAGCGCTGCAAAAATAAAAAAAATTTTTCTATTCTGCGTTTTTCTTTTTCCCTTCTTTTTATTTTCTTTGCACCAAAGCAGATTTCTGACAATCTTAATACCCTTCGCATGAAAAGCAAAACCCTCTACAAACGCGCGCTGTGGGTGCTGGCACCCCTCGTGTCGGCCATACTCATACTCTTCTTCCTCCCACGGCAGAAAACCTTCAAGTACGACTTCTCCAAGGGCCAGCCTTGGCGCTACGAGCAGCTCACTGCCGACTGGGACTTTGCCATTGAGAAGAGCGACGAAGCCCTGCGTGCCGAGCGCGAGCAGGCATCGGCAGCAGTGATTCCCTACTACAACCTCGACGAGAGGGCTTTCGCTAACATGCGCGACTCGCTGCAGAAGCAGTACACGCGCTACTTCTCTGCCATCATGTCGCGCAACCTCTACCGCAAGCTCTCCGAGTCGCTGCAGGCCGTCTACGAGCGCGGCATCCTCAGCAGCACCGACTTTGCGCGACTCGACAGTACAGCTTCTGTCAACGTCATCAGGGGCAACACCTCCACGCCGGCTGACGTCAGCCAGTTCTACAACGTGCAGCAGGCCTACGAGGCTGTCATGCACACCGACACCACCTCCTACGGCAGCTACGTGCTGCAGAGCTGCAACATCAACGACTACATCACCCCCAACCTGCTCTACGACGAAGCCAAGACGGAGGCTGCACGCGCCGATGCTGCCGATGCCGTGCCCCTCACCAGCGGCATCATCCTGAGCGGGCAGAAGATTATCGACACGGGCGACATCGTCGACGAAGAGGCTTATCAGGCTCTCGTCTCCTATCGCAAGACGTGGACGAGCCGCAACACCGTCAGCGGCAACGAGTATATGCTGCTTGGGCAGACGCTCCTCGTAGCCATCCTCCTGGCAGTGTTCATCGCCTATCTCTCCATCTACCGGCGCGACTACCTCGAGAAGCCCAACGTCATCATCTTCCTTGCCTCACAGCTTGTCATCTTCTCCATCATCAGCTCGCTGGTGCCCGGGCGATACATCATGATGGTGCCCTTCGTGATGGTGCCCATCATGGTGCGCGTGTTCCTCGACTCGCGCACAGCCACCATGCTCCACATCGTCATCATCCTCATCAGCTCGCTCTCACTGCCCGACCCCTACCTCTTCATCCTGCTGCAGCTGGCTGCCGGCATCATTGCCAACTACAGCCTCACCGAGCTTACCGAGCGCTCGCAGCTCTTCCGCACGGCACTCATCGTGCTCGGCGTCTACCTCATCACATGGCTGGGCTACGAGCTTGCCTCGGGGCACGACATACGCAGCCTGAGCCTGCTCATGCCGCGCGATTTCGCTGTCAACGCCATCCTGCTCCTCTTCACCTACCCGCTCCTCTACCTCTACGAGCGGCTCTTCCGCTTCACGTCGAACGTCACCCTCGTCGAGCTCTCCAACATCAACAAGCCCCTCCTGCGCGAGCTCTCGGAGGAGGCCCCCGGCACCTTCAACCACTCCATGCAGATGGCTAACCTGGCTGCTGCCGCTGCCAACGAGATAGGCGCCAACAGCCAGCTGGTGCGTACGGGAGCCCTCTACCACGACATCGGCAAGCTGAAGAACGCTGCCTTCTTCACCGAGAACCAGGCTGGCGTCAACCCCCACGACAGGCTCTCCTACGAGCAGAGCGCGCAGATCATCATACGCCACGTCGCCGACGGACTCAAGCTTGCCGACAAGCACCATCTGCCCGATGCCATACGCCAGTTCATAGCCACGCATCACGGCGCCAGCAAGGCCAAGTACTTCTACAACTCCTACTGCAATGCCCACCCGGGCGAGGAGGTCGACGAATCCCTCTTCAGCTACCCCGGGCCCGAGCCTTCGACTGCCGAGACTGCCATCCTCATGATGGCCGATGCAGTGGAGGCTGCCAGCCGAAGCCTCAAGGAGTACACCGAGGAGTCTATCAACCAGCTTGTCGACCGCATCGTCGACACGCAGATGCAGGAGGGACACTTTGCCAACTGCCCCATCACCTTCCGCGACATTCAGAGCGTGAAGGCTGTCTTCAAGGAGAAGCTGCGCACCGTCTACCACACGCGCATCTCCTACCCCGAGCTCAACGCCCCTGCCAAGCCTGAAGAACCCGAAGCCCTGCCTTCCCCTGAGCCCGAGGAAGCTGCTGCATTGTCCGAGGAATCTCCTGCAAAGCCCGAGAAAGCATTCCCGCAGTCCGACGAACTCTCCGCAGCGCAGGAGGCACCCGCTGCAGAGCCTGCGCCTGCAAGTGGCGCATCGTCTTCTGGGGGAGCCAGCGAGAAATAGCCCACGGCAAGTAGTTGTCTTCAGAGATAATCTGTTCTAACCTAACAGTTGCCTTCAGAGGTAATCGGTTTTCACCAAACGGCTGCCTCAAAGGTAATCGGTTTTCACTGTACTGCTGCTCTCGTTGAAAATCTGCGCATAGCAAAAACAACTCTGAGCCCCCTCAGAAGATAATAACACAGAAGTCCACCGCCCTCAAGGGGGCAGTGGACTTCCCTTTTTTCACACTCCGTGAGTGCCGCGCCGCGCGAGTCGCTCAGGCTCGGCGCGGCAGCAGGGGCTTTGTTACTTCACGCGCTTGTAGCCGTAGCGTGCCACGCTGCCGAGCTCTTCCTCGATGCGGATGAGCTGGTTGTACTTGGCCATACGGTCGGTGCGGCTCAGCGAACCCGTCTTGATCTGTCCGCTGTTGGTAGCAACGGCGATGTCGGCGATGGTGGTGTCCTCCGTCTCGCCTGAGCGGTGAGAGGTGACGGTGGTGTAGCCGTGACGGTGTGCCATCTCGATGGCGTCGAGCGTCTCAGAGAGTGAGCCGATCTGGTTCACCTTGATGAGGATGCTGTTGCCGGCACCCATAGCGATACCCTTCTGGAGGAACTTCACGTTGGTAACGAACAGGTCGTCGCCCACCAGCTGGCAACGGTCGCCAATGCGCTGTGTCAGCTTCACCCAGTTCTCCCAGTCGTTCTCGTCCAGACCGTCCTCGATGCTGTCGATAGGATAGGTGGTGATGAGGTGCTCCAGGAAGTCGATCTGCTCAGCGGCAGTCAGCTTCTTGCCGTTAGGATCTTTCTTCTTGCCGTCCTTCAGCTGGCGATAGTCGTAGTACCACTCGCCGTTCTCGCAGGTAGCAAACTCGCTGGCAGCGCAGTCCATAGCAATCTTCACGTCCTTTCCTGGCACGTAGCCGGCAGCCGTGATGGCATCGCAGATAATCTGCAGAGCGTCCTCGATGCCGTTGAGGGCAGGAGCGAAGCCGCCTTCGTCACCTACAGCGGTGGAGAGGCCGCGCTTCTTCAGCAGCTTGGCGAGGTTGTGGAATACCTCGGCACCCCAGCGTACAGCCTCCTTCAGCGTGGGAGCGCCCACGGGACGGATCATGAACTCCTGGAATGCGATGGGAGCGTCGGAGTGTGCACCGCCGTTGATGATGTTCATCATAGGCACGGGCAGCACGTAGGCGTTGGCACCGCCGATGTAGCGATAGAGAGGCATGCCCAGAGCCTTGGCAGCAGCCTGAGCCACAGCCAGCGACACGCCCAGGATGGCGTTGGCGCCCAGCTTCGACTTGGTGGGGGTGCCGTCGAGGGCGAGCATGCGCTCGTCGATGGCACGCTGCAAGAACACGTCCATGCCCTCCAGGTGGGGAGCGATGATGGTGTTCACGTTCTCAACGGCCTTCTGTGTGCCCTTGCCCAGATAGCGGCTCTTGTCGCCGTCGCGAAGCTCCAATGCCTCGTTCTCGCCGGTCGATGCGCCCGAGGGAACGGCAGCGCGGCCCATAACACCATTTTCCAACGTTACGTCAACCTCTACGGTCGGATTACCACGTGAATCCAGAATCTCACGTGCATGAATTTTCTCAATTTTCATACTTTAGTCTTTTTTTGGATGAGATATTTTGTTGTTAACACTATCTTCTTTTTCACTCATTCGTCTTGTCCGATGCCCGCCCGGGCGGACTAATCCGAATATCCGTGCAAAGATATACATTTTTCTCTTATCATCCAAACAAATCGCCCAATTCTTCCGCACAAAATTCGCTCTGCTCTTCTGCGCCCGTCAGGCCCCTCCCTGCGGCTCTCTTATAAAGGTGCTCGCGCTGGTGCGGGAGCGAGGGTCGTTATTTTGAAGGTTTTCCATCCGATTGTTGCAGATATTCATTCTGTTCCTTTTCTTTGCCGCGCGATTGGCATGCACTGCTAAGCCATCGTGAAAACCCGACTTTTCAATCATTTAACCAACCATACAACTATGAAAAAGACTTTCTTTTCCTTCCTTATGCTTGCCCTCGTGGCAACTGGTGCGCGCGCACAGCTCCTCGTGGGCGACATGAACGGCGACGGCGTTCTTAACGTCTCCGACATCACCGAGCTGGTGAGCACCATCCTCGGCAACACATCCGAGCAGTATATCTCGGGCGACAACATCGTCGTCGAAAACCACGACTTCGTCAACCTCGGGCTCACCAGCGGCACGCTGTGGGCAACGTGCAACATAGGTGCCACACAGCCCGAGGAGTTCGGGAACTTCTATTACGCATGGGGCGAGACTGCCACACATCCCGACAACATGTACTACTGGGCCGACTACAAGTATTGCAACGGGGACATAGTTGGCGATCGATGGGTCGGGATAAAAAAATACTGCAGCGACAGTTCGTACGGCATCGCCGGGTACACCGACGACCTGACCGAGCTGGAATCCGTTGACGACGTGGCTACTGCCAAGTGGGGCAAGGGCTGGAAGATACCCACCAGAGAGCAGATGCAGGAATTGGTCGATGAGTGCGAGTGGACGTATACCACACTGAACGGCCAGGGGGGCTTTACCGTTGCCAGCAAGGTGAACTCCAACTCCATCTTCCTCCCGATTTTGGGCGCCCGTTGGAGCGACTATCTTCAAATTGGCAGCGCCGGCTATTATTGGTCGAGCACGCTCCGAACAGACGCGCCATCCAATGCATATAATTTGGAGTTTACCTATAGCAACAATTATGGGAATTACATCACCGTGAGCAACATGGCTCGCAGCTACGGCATGCAGATTCGTCCCGTGAGGGCGAAGTAAGAGCGCTCCGAAAAGGGCCCTTCTCTGCCTTTCCGATTGTCCGTAGAAGTATGTCAAAGAACGATGCGGACTGCCTTGCCTTTCTGCGTCCCGAGGGGGGAGGGACTTGCATTGCTCCCGGGCTGAGGGATGGGGCATCCTATTCTGTCTGCGGGGTGACGCGCCGGCGCCTGCGCTTGCCCTAAGACACTGACAACATCCGGAGCAGCGAAGCCAGAGCTTTGCTAGCATGAGCTATGGTGAGTCGTGACGGATGAAGCCTTGTCTTGCTCTTAGACAAGGCAAATTTACAACATCCGCTCCACCCGCGTGAATGTTACGGACTGTTACTGTATGTTATTTTTGAAAAAAGTTTTCACATCCCCTCCAACGCACTGAAACACACCGCGTTGGAGGGTAAAATTTTTCTCATTTTTTCGCACTTTTTTCTTGCCCATGTCGGGAAAATTTCGTACCTTTACGGAGTAAAACCTAACACAAACCACATCACTATGGAATACTCCGACATCTACCTCGACAAGCCCTTCGAAGTGCGCACCTACGGGCGCACCGAGCTGGCACAGCTCTATTATCCCACCTACACCTCCACCTCCGCCTGGCGCGCCCTGCGCCACGAGCTGGAGCTCTGCAAGCCTCTCGCTCGCGATTTACGCGCGCAGGGGTACACCTCTGTACAACGTCACTTCACACCCCGCCAAGTGCGCACCATCACGCAGTACTTAGGAACGCCCTGAGCAGCCCCTCCCGAAATAATCAGATGATCAGATGATCAAATTATCGAATAACAAAAACCCAGAAAACCCTTCCCGAAAGCGTGGAGATCTTCGTTCTCCTGTCCGTGCTGCCAGCGTGAAACTGGATGTAAGTGCACTTACCCCCTCTTCACTCCGACATCCCGGCTTCCTTCGGACGGTAACGCTTCCGGGAAGAAAAACCCCGCTGCGCTGAAAAACCCCATGCGGTTGGCATCAGGTTTTTTCGGTTTTTCTTGCATCGATTTCGCGAGGCATGCAATGCCTGTGTGTCGGTGGGGATGAATGGCAGAATCTTGTTTACGGCAGGCAGCACCAGCGGCGCACGGAGAGCGATAGCTCAGAAATGGATGAAAGGGTTTTTCCTGTTTTTCTTGAAAATCATATCCGTGTAAACCAAGCAATCTGTGTTCAAAAAATCTGATCATTTGATTATCCGATTTTTCGATTATCAAAGAAGCGTGTTCGCTTCTTTCTACATCTCGCCGGATGAAGAAAGGAGAAGATTTTTTCCTTTGAGCAAAATACTTTTTCGTGTAACACCGCGCACATTTGTCACACGTCACACGTAAATGTCTTTTCCTGATTTTGGTTGACAGTTTTTTTGCTTTTTCCTGAAGTGGTTGACACTTGTTTTCCTGGTTCAGTTGACACTTTCCTGAAATGGTTGACACCTTTCCTGAAAAGGTTGACATTTTCCTGAAAAGGTTGACAACCGGGAAACTTGCCGGCGGCAAAGTTATTGATTAATCTGCAAACTCTGCTCATTGCCGGGATAAATTTTGTTCTTCCACATCCTTCTCTGCTGTCCGGTCTGCCCGTGTACGTCGTCGGGCGTCTGCAGCCCGATGCTGTAGTGAGGTCGCCTGCTGTTGTAGAACCCGATGAAGCGCCGTACTGCTTCCAGGGCTTCCCCGTAATTCGCGAAGCGCCTTTCCTGGCGGTAGACGCTCTCGTACTTGATGGTCTCGTTCACGCGCTCTGCGACGGCGTTGTCGGTGGGCTTGTAGTCCTCCGTCATCGATATCTGTATGTCGTGCCTCTGCAGTTCCTCCACGTACATGTCGCAGCAGTACTGCACGCCGCGGTCGGAGTGGTGGATGAG